>RFGP01000066.1 GCA_003697365.1 Chloroflexota bacterium | reverse complement strand
GCCGCCGCATGAATACCATCTTGAACATTACCTTTAGTGTTATCAAGGTCAATGGCTGCTGATTTAATCCATAGATCATAAGCCTCTTCTTCTAAGCCTAGTCGAGCAGCTACCCAAGCATGAATAGCTGAGCTTAAAGAAGAGTCGTGTGCCGTACGTGGGACATATATCCGCCAGTTACGCAAGAGCTCTTCTCGGTCTCCTAGTTGCTCGCCAAAAAGCGCGATCATCATAATGACATCGGCTTGTTTAATCACTTGAGATTTAACAGTGTTTTCATGCCCTAATATTGTATCAAGGCTGGTAGTACGCGGCGTATAGGCTTCTACATCAATATAATTGAGATCAAAATAGCCATTAAACTGTTCATAAACACCGAGCGCTTCATGACGAGGTATATACATTTTATCTGCTATGTCATTCCATTTGTCCACAATTGTGTCATCAATGTTTAATAATTGGCGAAGCTGTTCGTATTTTGCCGCGTTTTGGTGTTGTAACCAATTCAATATGATTGGCGCATGACGAACATGCCATGCAACAATTGTGTTTGTATAAACGGAGTTATTGATGTTCTCATGAAATTCATCTGGGCCAATTTGTAGATTCAACTCATAGCGATTTTGTTCCTTATTCCATTCAACGCGGCTAGCCCAAAAAACTGCAGTATCTAGGAATATCTCAGCGCCATAATCGCGCATGAAATCATCATCACCTGTCCATTGCCAATAGAGCCAAATGGCAAACGCAATATCAGATGAAATATGCTGCTCGTGATCGCCTGTCCAGATACGAATGCGTTTACCATCCTTATCGGGCAATGTCCAACGGGGCGTGGTTTCTTCGCCAGTGTCCGTACTTTCCCATGGGAACATAGCGCCTTTATAACCGGCTTCAGCTGCTTTTTTACGAGCACCTTCTAAATTGTGATACCGATACATGAGCAGATTACGGGCAATTTCTGGACGAGATAGAATGAATGGTGGCAACATGAATAGCTCGGTATCCCAAAAAACATGCCCTTTGTATCCTGCACCTGATAGCGATTTTGCCCCAATACTTACACGATCATCATGACGTGGGGCTGCAATGAGCAGATGATAGCTTACGAAACGAATAGCAAGTTGCGCGTACTCGTCGCCTTCGATCTCAACGTCAAAGTCATTCCACAGCTCATCCCAAACGTGCTTACTTTCGGCGAGTAAATCTATATACGTTTTGCCTTGTAGTTGATCTAAAATTTCTTCGCTGAATTGGTGTAGATTGCTAGTATCACGACTTGTGACAATAGCAGTTAATCGGGTGATTGAAATCTCATCACCATGCTGCAATGTTATGTGTTCTGAGCTATCAGTTTGGATAGAAACCCCAATACGGCCATTGTCTTGAGTTGGAACAAATCGGAATCTCTCTCCATCAACATAAAAATCTTGTTTTAGCAAGACTTCATAACCACTTTGATTAGTTTTTCCAGACCACCAAATGCGGTTTGTGTGGCCGATACCTATTTGCTGATCTTCCCAATGTGAAACTAATTTGACTCCTGCTTCAGTATAGGCCATATTGAGTGCCTTTTCTGATGAGATCAGCATTTTAATAGTACAGTTTTCAATATCTGATAGAGCCTTGATTTGAACGTGTTGAACTAATAAATGAGGATTTGCCATACTTGCAAAACGTTGGCTATGAATACGTAGGACTTTTCCGTTTGGGCTTTGCCATAAAACTCCACGCCATAAAACACCTGTTCGTAGATCGAGTTGGCGTTGATACCCTAATATTTTGCCTTGATCTAGTCTGAAATTTTCATCGCCAATTTTTATAGAAATATCAAACCATGAGGGAATATTGGCAAGATCGGGAACTAGATCATCAGGGTGGTGATTAAATATGCCATGTACTAATGTTGAAGCGCGTTCATTAGGAAAACTTTCCTCAAATGTACCACGTGTCCCTAAATAACCGTTGCCGATAGTAAATATAGTTTCATAGTAATGTAGCTGTTGGGGTTGAAAGAATTTTTCTTGAACAATCCAAGTTCGTTCTGATGGGTTCATTGTGTGATGAATCCTTTTTAAGTGCTTTCTCGAATAATGAGTTTGGGTTTGATGAGTATTTGGTGATTTGGGTCTGGATTTCCATTCAGTTGTCGAATGAGCAAACGTACTACTTCACGTTCTATTTCTTCGATAGGCTGAGAAATTGTAGTTAAAGCTGGCGTAACAAATTGAGCTAGCGCGAGATCGTCAAATCCTGAAATTGCAATATCTTTTCCCACTGCAAGTCCATGCTGTTGCGCATAGCGAATAGCGCCAATGGCGATAATATCGCTGACACAGACTATCGCCGTAGGGAGGGGCTCTTGTGTGAGCAGCTCTCTCGCAGCCTCATATCCAGCATTGGCAGTATTATGAACACGGCGTATGAATTTAGGATCGTAGTCTAGGCCAGATTTTTCTAGCGTTTCTATATAGCCTTGTAATCTTCCGTCACCACTTAAAGAGTTTTCAGGCCATGCTATGAAGGCTATTTGTCTATGTCCCTTGCGTATTAGATACTCAACAACTTGTTGAATTCCATACGCACCATCAACATCAACATAATGGTAGTCGCGTTCTGTCCTAGTACGTCCAAAACTTACGAACGGGATTTTATGATCAAGCAAGAAATGAATACGCTCATCTTTCCAGTTTGTGTCTGTGAGAATAAAACCATCAACACGATCGCTGTGAATCATATGCTCATAGTGTTCAATGGGATTACGGCGCTCTGGCACAGTGAAAGTGATAATGTGATACCCATAATTAGCCGCCTCTAGCGAAATGCCATAAACAAAAAGCTGCATCAGTGATGCATCATCTCCCTTGTTAGGGTAGGGGATTTCATAACCAATGATGCGAGTTTCATTACGACGCAAGTTGCGCGCTGTTGAATTTGCTCGATAATTTAACTTTTGCGCTGCAGCTAATACTCGTTCCTCTACTTCTCTAGAAACCTTTTTGGTGCCATTTAGAACGTATGACACGGTGGCAATGGATACTCCAGCTTCTGCAGCAACATCTTTAATTGTGCTCATGGCGATTTAACCCTCTGTTTTTCTGTTCAAGGCGAATGAGTATGGTTCGTTATACTTGGTCATTGAGTTATTTTAAAGTATTAGCCTTGCCTAGATAAAACAGTGTAGCTTTTGCCAAAATAACTTAAACGATTAACCTAAATATAACAAATTGTTTGTTGTAAGCGCAAGATATGTTAGTTTTTATTGGGGTATTTGAAGACAAAAAT
>RFGP01000065.1 GCA_003697365.1 Chloroflexota bacterium | reverse complement strand
TGAAATTATTGGGTTGCCCAATGAACCTGAAAGTGTTCGTATTGACGATATACCAGCACCGGTTTGGTTTTTTGATAATGGTATCGTTGAAATTCTGACTTCGCCTTTTACTAAAATAGAGCTTGTGGGTAAGCGACGCGATCCATCCACACTAGCTGATACCGTTGTTAGTCGTCGTGATTGATTTTGCTCCCATCATTAAGACACGCTAGCGATTAGTCACGGGGGGGGGAAATGTCTCACTTCGACAAGAACCACCTACAAATTCAGAAGAAGTCGAGAAAGTCTGTGTAAATCGTAGCGAGATGCTCAAAATGTGGAGTCACAGCTTTTGACAGGACTCCACATTAATATTAGGGGTGCGTTGTCGTATCTACTTCATCAACAGAAGTAACATCAACAACATCTTGATATGACTTAACTTCTTTTAGGGTACCAAACTCATTGCCAACATGATCGATAGTATAAGCAGCTGCTGCAGCGCCCAATTCCAGTGATTTATCGAGTGTCCGTTTATTAACACGCCCCGTAAGATAACCAGCCAGTAAAGCATCCCAAACACCGCTTGAAGTCCCTCGTGCTTCTTCTGGCAAACCAGCAAACCAACATTGCTCTTCGTCAACAAGAATTGCTAAACGATACTCGTCATTAACGATTAAAACTCTTAACGCACCTGCTTCTTGTAACTTGTTTGCGCTGGCGATCACGCTTTCACTTGTGCGGATCGGATAATTAAAATAGGCCTCTAACTGGCTATTGGTCATCATAACAAGTTCAGGTTGAGCATGAAGCGCGTGTTCTAAAGCACGTCCTTCAGTCACTAGAACGACTTTAGCCCCCGCCACTTGCGCAGCATCCGTTAAGTGTGCATAAGTATCGATGGGTGCGCCATTGGGTAATTCACCAGCAAATACCACATAGTCATTTGGCTGGATGAGTTGCTTTAATGTTTGTGCCACAACATCAATATCTTCAGAGGTCATTTCTGCCGTACACTCAAGAATGCGAGTTTCATTCTGATGACCAGTATCGTATATAACAGTTTCTGTATTTGTACGGCTAGCAATAGGTAAAACAGTTTTGTCAAAAGGCTCTGCTTCTAGCAAGCTAAGATATGTTTTTGCTGTTGGGTCATTACCTAGCACAATGATGGCATTGGTATCACAAATCATATGATGACAAGCGCGAGCAATGTTCAAACCATGTCCAGCAGCATCAAGACGAGCTGGCTCAGTTACAGTATTACGATAACCAAGTGCTAAAAAATGCGTCACAATTGTGCGCTCTAATGTTGGATTTAATGTCACGGTAACAACTTTTGGCTTGCGCATAGTTCCCTCCTTTATTGTTCTTCGGGTGATGTTCGATAGGTAGCGCGTAGAGCGTGCATGGCATCTGCCACTTGCCGATGAAACCAATACGTTACCCCGCTATTGGCTACTATCTCGCGCAATTTTTCGGCGCGTTCTGCACGCTCTGCCATATCCATTGTTAGAGCATGGTGCATGGCTTCTGCTGTACCATAGACATCAACAGGCGTAATGCTTAGGGCATATTCTCCCATTTCATAAAAAGCACCTGCATATTCTGAAAGCAAAAGAACCCCATTACGTTGATTTACGAGTGCACCTTCTTTTGCAACTAAGTTCATACCGTCCGCGATAGGATTAACCAGCAATACATCATACAGTTGCATTGCGGCAATTGCGCGATGATAGTTATTTCCTAAGATAGTACGTACGGGCTCCCAAAATTCTGTCGCAAAATCTGCGTTGATCATACCCGCTTCGGCCATAATCTCTTTCAGGTAGCTTTGATAGTGTTCAACTTCCATGCGCGAAGGGACTAACAAAGCCATCATGACTACTTTGCCCCGATGTTCGGGATGCTCTTCTAGTAATGTGCGGTAAGCCTGCAAACCACGTAGAATATTCTTGCTGGGCTCCACACGATCAACCCGTAAGATCAACTTGCCATCTCCCACTGTTTGTAAAAGTTGATTTTTCAGTAGTTGTGTTTGTGGCTCTTCAGCAATGGCTTGCACTTTTTCTACATCAACTGAGATCGGATAAGCGCGAGCTGCAACTTTGCGCTCTTGGTAAGTAATGCTGTCGCGAGCTCCATAAGAATGTGCATCGTTGAGATGAAAGCGCGCTGTTTGCACAAAATTAAAAGCATCTCGCTTTGTTTGAAAGCCGATCCGATCTGAAGAGAGCAAGCTCTTTATAATAGCTGTTCGCATTTTTTCAGGGAACAAGCGCCATGCATCTGGCCCCGGCCATGGAATATGAATAAAAGGTTGAATTTGAACCCGATCCCCCACTCGTTTTCTAAGAAAATACGGCACCATATAGAGATGATAATCTTGTGGGAAGACAATTATAGGGCGGTCTTCATCATCCTGAGACATCTCTTCAACAGATTCAGCGATGACTTCTGCGAATTGTTCATTCACAGCCCTATAAGCATCCCATGCTTCCCAGACGCGCCGCGTAATGACAGGCGAACGAGGAACATCCCATAGCTCATGATGGATAAACCACAAAAGTGGGTTTGAAATTTCGTTATAATATAGATCGTACTGTTCGCGATCAGGTGTAATGAGCTTCAAAAAAATACCAGAAAATTCAGTGATCTTATTGGCGTGCTGAGCAGCCCAAGCGCGATCATCATCGCTTAGCGCTGCAGCAATCCACAACACCTTATTTTGTTGAGCCAATGCCCATAAAGCTGTTACTAATCCCCCTTCACCACGTCGAACACTAAAATCGCCATTTTCATCTCGTGAAAAAGAAAATGGCCCACGATTTGACGCAATTACAATTAAAGGGTCTTTTTCAACATCAACAGCAGTCTGAGGCTTCGTAGTGCTCATAATTTTTTGGACGAAAGCCGTTGATTGATGCATACATCAACTTTAGCTTTCGCAATCCTTTCTACTTTTTTATACAAGATAGATTTCAAAAACTTTAGAGAGAAGCGTACACGGTTACTTACATGAGGAAAAAAGCTGATCAACCTATGATCGCTAAACCAATCAGTTGATTTTGGCGAAAACATAACTTCATCTTATACTATACCAATTGCTTATTAGTGATTCAACTTTACGCGATACAATTTTGGATAAATCCGCTAAAAATTTTAAAATGCTATTATTCTAGACAAAGGATGTAGGCATTTGTTATGGTGTTTGTACAGAATGCTTGCATCAACAAGGAATACGATAGAATTAGAGAATAAGATGCCAGAGTTACCTGAAGTCGAAACAACGGTGCGCGGGATACGCCCTACATTAATTCATCGATGTATAGAATCAGCATGGCTTGATTGGCCTAAAGGGTTAGCAGAACCCCCGCCATCTATTTTTTTAGATCGCATACAGCATCAAAAGATTCGTGATGTGCGTCGCCGTGCTAAATATATTTTAATCGATCTTGATGTTGATACATTGATCATTCATCTTAAGATGACAGGTCGTTTATATGTCGTTCCAAACACCACAACAGCACACGCAGATAAATGGGTGCACTTTCGATTTCAGCTTGATAATGAATCTCAGTTACGATTCTCAGATTCACGTAAATTTGGTCGTGTATACCTTGTATCAAATCCTGAGACAGTCATTGGGCATCTTGGCCCAGAGCCGTTGTCTGATGAATTCACCTTAGATGTCTGGTTGGCATCTCTTGAAGAACGCACTGGTAAAATCAAGCCTTTGCTCATGAATCAGAGGTTTATAGCTGGAATTGGCAATATTTATGCAGACGAAGCCCTCCATCTTGCCAAAATCCATCCGCGCCGCACCGTTCAAGACCTAGCACTTCATGAAAAAGAAGCGCTATGGAAAGCTATTCGCCAAGTACTTCAAGAAGGGATTGCGCGCGAAGGGGCCAGTGTCAATTGGTATCGCAAACCCGATGGCAGTAAGGGTTCTGCACAGGATGGATTACGTGTATATGCACAGACCAATCAGCTTTGTCGAACATGCGGCGAAGCAAACATTCAAAAAATCGTTATCGCACAGCGTGGCACGCATTTTTGCCCAAATTGTCAACGAGAGTAACCAAAAATGAGTAACGATTCGTTCACTGATTTTATTAGCCAAAGTGGTATCATCAACCTGATTCTTGCAGTTATTTTTTTGGGTTTTGTATGGGTCACATTTTTTGTATTAGCTGTTCAGCGCAGCAATGAACGCCGCAGGCGTAAACGTGCTGGTGAGCCACCATTGCCCAATATTTTCGTGCAATTTTACAATATTTTCAAAAATTTCTCTCAGCAAGGAGTACCATCTTCATCGTCAGCAACTTCTCAAGATGAGATGCTCATGCCATCTTTAGATGACCTGACAGAGAAATTACCCGAACCTGATCTCGCAAGCATGTTCATGACACCACCTAAAGAAGAGGCAGCGACGTATTCTATGCCAGCAGAGCTGCCTATCTCAGAATTATCAGAACCTGTATCTTCCGATATACCCAAAGATACAACATCATCATCATCAGCTCCCATTGAGGACATTCCCGTTGCAGAACCACCACAACGCGCCGGGGCAACCTATGTCGCAGGCAGCAATGAGATTCCAGAAGATGCTGTTGAGATTATGCGTGTATGGCGTGATGTGACGGAGGGCGTGCTCATTATTCAAATGGGACAACGGATTTTTCAGACCATCCCAGAATTAGGAGACCGTACTTTTGCACGTCGGTTTATTGCTGTAGTGGAAGAGCTGGGGCGCACAGCCCAAGCGGGAGCGCTATCTATAGGCCTTCCTGCTCCTAATTTTCAAAAACGGACAGCAGTTTTTTCTCAGCAAGGTGATTGGGCTAATCAGTCAAAGCCGGTAGCTCCGCCGCTTGTCACTGCGTCAGAAGCAATTACCCCCGTACAACCTACGCCTAAAGTTGGAAGTATCGCCGACCAAATTGAAGAACTGTTACAATTTCGATTGATGCAAAGCCCCATCTATCAACAGCGTAGTATTCATGTGCGCTCTAATCCTGATGGTAGTCTACGTATTGAAGTAGATGGACGTTCTTATGCTGAAGTCGAAGACGTGATTGATCCCGACATTCGCGACTTTATCCGCAATGTCATTCGGGAATGGGAAGCACGCCAATAAAATTCGTGGAATACGCCAATAATTTGTTTATAGTGTAGTGCTATAATGAGCGCGTGAATTGATGTAAAGTGCAAGTTATGCTTGCGAGAGAGAGACTCTATGTTAAACAATATTCGCAACTTGGTAATGGGTGACCCGCGTACACGGGTTTTGCGTCGTTATCAAGCACAAGTAGATGAAATTAACCAGCTTGGCGAAAAGATGCGCCAAATGTCTGATGATGCCCTTCGTGATTTGGCTGCTGAACTCAAGCGCCGACATCAAGAAGAGGGCGAATCTTTAGAGCAACTTTTACCAGAGGCATTTGCGCTCGTCCGTGAAGCAAGTCGACGCACGATTGGGCTGGTGCATTATGATGTACAACTCATTGGCGGTATTGTGCTTCACAGTGGTGCAATCGCCGAAATGAAAACCGGTGAAGGTAAAACGCTTGTCGCCACACTACCGCTTTTCCTGAATAGCCTCACTGGGCGCGGTGTACACCTTGTCACTCCAAACGACTATTTGTCAAAAGTGGGTGTGCAACAAATGGGGCCGATTTATCACTTCTTGGGCGTATCATGTGCAGTGATCCAAAGCAGCGCCCAACAAAGAGGCTCCTTTATGTACGATCCTGACTATAAAAGTGACGATGATCGCTATCAGAATCTAAGACCGATCTCTCGGCGTGAAGCCTACCAAGCCGATATTACTTATGGCACAAATAATGAGTTCGGCTTTGATTATCTGCGTGACAATATGGTTATGCGCCCAGAAGATAAGGTTCAACGTGGTCATTATTACGCCATTGTCGACGAGATCGACAACATTTTAATTGACGAGGCGCGTACACCACTCATCATTTCGGGTACAGCAGCAGAACCCTCTGAGCTTTACCATGTTTTTGCAGAGCTTGTACGCCCATTACAGCCATCCTCTGAAGAATCGGTTGAGTTAGAAGAACCCGATGGCGATTATGTGTATGACTTGAAAACGAAGGCTGTCTATCTAACCGAACGCGGTATTGAGAAAATTGAAAGAGCCTTCAAACGCACAGGTAAAATGGTAGGCGATAATCTCTATAGCCCTGAAAACTCGCATGTTTTACCCTACCTAGATAATGCACTGCGGGCAAAAGTTGCCTATCATCGTGATAAAGAATACGTCGTTGAAAATGGCCAAATCATCATTGTTGACGAATTCACCGGCCGTTTAATGCATGGGCGACGCTTCTCTGAAGGGTTGCATCAAGCCATTGAAGCCAAAGAAGGTGTTGAGGTTCAACGTGAAAATCTCACATTAGGGACAGTCACCTTTCAAAACTTCTTCCGCATGTATGAAAAACTAGCGGGTATGACGGGTACGGCAGCCACATCATCCCAAGAATTTTATATGATTTATGGCTTAAACGTGGTGCAAATTCCTACCCACCGTCCCGTGATCCGCCAAGATCATGAAGACTTAATCTTCATTTCTGAGCGCGCAAAATGGAACGCAGTGGTTGAAGATATTCGAGAGCGCAGCCAACGTGGGCAACCCATTCTTGTGGGTACTGTCGCTATTGAAACAAGCGAACATCTTTCTAAACTTCTTAAAAAAGCAAATGTAAAACATGAAGTCTTGAATGCTAAGCAACATTTTCGCGAGGCAGCCATCATCGCACAGGCTGGTAAGCCCGGTGCAGTCACCATTGCAACCAACATGGCAGGACGTGGTGTTGACATCTTGCTAGGCGGCAACCCTGAAGGTATGGCACGCGAGAAGCTGCACAAACAAGGGATCGAATTCACACAAGCAACCCCTGAACAGTGGGAAGCAGCCCTCGCCGAAGCAAAAGAAGAAGCTGCTGCTAATCGTGAAATTGTACTGAAAGCAGGCGGGTTATACGTACTTGGTACTGAACGACACGATGCGCGCCGTATTGATGATCAGCTACGTGGGCGCTCTGGACGGCAGGGCGATCCGGGTGAAAGTCGTTTTTATTTGAGCCTTGAAGACAGCTTGATGCAACGCTTTGGTGTTGAGCGTGTGAAGGGCTTCTTACAACGCTTCACAGGCTCAGAAGAACTACCCATTGAGCATAAGTGGATTAGTAAGTCTATTCAACAAGCCCAAACGCGCGTTGAAGGTTATTATTTTGACATGCGTAAGCGCGTGTTGGAATATGACGATGTAGTCGACAAACAACGTAAGGCAACCTATCGCCAGCGCGATGATATACTCTACGCAACCCCTGAAGAGCTTCGCCAACGCATAGAGGAGATGATCGCGAAGGAAATTCAAGAATTGTGCTATTCAATTCTTCCTGATGAACGTGAAGAATGGGATTTAGAAGAGTTATATCGTCAAGCCGTAACGCTATACCCCGTTCCAGCGCATATCACGGCAGAAACGCTTGCGCGCTTTGATACCATTGAAGATGTCGCCAACGAGCTTTTGAAGGGCGCTTTGATGGTCTATGAAAAAGCGGTAGAAGACATTGATAATCCTGAACATATTCTCAATATTGAGAGACAAGCGCTTCTTCGTGCCATTGACGATCTATGGATTCGCCACCTTACGGACTTAGATATATTGCGCGAAGGCATCGGCTTACAAGCACTACGCCAACGTGATCCTTTGGTCGAGTATAAGATCGAAGCCTATAAGATGTGGGAAGGTATGCAAGAAGAAGTGCGCCATCAAGCCGTGAAGAACTTATATAACTTCACGATCAACGCTAAAGAACGCCTAGAACAACGCCGTATTATCCAAATGCGAGAAGCACAAGCAGCATCTGCTAGCGAGGCCGCTCAAAAATCTAAACCAGAACCTATACGCAATACTGCTAAGTTGGGGCGTAATGATCCTTGTTGGTGTGGAAGCGGTAAAAAGTATAAGAACTGTCACCTCCGCAGCGATCAGTCAACCAGTGCACCTATGCGGAGAGAACGCATCAAAAACTAACAACATATCTTATTAAGCAATTTCCTAAATGCTGCCCTCTTAGCTATTTTATAGAGGGCAGCGTTTGTATTTGGATTAAAACCACATAGAAAACCGCTAGATTTTCCTAAAATATTACTCTTCATACTAGCCAATTTTTCTAACAACATAGACAATAAAGTTAAATTAATTTGTTTTTATTCTGGCCAGACATCGCCAAAAACTTAGTAAAAGCTAATGGAAACTATCACTATAAGCCAAGTAGCACTACTCGTTTTTTGGTTTGCGCTTGCCTTGATGATTTTTATCGTAGCCCTAATTGCTCGCTTTTATGAGGCTAACACTCAACAGAAAACCTATTATCGATGGTATGTGTTCCCAGTAGTGCTATTTGGCCTATCATCAATTCGTTATGTAAGCCTAGACAAATGGGGACACGATCTCATTGCCGATAGCCTAACTTTTTTAAGTGGCCTTTATTTACTTGGCCTAAGTTTAAGGCTTTATCATTGCATGACTAATAGACGAAAGCTCAAATGATGACTATCTTACTATTACTGAGCGCGCTTGGGCCATTAGCGATTACTGTCGTCTTGTTAGTGCTTGCCGAGATAAGTCGGCGTTTGGGAGAAGTGCTTAAAATTGCGCGATGGTATCGAGGATATTACGGAGCAGCACTTCTTACAATCATCAGCACTATTACTCGCCTTTTAAGTCTTAGCTTATCTGAACAAGACTTTAGCATTAAAGAAGGCGATAATGTGCTATCGTTAGTATATACCCTATCTTTAGCAGGTGGAGTATGTTTAGGTTTAGTTATTACATGGCGCTATTGGGGATGGCTTGTATACGCTAGTGATGGGAAAACATTAACACCACCCCAAAAGCGTTAAGATATAATTAAAATAAGCAGACCAATAGAGTAAATGTGGCTCAAATACTGATGGAACATCTTTCACAAAACTCAAACGCTGAATCCATTCTCATCGTGGGGTACGATGGTTATATACGCCAAGTCATTGCAACTGCGCTTGGCTATGCTCCTTCTGAAATTATTGGAATGCCGCTAAGCTACTTCGTTGTACCACAAGCCCTAGAAACAGCCCTTAATCAATGGCAGAATTTTCATCAGCATCAGCCAAACTCCTCCAACACATCTCTAGAACTTTACACAACAGCTACACATAAAGATGGTCGATCGATTCCTGTTTACGCGAAATTTACTCCCTTAGCTGATCGGAATGAATTTTTGCTGATTGTCCGTAACTATCAGGAACAAATTCGACAACACGAGCGACTACAAATCATTAATGATATTGCGCTTGCCATTAGTCAGCTTGATGTTGAACAAATTATATCGGTTCTCTATGAACGCATCAGCGAACTAATGGAAACAAAGCATTTTTTCATGGGACTGTATGATGAACAGACCCAGTGCATTACCTTGCGACATGTATATGACGGGGATGAGCGGCTACCTGATTACACCATTTCTTTGAGCAAACAATCTAGCCTTAGTCGATGGGTGATTGAGAATCGGCAGAAACTAGTGATACAGGACATAGAGCACGATTATCTCCCCGTTCCATCAGAAAATTATGGCACAAGAACAAAAAGCGGAGTTTTTATTCCGCTAGTTGTTTACGATCAAGTTGTAGGGATAATGTCTGTGCAGAGCCAAAAAACCAATGCATTTACTGATGAAGATGTTGCTATGCTAGAGTCATTGGCTAGCCCTACAGCATTAGCAATTTACAACGCACGACTATATAACAACCTACAGCGCCAGTTATATCAAGTAAAAGCCTTGCATCAACTTGCAGAACGTATCACTGTTGCTGATGATCCTGAGAAAATAACAAAGGTAGTAGTTGCAACTTTAACAGATATTTTTGAAGCGCATTTTAGCTTTATAGCACTAAAAAAAGAAGCAGAAGAAAACTTCCATATCACAACTTCTTCAAATGAGCGTTCTTTTGAAGTTAGTCTACAAATAATAACGCAGTTCTTAGAATTAAAAACTGCCCAAATTTTTAACCAACAAGAAATCAGCGAGCTTTTTGATTCTAGAACACACTCGTTAATAGCAGCGCCTCTTATCTCTCGGCAATCACATTTAGGTGTTTTGGTAGTAGGCAGCACCCACCCCCTAGCATTTGAGAATACTCACCTACAGCTTATAGAAATTGTTGCTGCACAAACTGCGGCTGTGCTTGAAAATTGGCATCTGCTCATGAGTGCTCGTGCAACAGCTGAAAAACTATCAGCGGCTTATCATGAACTTAAAGAGCTAGATCAATTGCGGCAAGAATTGGTGGACAACGTAAGTCATGAGCTCCGTTCGCCTCTATCCTATATACGTGCCTATGTAGGATTAATGGCAGTAGGTGAGCTAGGAGAAATTACACGAGAACAAGCCGAAGCCTTAAAAATTATTGATCGCAAAACAGATAATATGTTACGGCTCATTAACGATATTCTAGAAGTTGAAAAAATTCGACCAGAAACACTCCAGCGTGACATTGAAGATATTACAAAAATTGTTCAACAAGTGCACCAATCGGCTCAAATAGCTTATATGACGCGCAACGTTGCCATCGTACTCAATATTGAAGATAAGCCACCAGAGATGAATATCGATACTTTACGCATAGAGCAAGTGTTGCAAAATTTGATTAGTAACGCAGTCAAATTTTCTCCAGATGGTGGTACAGTCACCATAACGATGATCCGAAAAGATAATTATGCTTGTATCAGTGTTAGTGATCAGGGCGAGGGCATACCTGAAGATAAATTAAAACGTATTTTTGAACGTTTCTATCGTGTGCCCGGCATCAGCCAAGAAGGCATTGGCATTGGTCTTTCTATTGTCAAGCAAATTGTAGAAGCACATGGTGGATATGTAACTGTTGAAAGTACGGTGGGCAAAGGCACAACTTTTAGCGTCTTTTTGCCTATTTAATTTAAGGGGAAGGTACAATAAATGGCTTTTGAAGTTACAGATGCCGTAGATCGTAGTAGCAGCTTATGGCAAATGTTGAAAGATTTACCCAAAATCGAGCTACATCGTCACTTAGAGGGCTCCATCCGATTAACAACCCTCGTTGATATTGCGACACGCTACAATATCCCTTTGCCATCTTACGAAACAGAATTCTTGCGTCCTTATGTGCAAATGACCCGCGAAGACCCCGCCACCAGCGCACAGTTTTTGACTAAGTTTAGTGTTTTACGACAACTTTTTGTCTCAGAAGATGTTATTCAACGTATCGCTTATGAAGCAGTTGAAGATGCAGCAATAGATAATATCCACTATATGGAATTACGCTTTACACCCTACGCTCAAGCGAAGTTAATGGGCTTTCCTATTGAGCAAGTGGTACGTTGGGTGTGTGAAGCTGTACAACATGCTGCTCAAGATAACAATATTCAAGTAAAGCTGATTGTTGCTGTTAATCGACATGAGAGTGTTGAGATCGCTGCTGAAATGCTTCAAGCTGCAATAGCACATCGCGATCTAGGCGTTGTCGGATTTGATTTGTGCGGCAACGAAGCAAATTATCTCGCAGCGCCTTTTGCACCGCTCTTTCAGCAAGCAAAAGATGCTGGCTTAGGTGTTACTATTCATGCTGGTGAATGGGCCGGCGCAGAAAATGTGCGTTACGCAATTGAGGCAATACATCCTCAACGCATTGGGCATGGTGTTCGTGCAGTTGAAGACTCTACAACATTACAAATGGCTATTGAAAATAATATTTATTTTGAAGTGTGCCCAACATCCAATCTACAGACGGGCGTTGTGTCACAACTTGATCAACATCCTTTATTAGACTTGTATTACTTAAAGGCACATGTCACCATCAACACTGACGATCCGGCTATTCACAATATTAGCCTCACGGATGAGTATGCACTTCTTGTGCAAGGTTTAGGCCTACCACTTTCTTATGTGCGTGCTTGTATCCTAAACGCAATTCACTGCGCATTTTTACCCCAAGCACAGAAAGATCACCTGTTAGCAGAGATAGAACCTGCATTATCCCATCTCGATCCTCGTGTGCCTGAAACTGAATACTAGGCAAATTGCCACCAACCCGCCTATAATCATCTGGAAGGAGTGGCATTATGTTTCAGATTGGTGATTTTGAAGTTCATTTGTTAAGTGGTGGTCAAATTATGGTCGACGCAGGGGGCGCATTTGGACTTGTGCCGCGTGTCTTATGGAGTCGATACTACACCCCCACAGAAGACCATTTGCTTCCTATGTGCTTAAATTGCTTACTGGTCAAAGCGAATGGCAAAAATATTTTGATCGACACAGGCATGGGGAGCAAACTCCCCCCGAAATATATCGAACAATCACAGCTGACTTACCCCTATGGGACTTTATTTGATGGCTTGGCACGTTTGGGACTTTCGGTTGAAGACATCGATCTAGTCATTGATACGCATTTACACGCCGATCATTGTGAAAATAATACACGTTTTGATGATGAAGGTCATGTTGTTGCGACGTTCCCTAATGCTGAATATGTTGTGCAACGTCGCGAATATGAAGATGCGATAAAACCTAATGAGCGCACTCGTGCAACGTATGTTCCGCTAAATTACACGCCGCTTTATGAGTCTGGCCAACTGCGTTTGTTAGAAGGTGATACAGAATTTTTAGAAGGAATTAAAGGAGTGGTAACGCCCGGTCATACACCCGGCCATATGAGCGTTCTTATCTCCAACCAAGAACAACACCTATTTTTTATCTGTGATCTGGCAACTTATGCGATTCAATTAGAACGGCTTGGTTGGATGACGGCTTATGATGTTGAGCCTTTAGTTACATTAGAAACCAAACGCCGTTGGCAACCTTGGCTTATAGAACATCAAGCCATTGTTGTATTTCCGCATGATACGCAAACACTCGCTGCTCGGCTTATTGAAAATCAAGACGGTAAACCACAACTTGCCCCATTAGGTGCAGATGAAGGTGCAGTTTATTCTTGACATACTTCCTGACGGGGATGCTTGCTATCTAAAGTAACTGTGGAATCCTCCGTCTTATGTGGTTTCTAGTAGGGTTGATGCCCCAACCCGTTAATATTATACTACAAAAGCACTAGCGTTCTGCGCTCTACATCCCCATAAATAAATTCAAGGGTTTTGAGCGCATTTTTTATAAGCACATCCTTTAAGGAGCTTAATAAAACTTGAGTGAGTTTTATATTCCAAAACGTGCAATGGTTATTGCTGCACACCCCGATGACATTGAGTTTGGCGTAGCAGGCACTATCATTCGTTGGACACGTGCAGGTACACAAGTGTGTTATGTGCTTGTCACGAGTGGAGATGTTGGCATTGCCAATCCTGCCCTTAGCCGTGAAGAAGTTCGTGCAATTCGTGAGCCCGAACAACGTGAGGCAGCTCGTATTGCAGGCGTTCAAGAGGTTGTCTTTTTACGTGAGCCTGATGGTGAAGTCGTTAATACGCTTGAACTTAGGAAAAAACTTGTTCGAGAAATTCGACGTTTTCGCCCAGATGTTGTGGTTTGCCAAGACCCTACGATATTGTTTGCTAATGATGGATATATCAATCATCCTGATCATCGTGCTGTAGGAATGGCAGCGTTGGATGCAGTTTTTCCAGCGGCTGGGCAGCCTCATGTCTTTCAAGATTTAGAAGCTGAAGGTCTGTATGCACATAAAACCAAGCGCGTTTACGTCTCGGCGTGGCAACCTGACTCAGCAAATACATATGTCAATATCACCGATACAATTGAACAAAAAATTGCGGCGCTTTTTGCTCATAAAAGCCAAATGGATGAGATGATTGGGCAACGGCAAGGTACTACTCTTGAGACAATCGCTGAATGGATCAGAAGCGCTGCTGCTGAACGTGGTAAAGGTAAAGAAATGGCATATGCTGAAAGTTTTCGGGTAATTACTTTAGAGCCAGACCCAATCGATGAAAAACAAGATGATCACAAGCCCTAGTGAAGCGTAATGAACGATCAAGACTTTCCACTACACTCGTCTTCTGATATGCCAGAAGAGCCGATTTTTGTTGATGTAGAGCTAAATGATGAGGTGAAGCGCCAGCCCATTCGTTCGCATCAACCAGAATTGGTGCTAGAAGATGAGCATGTAGAGCCAATGGCAACCAAGTATCGCGCTCGCCCATTGAGGCAAGTTTGGCTTCCCTCAACGTGGACGTTCTTAAAAACTGTAGTGGTCACATTTTTAGCAGGTTTGCTGATTGCCACTGTGCTCTCTTATTGGACACCAGAAGAAGATGTGTTACCTGATCGTTTTCGATCCCAAATGCAAAGTGTTAGAACTACGGCTCAGCCACCACGAGCATTTGTAACGCCACTTCCTACAGATGCCCCCACACAACGTATTGGCATCATTGCCGGACATAGTGGCCCTCTCCAAGACCCTACACTAGGGAATATTCAAGACCCCGGCGCAGTTTGTGATGATAATAATGACGGCATACCAGAACTCACCGAACTAGAAATTAATGAAGCAGTAGCAAAATTGGTGGTTAATGAGCTTTTGTTACGAGGCTACGAGGTTGACTTGCTTCAAGAATTTGATCCACGTCTTGAAGATTATCGCGCATCAGTGTTGGTATCGATTCATACCAATGACTGTCGTAACTATGGTTTGGGTGCTACAGGTTATAATGTTGCTGGTGCATTTTCTCGTGGTCTTGAACGCGGACTAGACGAGGTGCTAGTACGTTGCTTGGTAAATGAATATGGTGCAGCCACTGGCCTGCCCAGACATTTTGGCGTGACTGATGATATGACACTCTATCACACCTTCAATGAAGTTTCATTAGACACCCCCACTGCTATTATTGAAATTGGCTTCATGTTCACCGATCGGCAATTTTTGACAAACAATCAACCACTTATTGCTCGTGGAATTGTGGACGGCATATTGTGTTTTTTAGAACCTGATAGGTAATAATACTCAACAATAATTCATCCAATATAGCAGCGCCATAAATTTTTTAGCGGAAAGGAACGAGTCTTTAATGGCAGAGCAACAATTGGTGATGTATACCCGCAGTGCATTTGTATGCCCCTATGTAAAAATTGCTGAGCGCGTCCTAAAAAAACACGGTGTAAACTACATTGAAGTTGACATTGATCAAGATGAAGATGCACGCCAAAGAGTGTTGCATTGGACAGGGTTTTTATCTGTTCCAACACTCGTCATAGCACCACAACATGAAGTATTGCCCATTGAAGAACCAGAACCTCTAGATAATGGGCAAAGTCCACGCGGCATAGATCGAGGATATATGCTCACAGAACCAAGTGGTAAACAACTTGAAACTTGGCTACAAAAACACGGATTCATCGATTAATCGTATGGAATACACAAGTCCATGTCTTGACTTTTGCAGTATGCTTCATTAGTATGTCATAAGAGTGAAAACATCCAGAGCAGGCGAGGGAACGGGCCCCATGACCCTGCGGCAACCCTCAAAATCAAATTGAGAAGGTGCCAATTCCCGCAGAAGCGATTCTGAACAGATGTGCGCGAATCTCAGAAAAGTATATCTGAAAAACGACCACACAGCCCCTCAGACGCGCAGATGAGGGGCTTTTTAACATAGTTTTTAGGGAGAAGTGCTGTTGTGGCCATCACGCAAATACCCGAATTTACGAATCGCCGCTATCTTGATGCCCTTCAAGACCATGTTCTGATATTTGATGGGGCAATGGGAACAAGCATCCAACGCTATAATCTCACCGCAGAAGATTTTGGCGGTGAGCAATATAATGGATGTAACGATTATCTCGTCATCACACGCCCAGATGTTATCGAAGCTATTCATGCGAGCTTCTTAGAAGTTGGCTCAGAGGTTATCGAAACAGACACTTTTCGTAGCAACCGCCATACATTGAGTGAATATGGGCTTGCTGATAAAGTGCTAGACATTAATCGTGCAGCAGCGCAAATAGCGCGACGAGTTGCCGATCGTTACGCCGCTGAGACAAATATTCCTCGCTATGTGGCGGGCAGCATTGGGCCTTCTGGCTTTTTGCCCTCTTCAGACGATCCAGACCTCAGTAATGTAACTTTTGATCAATTAGCAGATTTATTCTATGAACAAGCACAAGGTCTTGTTGAGGGTGGCGTGGATGTTTTACTTATTGAAACTAGCCAAGACATCCTAGAAGTACGTGCAGCCGTACATGGTATTCAGCGCTATTTTGCCGATAGCGGTAACCGTATACCGATTCAGGTACAAGTAACACTTGATGTTTCTGGACGTATGTTGTTAGGAACAGATATTGCGGCAGCCGTAGCCATTTTAGAATCATTACCTGTAGATGTTATTGGCTTGAATTGTTCTACAGGCCCTGAGCACATGCGTACTCCCATTAAGTATTTAGTGGAAAATAGCACCAAACCTATCAGTGTATTACCAAATGCCGGCTTACCTATCAATGTTGATGGTGAAGCCGTATATCCGATGAAGCCCGAACCCTTCGCACAAATGCTGAGTGAGTTTGTCGATTGGGGGGTCAGTTGTGTAGGGGGATGTTGTGGTACAACGCCAGAGCATCTCTCAGAACTCATTCGACAAGTGCGCAAAGACAACGCTATGCGCAAGCCTAAAACGCGCCAAGTCCAACATCCGCCAATGGTAGCAAGTGCAATGACCGCACAAAGCCTGCTACAAAACCCCGGCCCAACATTAATTGGTGAGCGCGTTAACAGTCAAGGAAGCCGTGCTGCAAAACGCCTGTTGTTGGCTGACGATTATGATGGGCTCTTGAACATTGCCCTAGAGCAAGTTGAAGGTGGCGCACACATTTTAGATGTATGTGTTGCGCTGACCGAACGCGCAGATGAAGCTGAACAAATGCGAAAACTCGTTAAAAAACTAGCTGCTAGTGTCTCAGTGCCATTAATGATCGATACAACTGAGGCTGATGTCATCGAGGCAGCGTTATCTGTATATCCCGGCCGCGCTATTATCAATAGCATAAACCTTGAAAATGGCCGAGAACGCATTGATCGTGTTCTTCCTATCGCGCTTAAACATGGGGCCGCTGTTGTTGCCCTAACAATTGATGAGCAAGGGATGGCTCATACAGCTGAGCGCAAGCTAGAAATTGCTCAGCGCATCGCTGATATTTGCATCAATGAATATGGTTTAAAACCTGAGGATTTGATCTTTGATGTATTAGTTTTCCCTGTCACCACAGGTCAGGAAGAATTGCGTGATGATGCTCGCCAAACTATTGAGGGTATTAAACTCATTAAGCAGCATATCCCCGGCGTATTAACCTCATTAGGCATTAGTAATGTTAGCTTTGGGGTTTCAAAAGGCGCGCGTGCTGTTTTGAACAGTGTGTTTTTATATCACTGTGTCCAAGCAGGATTAGATATGGCTATTGTTAACCCCAAGCATATTAAACCCTATGCTGAAATATCAGAAGAGCAACGCAAAGTTGCCAACGATTTAATCTTTAACACCGACGAAAACGCCTTGCCCCGTTTCATTCAATATTTTGAGCAAAACCAAGTCATGCTTGATGAAGGCGAAACCGTTGATCCAACTGAAAATATGACCAGCGAAGAAGCGCTACATTGGCATATTGTGCATCGCAAAAAAGATGGCGTTGAAGCCTTAATTGATCAGTGCCTAACACGTCAAGATGCCGTTGGTGTATTGAACAACGTTCTGCTGCCTGCCATGAAGGAAGTGGGCGATAAATTTGGCGCTGGTGAGCTGATTTTGCCTTTTGTCCTTCAAAGTGCAGAAGTCATGAAAAAAGCTGTTGCCTATCTTGAGAATTTCTTAGAACGACAAGAAGGTAGCACAAAGGGAACAGTTGTGTTGGCAACAGTTTATGGTGATGTTCATGACATTGGCAAAAACCTCGTCAAAACAATTTTGAGCAACAATGGCTATACAGTGCACGATCTTGGGAAACAAGTGCCCGCTAATGACATCATTCAAGCTGCGATTGAATATAATGCCGACGCTATTGGGTTAAGTGCTCTGCTTGTAAGTACTTCAAAGCAAATGCCGCTAATTGTGAATGAGCTGGCTCGTCGTGGGTTGAAGTTCCCAGTCCTCATTGGCGGAGCAGCAATCAATCGTCGTTTTGGTCGGCGTATTTTATTTTTAGATGATAACAACCAACCTTACGAGCCCGGTGTATTTTACTGTAAAGATGCCTTTGAAGGGCTCGAAGTCGTCGATCAGCTAATTGATAGTGAAAAGCGAGCACAACTTCTACAACGTATTGTTCAAGAAGCCTACGAAGAAGTAGGACGAGAGACCCCTCGTGTTGCAAATGCAAACCAAACAGGAACGCCAACTGTTCCACCCGCCCCTAATATTCCCGTGCCGCCATTTTGGGGTGTACGCACGATTTTGGATATTCCGCTCGAAAATGTGTTCGCACACATTCATAAACCTGAGCTCTATCGTTTGAGTTGGGGGGCCAAGAATACACGCGGCGAAGAATGGGAAGCTCTTCAAGCTGAATTTGACGATCGATTATTGCGTATGATGGCCGAAGCCAAACGTTTAGGAACATTAAAACCAAAAGCTGTTTATGGCTATTTCCCCGCACAATCTGATGGTAATGATGTAATTATCTACGATCCTGTGCTTTGGGCGAATGAGCAACGTGCAGTTGAGATTGGTCGTTTTAGCTTTCCACGCCAATCTTTCGGCGACTTCCTCTGTATCAGTGATTATTTCGCAAGCGTTGAAAGTGGACAAATGGACGTATGCCCCTTGCAGATTGTAACAGTCGGCGAAGAAGCTACTGCATATTTTGATGAGCTCCAAAGCCGTGATGAATACACTGAAGCCTATTATTTTCATGGTCTAGCAGTACAAACAGCAGAAGCAACTGCTAGCTATGTCCACCAATTTATCAATCGTGATATGGGGATTGATGCTTCGCGTGGCAAACGTTATAGCTGGGGATACCCTGCTTGTCCCGAACTAGAAGATCATGTCACACTCTTTAAATTGCTCCCTGAAGCTGAAACAAAGCTCAATATGAGTTTAACCAGCGCATATCAATTAATACCTGAGCAATCTACTGCAGCTATTGTCGTTCATCATCCTGCCGCAACATACTATAGTGTTGGGGTTAATCGTGTTGAACAGCTCATGAACAGTTAAACTAGGAAAACACTTATGACAAAACCACCCTTTCTAGAACGAATTGCACAACGCCCACTTCTCGCCGATGGGGCAATGGGAACAATGCTTCATCAACTTGGGGTGAAACATGGTATTAGCTATGATGCACTTAATCTCAGCGATCCTCATCTCGTAGGGACTGTACACCGTCGTTATATTGAGGCAGGAGCTGAGCTTATCGAAACAAACACTTTTAGCGCTAATGCCATTAAGCTCAAAGAGTATGGTTTAGAACATGAAGTTGTAACGATCAACGAAGCTGGCGTAGATATTGCCAAACAAGCAATCGCACAAACAAATCGTTCCGATATTTATATTGGGGGCTCTGTTGGCCCATTAGGCATACACCTAGCCCCATTAGGGCGACTAAAGCGCGAAGAAGCCAAGCGAATATTTCACGCGCAAATTGCAACGCTTATTCATGCTGGTGTAGATGTCATATTGCTAGAGACGTTCACAAATCTCGCCGAGATTCAGCTAGCAATCGAAGTGAGTAAATCGATCAACCCAGATATACCTGTGATTGCAAGTATGACCTTTACCCGTGATGATCGCACTCTCTTAGGTGAAACACCTATCACAGTAGCGCATACATTAGCTGCAAGTGATGCTGATGTGATTGGGGTGAATTGTAGTGGTGGCCCAGCCCAATTGCGCCGTATCCTAAAACGCATTCGACAAACCGAGCCTCATAAGCCTTTGATTGTTATGCCTAATGCAGGTTGGCCCGAAAATATTAATGGTCGTTTAGCTTATCCTTCTACCCCAGAATATTTTGCGGAATATGCCATTGTTTTTGAGACTACTGGCGCATGTATCATTGGGGGATGTTGTGGAACAACGCCAGAACACATTGCTGCCATGCGCCAAGCGTTAAATGATCAGAACTTGCCACACGAGATAGAAACTATCGAAGTAATTACGCCAGAAGAAGAACAATCATTAGAAGCATTGCCTCCTACTGAACTTGCACAAAAACTAGTGAATCGCGAATTTGTCGTTACGGTTGAGATGGCACCACCACGTGGATGTGCACCCGAAAAGGTACTAGCTGCTGCTGAAATGTTACACCAAGCAGGAGCAACGAACATCAATGTTTCAGATAGCCCAATGGCGAGAATGCGCATGAGTCCTTGGGCATTAGCTTATTTAATTCAAGAACGTATTGGTATTGAGACTGTCCTACACTTTCCTACACGTGGGCGCAATCTGTTACGTGTGCAAGGCGATTTGCTTGCAGCACATGCACTGGGCGTACGCAATATCTTCGTCGTTATGGGTGACCCAACACACATCGGCGATTATCCTGATGCCTTTAATAACCACGATATTGTACCCTCAGGTTTGATACGCCTTATCAAGAAAAATTTCAACGAAGGCATTGATCAAGCCGGAAATGCCATGAATGAACGCACTGGTTTTTTGGTGGGCACCGCCTTAAATCTCAATCGGCCTGAAATGGAAAAAGAAGTTGATCTGTTGCACAAGAAGATCGAAGCAGGCGCTGATTTTGCCCTTACACAACCTATTTACGATCCAAGGGCTGCTGAACGTTTCATTCAGCAATATGAAACTCAATATGGCACACTTACATTACCCATTATTGTAGGGCTGTTGCCACTATATAGCATTAAACATGCTTCGTTCTTACACAATGAAGTGCCGGGCATTGATATACCTGAACATGTCCTTGCACGTGTTGCCAATGCAGAAAAGCCTGCCGCTGAAGGCGTAAAAATTGCTCAAGAACTCACCCTTGCATTAAAAGATATAGTGAATGGCATCTATTTGATGCCGCCCTTTGCTAAGTATTACTTGGCTGCTGATGTCATTGATATACTCGCCATACCAACAACATAGGGCAAACGGCGTTTGGGCGTGTAAAACAGTTGAGTATACCTATGGTATAGTCTAAACAAATGCTGATGCTAGAGTTTTGGAGAGAAGAGGGCATGTTATCACGTCGTTTTGTAATGTTATTCATCGTTTTAATAATTGGTGGAATTATTCTTGGGTATCATCACCATACCACATTTGCACAAGGAAATAATTGCTTAGCAACGCCATTCAGCAATGGTTGTTATTCAGGTATTCCGTTGGTTGAATATCAACAGCTGTTAGATGAAATGATGTTATACCCAGAACCACGTGTTGAGCAATTGCCGCCTAACGAACGTGAACTAAAGCGTTTCAACTTCCGCCGCTTAATTAACCCTGAGGGCACAATCATTTATGATGCGCCTAACGGTAACCCTATTAGCTCAATTGCCGCTGGGTTCAATTATGTTAGCATCAGCAATAGTCAAGGGGGATGGTTAGAAATCAACCCCGGCCAATGGGTACGTGAGAGCGATACAGCTCCTGTAACGCCTAGTTCTTTTTCTGGCGTATTTGTTGATCCAAATGCTCCTTATACAATGGCTTGGATGCTGTACCCTGTGCGCCCCAGCTCTTATCCCGGTGGCCCAGAAAATACGGATTTAGCGCGCATTCCACGTTACACTCGTTTAAATATCTATCATTCAGTCGAAGTTGATGGCTGGCGCTGGTATTTGGTTGGGCCTGAGCAATGGGTCAAACAAGTCAATGTAGGCAAGGTTCTCTATATTGATCGCCCAGAGGGCGTAAAAGGGCGTTGGTTTGCCGTCGATCTTTATGAGCAAGTTCTCGTGGCTTATGAAAACGACACTCCCGTTTTTGCGACATTGGTTTCAACTGGCTTGCCAGAATGGGAGACCAACGAAGGTACTTTCACAACTTGGGCACGAGTCGCCAACGCTCCAATGAGCGGCGCTGAAGGACAAGAAGATTTTTATAGCCTAGAAAACGTCCCTTGGACGCTCTATTTTGACAACGACATCAGCCTACATGGTACTTATTGGCATGATGGATTTGGTTATCGGCATAGTCATGGGTGCGTGAATCTAACATTAACCGATTCTTATTGGATATTCCATTGGAGCCAAGAAGCAGGTTACGATAAACCCCAAGTCCATGTTTGGGCTAGTGGAGAATATCGTTAATCACGATCTTGAAATAGGCTTTGAGTGTTTAGTCGCACCGTCCGCATCATACCATCTACGTACATCTGAATGTTGGTATGGTTGCGGGCGGTGCGTTCATCCACAAGCAATGCTCCGCTTGCCGAATCCACCTTTAACAAAATCTCTTCTAACCAAGAGTTTTGTATGAATACTTCAAACACTTCTAAAAAATAGTGTGTCCAAACACCTTCTACACCTTCACGTTGGGTTACTTGTTCAGCCTCATAGCTATATAAAAACTGCCATGTTAAATCAGACATCTGTAGGTTAGGCAAAAGCCGTGCTTCTTCTACAAGCTCTTCCTTCAATTCACGAAAAGGAGTTATTTCACGTTCCTTTCGCTGATAAAACCATTTGGCAAAATCCTCTAACTGCGAACGCCTTATGAAAAAACGCAAATCATTTGAGTTCCCATTTTCGGGATTTAGCTTCATTCGCACAAAAACATTTGATTGTGATTCAGCTTCGATTGCCCCGCCCAAAGGTGAAAGCTCATAAATGCCTTGCGCGCGTCGATTGCGATTAAGCAAGAGTAACAATTTATCTTTCACCCAAAAACGGCATAGAATCGCACAACTTACTCTTATCTCATCCAACGCCATTTTCCCCCCTCGATTATTCATCTTGCAACGGATACGCAAGGATGGTCTGTGATCCACCATCGCCATGGCATACTGAGCCAAGGTTCTTTGACATGTTTCCCTAAGCCAACTCGTGGCCCAGTAGAAACCTGTGCATCAGGAATAGATATTCCTTGCTCTATCCACAATCCACCTGCTGTGCTGGTCATATCACACCGATTATGTGATGCATCAATGCCCATTGCTAATGTTAAGCGTCCCGGCCCATTTGTCCACTCACGTTGATGACGACCGCTTCTGTTTTTTGCGATGATGTCTAAGCCTTCACAAGGTTCTATCGCACGAATTAAAACTGCTGCAGGTTGTCCTACGGGTTCACAAGTTACATTGAGCAACCAATACATGCCATAAATAAGATAAACATATGCATGGCCCGCTGCTTCCCACATAGGAAGATTGCGCGGTGTTTTTCCAGCTCTGCCATGTGATGCCAAGTCGTTAAGTCCGCTATAAGCCTCTGTTTCAACAATCTTTCCGCTCACACGTTGCCCGTCGACAAGATGCACTAATGTTGTGCCTAATAAACGGCGTGCGACTTCTGTCGCATGTGCGCTATAAAATTCTCGATCTAAAATCATGTCCCGCTTCCGAAACGATGAAGTAATACCATATTACAATCAAACTTTGTGTCTG
>RFGP01000064.1 GCA_003697365.1 Chloroflexota bacterium | reverse complement strand
CTTTATGCTGTCCGAGACCCATATGGATTGCGTCCTTTGTGTTTAGGTAAGCTGCCAGAAGGATATGTGATCGCATCAGAATCATGTGCTTTGGGCACTATTGGCGCTGAATATTTGCGTTATGTTCAACATGGCGAAATCATACGGATTAATGCCAATGGTATAACTAGCTTTGAAGGACATCCTGCTAAGCGGCGCTCCTTGTGTTCTTTTGAATATGTATATTTTGCGCGTCCTGATTCTTTACTTGATGGTCAAGTAGTGCATAAAGTTCGTCAACAAATGGGGCGACAACTTGCCATTGAACAACCTGCTGAAGCAGATATTGTCATTGGGGTGCCAGATTCCGCTACCCCTGCAGCCATTGGCTATGCGGCCCAGTCTGGTATTCAATATAGTGAAGGCTTAACCAAAAACCGTTATATCGGGCGCACTTTTATTCAACCAGATGACACGCTTCGCAAGCAAAGCGTCAACCTAAAATATAATGCGCTGATCTCTAATTTAGAAGGCAAGCGAGTTGTGCTCGTAGATGATTCTATTGTGAGAGGTAATACAGCAGCGCCACTCATTCAACTTTTACGTGATGGAGGGGCTAAAGAGGTGCATATGCGCGTATCATCTCCACCTGTCAAACATCCATGCTTTATGGGTGTTGACATGGCAACTTATGAGCAACTTATCGCAGCGACACACTCTATTGAGGAAATTCAAGCGAAAATTGGCGCTGATAGTTTAGGTTATCTAAGCCTAGAAGGAATGTTGAAGGCGATCCGTGAAGGAGTGGGCATAGAAAATACATATTGTACTGCGTGCTTTAACGGTGATTACCCTGTTCATATTCCAGAATGGTTGTTTGAGACAGATCGGGATAAATTTATTTTTGAAGAGTCTTGGGGGTAATGCATGGGGCATCATGTCTTAGTGGTTGGTAGTGGGGGGCGTGAACATGCTTTGGCTTGGACGCTATCTCGCTCTCCGCAAGTAGAGCAAGTGTATGTTGCGCCCGGCAATGGTGGTACAACATGGGATGCTAATAGTGGAGCAGGGTTACTTCCACGTGCAGCATGTAAGAATATCCCTATCGCTGCACATGCCACCGAAAAATTGATTGAGTTCGCAAAGTCAAACGGTATCACCTTGACGGTAATTGGGCCTGAGGAACCTTTGGCAAACGGCATTGTTGATGCTTTTCAAGCTGCAGGACTTATAGTGTTTGGTCCCAGTCGTGCCGCTGCACAACTAGAAGCCTCAAAGGCATTTGCTAAAGCGTTTATGGATACCCATAATATCCCTACAGCAGAATATGCAACGTTCACCAATATCGATGCTGCTCGATCTTATGTGCGCAACATAGGTCGGCCTGTTGTTGTTAAGGCTTCAGGCTTAGCTGCAGGTAAAGGGGTTCTCATTTGTGATACTGTTCAAGAAGCCGAACAGGCGCTCAATCAAGTGATGTTAGACCAAGTTTTCGGTGCAGCCGGCCAGCAAGTTGTAATTGAGGAACGTTTGCGTGGGCGCGAGGTCTCAGTATTAGCTTTTTGCGATGGCAAAAATTTTGCAATCATGCCTATAGCACGCGATCATAAAAGAGTGCTCGATGGAGATCGTGGCTTAAATACTGGTGGAATGGGAGCTTTTGCGCCAACAAATGATTTATCGGCGAAAGAACTAGCTTTTATTAAGGAAAATATTTTTCAGGCTGTTTTAGATGGGATGAATGCACAAGGTACACCTTACGTTGGTGTACTGTACGCGGGATTGATGCTGACACCTGATGGCATAAAAGTACTTGAATTTAATTGTCGCTTTGGTGATCCTGAAACACAGGTGATCTTGCCTTTATTAAAAGACGATTTTTACGATGTTGTAGTCGCTTGTATACGCGGACAATTAGATACATACTCGCTAACTTGGCGCAAAAAGACGTGTCTTACAGTTGTGTTGGCATCGCATGGCTACCCCCAAAGTTATCCTGAAGGTTTGCCAATCGCCATACATCCTAAGCTAGATACTTTTTCTGATGTTATTGTCTTTCACGCTGGCACAAAAATTCTTCATGAACAATTGGTGACTTCTGGCGGAAGAGTAATGAGTGTTACGGCCTTGGCCCATGATGTCTCTGAGGCGAGGAAGAAAGCCTATGCTGCTGTTGAACTGATACGTTTTGATGGAATGCATTTTCGCCGTGATATAGGGCAAACTGCTAACCGATATGCTCAATCAGGGGTCGATATTGATGCGGGACAACACGCCATAGAGTTGATGCAAAATGCTATTAAGGCAACTTATAATGATCGTGTTTTGTCCAAAGTTGGAAACTTCGGTGGTTTGTTTGATGTCAGTGAATTAAAGCATATGCGGCATCCCGTTCTTGTCTCTTCAACAGATGGGGTAGGTACAAAAACAGTTGTTGCATCAGCCTTTGGACGTTGGGATGGCATTGGGCGCGATCTTGTGAATCATTGTATCAATGATATTTTGGTGCAAGGCGCACTTCCTCTCTTCTTTTTAGACTATGTCGCTTCTGATCGCCTAGAGCCTGAAATTGTTGCCAGAATTGTGAGTAGTATGGCGAGTGCTTGCATTGAGGCAAATTGTGCGCTTATTGGCGGAGAAACCGCAGAAATGCCCGATGTATATGCTCAAAATGCCGTAGATGTGGCGGGGACAATAGTAGGGGTTGTTGAACGCGAAGCTATTATCGATGGCAGTAAGATTCGTCCTAATGACAGTCTGCTAGCGTTGCCTTCAACAGGTTTACATACAAATGGTTTCTCATTAGCGCGTCATGCTCTGGCAGATTTAGATTGGCTGGCATATCGTGAAGGGCTCGGCATGTCAATCGTTGATGCTTTGTTAATGCCTCATCGCAGCTACTTAACGCCGATTCAAAATTTATTGAGTGCTGGCATAGAGATTCATGGCTTAGCTCATATTACAGGGGGGGGCATTATCGATAACTTGCCTCGTATTTTGCCTGATGGTTTGGGCGCATTAGTACAGATGGATACATGGCCCGTTCTTCCTATTTTTAAGATGATACAAGCCTATGGTTCTGTTGAACGAGACGAAATTTTTCGTGTGCTGAATATGGGTATTGGCATGATCGTTGTGTTGCCACCCGAACAGGTGAAAGATGCTCAACAGGCTTTGGGTGAAGCATCTTATGTTATAGGCAACGTGATTGACTCGCGCCGTGGCGTATGGATTGAGGGCTAGCCAAAAGATGGGGATTGTAGTGCTTATATCTGGCAATGGCTCTAATTTACAGGCTTTAATTGATGCCGTTCAATCTAAGAAATTGCCTACTACTATTGATTTAGTAGTCTCTAATCGTAAGTCCGCTTATGGACTTCAGCGTGCTGAGGCAGCGGGCATTCCAACTTTGGTATTAACACTAAAATCGTTCTTGGCTGATGGCAAAACGCGCGAAGATTATGATCGCGCGTTAGCTGAAGCCATTTGGCCATATAAGCCTCAGCTTATCGTACTGGCGGGTTGGATGCATATTTTAAGCTCAGTATTTTTAGAGTATTTTCCTAACCGTGTTATTAATTTACATCCAGCATTGCCTAACGAATTTGCAGGAATAAATGCCATTGAACGCGCTTTTGAAGCGTATCAACGTGGTGAGATTAAGCAGAGTGGGTGTATGGTGCATTACGCTATACCTGAAGTTGATGCCGGCGACGTGATCGTTCAAGAGATCGTGCCTTTTTTACCCAATGACACGCTAGAAAGTTTTGCCGAACGAATGCACGCTGCCGAACATCGTATTCTAGTAGAAGCGGTGAGTCGCTTATTAGCGCAGAGCAGCAGTTAAAGGTTGCCAATTTCGGTTTTTGTGCCCGAAATCAAAATCATTAGGATGTAGAATTTCGGCCAGAATTTCTAGCGATTCTACTAGGCGCGGTCCCGGACGATTAAAGAATTGATTGCCATCTGCGACATAAACTTGATTTTGCTGTACAGCTTTCAAATCTTGCCAATCTGGACGTGTGGTTAATGCAGGCAATTCACGCAATGATGTTGCAATATCATATCCACAAGGGATGACGATAATAACATCAGGATTAGCTGCACGCAAAGCATCAAAATCAATCCATGGCGAATGCTGGCCTGCTACGCCAAAGATATTTATTCCGCCTGCCATTTCAATAAGAGTGGGCATCCAATTACCTGCTGCCATAAGGGGATCGATCCATTCGATAGAGGCAACAGTTGGACGAGAAAGTTTACGGGTTTTTTGTTCAATTGAAGCCATTCTGGCTTGCATCTCATCTACGAGTTTCTGTCCTCTTTCAGGAACATTGAGTGCATCAGCTACACGTTGAATATCAGTAAAGACATCATCTAGGCTGTTAGGCTCAAGAGCCACAAGTTGCGCATTAGTATCGAGCCATTCACAAGTGATGCGCTTCACTTCTTCAAAGCTCACCGCACAAACATCACACTGAGATTGAGTGACGATAATATCCGGTTGTAATGCTTTTAGGCGATCTGCATCTACAGTATATACGGCGACTGCTTCTTGCAATATGGCTTTAACACGCTGGTTAATTTCGTAGCTACGCCCATCTGGATTAAATTTAGGGGCTGTAATCGATGGTAAGCGTTTTACCTCAGGTGGAAAGTCGCATTCATGTGAGCGCGCTACTAAATATTCTGCCATGCCAAGCGCTGCAACAATTTCAGTGCTACTGGGTAATAATGATACTATCCGCATTAGAGCTTCTCCTGATTCTGATCTTTTATTGACATCAAAATTAAAACCTGTTATTTTTAGGCTAGTCTAAAAAATGGATAAGGTTAGTCTAAAACAGACATATGAAAAACATCGCTATCTCGATCCTACTTGTGGGACTTATTATATTAATACCACTTTTGAGCTTTGAAAAAACGGGTAATGCAACCCAAAATGATACGCTCTACATTGTAGCAACTACTACCCAAGCTCACGATCTAGTGCGCATTTTAACAGAAGGTGTACCAGATCATGCGGTTAGCATTGTGGGGTTGATGGGCGCAGGGGTTGATCCTCATCTTTATCAACCTACAGAATCTGATATTGCCGCAATGAATCAAGCCAATATGGTGGTTTATAGTGGTTTGAATTTAGAAGGTCAGTTTGAGACAGTCTTTGAGGCTTTGGGAGAACGGGGGATTGTCACTTTTGCACTTTCCAAGCCTGTAAAAGATGCTGGATTTGTGTTAGGAGGTTTCATTAAAAATGAAGGAGAAGCTCCAACGGATGATCCTCACTTTTGGTTTGATCCCCGTAATTGGGCGCTATCAGCACAAGCTCTTGGTCGGCAACTAGCACGCCTTGATCCTGAACATGCCGAACTATATTTGACGAATGCCGAAGAGTATAGCCAAGCACTTATGGTGCTTTATGAGTGGAGCCATGAAGCGCTAGCCCAGATTCCTGAACAGCAACGTTATTTGGTTACTTCTCATGATGCTTTTCGTTATTTCGGTGGTGCTTTTGACTTGGGGTTGCAGTCTGTACAAGGAATTAGCACTGAGGATGAAGCTGGCGTTGGTGATATTCAATCAGTTATTGATTTCATTGTATCTCGTCAAATTCCAGTGATGTTCATTGAAAGCAGTGTGCCGATTGATACTATCCAAGCGGTACAAGAAGGTGCCGCTGCACAAGGATGGGAAGTTCGCATTGGCGTTCGGGAGCTTTACGGAGACGCAATGGGTGAACCCAACACTTTTGGTGGAACTTATATAGGCATGATTGCTACAAATGTCATCACGATTTTACAGTCATTTGGCTTACCTATACCTCCATGGCCAGAAGATTTGCCTATACAGCCTGATGCAAATCTATTTGTATTTGAATAAGAAGGATATGAACAATGCAAGAAACTGCTGCTCTACATGTCGAAGACCTTACCGTTGCATATAATAGTCGACCCGTATTATGGGATGTAGACTTAACCATACCAGAAGGAGTGTTAGCAGCCATTATTGGGCCAAATGGTGCTGGCAAAAGCACGTTGATTAAAGCTGTGCTTGGGTTAATACCACGTGCAGCGGGTACTGTGTCATTTTATGGTAAACCTTATCAAAAAGCACGTGAGCTTATTGGCTATGTTCCACAGAGGGGGAGCGTAGATTGGGATTTTCCTACGACGGTGCTTGATGTTGTGATGATGGGGTGTTATGGCAAATTAGGATGGATTAAGCGCCCCGGCCAGCGCGAGCGCAAAATGGCTTTAGAAGCACTAGAACATGTTGGTATTGCTGATTTGGCGCATCGCCAAATTAGTCAACTTTCGGGGGGGCAACAACAACGAACGTTTCTCGCACGGGCATTAGTGCAAGATGCGCAAATTTATTTTATGGACGAACCATTTGCTGCTGTTGATGCTGTTACTGAGCGCGCAATTATTGCATTGTTACGTGAATTGCGCTCACGTAATAAGACTGTCATCGTAGTACATCATGACTTGCAAACAGTTACTGAATATTTTGATTACATTGCGCTACTCAATGTAGAAATTATTGCCAGCGGCCCCACTACAGAAGTTTTTACAGCAGACAACTTGCGTCTTACCTATGGCGGGCGTGTTTCCTTTATGGAAGATCGCCAAGTTGTTTTAGCTGGAGGCGATTAGGCTTATGATGTGGTATTCCGACCGTCGTTTTTGGGGAATTGTGGCTTTTACGCTTTTCTTGAATATCGCGTTTATTCCTTTTAGTAGTTGGGTGTTGAACGCCGAATACCAATATACACTCCGCATTGTAACTGTTGGTGGTGCACTGCTAGGGATAGTCAGCGGCATATTAGGGTCTTTTGCTGTTTTACGTCAACAAAGCCTCATCGGGGATACTGTTGCTCATGCTGCTTTGCCGGGTGTTGCTATTGCCTTTTTAATAGCAGGACGTGCCCTAGAATGGCTGCTAGTTGGTGCAGCAATTGCTGGTTGGGTTGGCGTTTGGATGCTGAATGCTATTCTTCGGACAACGCGGATTAAACAAGATGCCGCTATGGGAGTGGTATTAGTCTCTTGGTTTGGCTTTGGTGTGGCGTTACTTTCATACATTCAACGTCGCCCTGATGCTGGACAAGCGGGGATTGATAAATTTATTTTTGGACAGGCTGCTGCTATCGTGCGTCAAGATGTCAACTTGATCGCTATTGTTGGCGCTTTTATCGTGCTCATTTTGTTATTGTTTTGGAAAGAGCTAAAGCTGATTACGTTTGATTATGAATTTGCGGCAGTCAATGGTTTTCGTGTTCGCATACTAGACACCTTATTAGCCACACTGATTGTAATAGCAATTGTGCTTGGCTTGCAGCTTGCAGGGGTTATTTTGATGGTTGGGTTACTCATCGCACCATCTGTTGCTGCTCGACAGTGGACAAATCATCTAGAACAAATGACGATTTTATCAGCGCTTTTTGGGGCTTTTGCTGGCACAGTGGGGGCTGTGATTAGCGCATTAGATGTTGGCTTGCCGACTGGGCCGTTGATTATTGTGGTGGCGTTTGGGGTTGTGTTGTTGTCTATAACATTTGCACCATCACGGGGAGTGATATGGGCTTCGTGGCAACAACGGCGTGATCGACGACGCTTCGCGGCTCAAAATATCTTGCAAGATGTCTATCGCTATGGACAAAGCCATCATGATTTCCAAAAACCTGTTGAGACAGCATTTTTAATTGGTTTGCGAGGAAGAACAGCACAAGCAGGGTTGCATCAATTGGAAAAACAGGGATTCGTCAAAAGACTTGATGACGCTTCTTGGGTGTTAACTCATGAAGGTTTGCAAAAAGCGCAAAACTTCGAGGAGAGCCAACAATTATGGGAGACTTATCACTTGTATCGTGAAGCGCTCGATCTGCCTGATGTCCAACAAGAGCATCACGCTAATATTCATGACGTATTGGCTCCAGAATTTATACAACGCCTTGAACGTCTGCAGAAGGGGGACACTAATGATCAAAGCGCTTGAACGTTTTATTATTGAAGTGTTGTTATGGGTTACTACGCCTGATGATATTAATGCTCTTTGGGCGCAATCTCCACGTAATACTGCTATTCTGATAGGTGCGCTGATTGCCACATCGGGGGCTTTATTAGGAACCTTTTTACTTTTAAGGCGTATGGCTCTTGTTACAGATGCAATTAGCCATTCTGTGTTGCTGGGCATTGTTGTGACTTTTTTGTTGATAACACTTGTACTAGATCGCGAATTTGATTATAGCTCTCCTTTGCTATTGATTGGCTCAGCTTTGGCTGGAGTAGGGACAGTTTTTCTCACTGAGTGGTTATTTCAATCAGGATTAATTAAACAAGATGCAGCGTTAGGATTAGCTTTTCCATTTTTGTTTGCTATAGGTGTGATTTTGATCTCGCGCTATGCCGATAACGTGCACTTAGATATTGATGCTGTTTATGTAGGTGAAATTGGGCTTGCTTCTTCTAATACTAATAGCCACTGTCTCACGAATTGTGAGCCTATTACGATCACACCAGACGATCCACGAGCTATAACTGTTCGGCGTTGCATGAACTGTGCTGCTGAAAATTTGTATCCTCGTGATCCAAGAGCAGAATTTGAAGAATTTTGTGGCAATTGTGGCACTTATACGCCTTCAGAAGCTGTGCGTGCTGAAGCGCAAGGTATACCAATCTACGATGATAATGAAGAAAGGCCCACATTTGTATATTGGCCAAAATCTATCACCATAATGGGACTTATTATGTTGTTGAACTTGAGCTTTGTGTTGTTGTTTTATAAAGAGCTACAGTTAACAGCTTTTGATGCTGCGCTTGCCTCAACCTTAGGCTTTCGACCTAATCTGCTATTGTATGTTTTGCTTTTCCTCGTCAGTATTACCGCTGTAGGTGCATTTGATGCGGTGGGGGCGGTTTTAGTTGTTGCGTTCTTCATCATTCCGCCAGCAGCCGCTTATTTGCTGACCGATCGTTTATATCAGATGTTGCTGATAGCGCCAATTATTGGCGTTTTTGCAACTTCTACGGGTATCGATTTGGCGCGTGGTCAGTTTCTAGGCGTTTTTTCAGTTAATCGGCTTTTGGAAGCACTAGACGATATAGTTGGCTTGGGGGGATATACTGAATGGAATGTGTCAATTTCAGCATCAATGGTGATGATGATGTCATTTTGCTTTATCGTAGCTTGGATTGCTTCGCCCCGCTATGGTTTATTGGCGACTTTAATCCGACGTTGGTATCAACATCGCCAATTTGCTGAGCAGTTGCTACTCGGTCATTTATATAATCATCAACATATGGAAAGTATGGCTGATGAATGTAGTATCAATACATTGCCTATGCATCTTAACTGGTCACAACATCAAGTTGAGCGAATTATTCGCAACTTGAGATCACGCCACTGGATTGAGATTCGAGGTGAGCAGGTTATGCTCACTGATTCAGGGGAACAGCACTTGCTTTTATTCCGACAACAGCTGATGCAAAAATAAAAACAAAAGCCACATCTTCGCTCAGATGTGGCAAATACTACCTCAAGTGGAGTTTCGGAAGATTGCCCCCAACCCACCTGCTTAGAGTGCATCCTGTGAATAAACAATGAGCAAGTGGGCGGGGCAGCAAACTTTGTACGGTTAATGGAATTGTTGCGCCTCGGTTGAGTTGGCGAGCGCTGCAGTAGAGGCGCTTCCGCCTGTGATCGTCATTAAGACTTGATCAAAATATCCTGTTCCCGATTCGCGTTGATGTTTCGTTGCTGTATAGCCATTGCATTGAGCAGCAAATTCATCTTGTTGAAGCTCAACATAAGCACTCATGCCACGACGTACATACTGTTGGGCGAGATTGAAGGTGTAATAGTTTACGGTGTGCCAACCGGCTAGGGTGATGAACTGGTATTTATACCCCATTGCGCCTAATTCTTGTTGAAAGTGGGCAATAGTATCGTCATCTAAATGCATTTTCCAATTGAAGGATGGCGAGCAGTTATAAGCCATCATTTTATTTGGATATTGAGCGTGGATAGCTTGGGCGAACTCTCTTGCTTCACCTAGATCGGGCTTAGATGTTTCAAACCATAGTAAATCAGCATAAGGCGCATATGCTAAGCCGCGTGCGATAGCAGCTTCTAGACCCGATTTGACATGGAAGTAACCTTCTAATGTACGTCCACCGCGAATGAATGGATGATCGTAGGGATCAACGTCACTTGTTAACAATGTGGCACTGTCCGCATCAGTACGCGCGATGAGAATCGTTGGCACATTCATGACATCAGCAGCAAGCCTTGCGCTTGTTAATGTACGAATGAATTGCGCTGTAGGGACAAGCACTTTTCCGCCCAAGTGACCACACTTTTTCTCAGCAGCGAGTTGATCTTCAAAATGCACACCTGCCACGCCGGCTTCGATCATGCCCTTCATGAGCTCATAAGCATGAAGTGGGCCACCAAATCCTGCTTCAGCATCTGCAACTATTGGGGCATACCAATAAGTATCATTTTTTCCCTCAACTGCATCAATTTGGTCGGCGCGCATCAGGGCATTATTAATGCGTTTAACGAGTGCCGGCACGCTATTAGATGGATATAGGCTTTGATCGGGGTAGGTTTGCGCAGACAGATTGGCATCAGAAGCAGTTTGCCAACCACTCACATAAATTGTTTTCAATCCTGCACGCACCATTTGAACGGCTTGCATACCTGTCATAGCGCCGAAGGTATTAATATAGGGCTCGGTGTTTAAAAGCTCCCACAAACGCTCTGCACCGACTCTTGCTAAAGTATGATCAACTAAAATGGATGAACGAAGATTCACGACATCTTCGGCTGTATAGGGACGTTGAATGCCTTCCCATCTTGGGTTGGTTTGCCAGTCATTTTGTAGGGCTTCGATTTGTTGCTGACGATTGATTAACATTTTTGGCTCCTCTTAAAAATTAAACTGCACATGGGTTTTTTTTGAGAGAAAGGGGGTCAGCGGTTGGGCCGCCAACCCAATGTACACATTTGCCGATAAAGGAAGTTCTTGCTAGTCCAGATAGGCATAGGCCTCGTAAGTTAGAAAGTCAATGAACGTATCTGCTAGCACCAATTTGTCGAGTAGCATCACAGCATCGCCGTAACGTTCTGCTGATGGGCCGCCGTGTTTGGCCAATTCTTCATCGCGTAAGCGCTCATATAATTCACGGGTGATAGTTTCGCCACTATCTAGCTTGGCCCCATGATGAAGCCATTGCCATAATTGCGCGCGGGAAATTTCTGCAGTTGCTGTGTCTTCCATAAGGTTATAGATGGCTGCTGCGCCGTTGCCGTTTAACCAAGCATTTAAATATTGCAGAGCAACATCAATATTTAATCGCATACCAGCTTCGGTAATTGTTCCATTAGGAACGGTGAGCGTCGTCAATTGTTCTGCTGTAACATGTACGTCATCACGCTGGCGATCTTTTTGGTGAGGACGATCTCCTAAGACTTCGTCGAATATTTCCATTACAACCGGCACTAGGTCTGGATGGGCAACCCATGTGCCATCACAACCATCGCCGCTTTCGCGCAATTTATCTTCGCGCACTTTTTGTAGGGCGATTTCGGTCACTTCGGGCTCACGGCGGTTAGGAATGAAAGCGGACATACCACCAATAGCATGAGCACCGCGTTTATGGCAAGTCTTGACCATTAATTCGGTATAGGCGCGCATGAAGGGAACGGTCATAGTAATTTGGGCACGATCTGGCAACACGGCATCTGGACGCTTGCGGAAGGTACGTATGACACTAAAAATATAATCCCAACGTCCGGCGTTCAAGCCTGCTGCATGGTCGCGCAATTCATACAATATCTCATCCATTTCATGTGCGGCGAGAATGGTTTCAATCAACACTGTTGCTCGGATAGTACCGCGCGGAATTCCTAGCTCATCTTGCGCCATGTTAAAAACATCGTTCCACAAGCGCGCTTCTAGATAACTTTCGAGCTTTGGTAAGTAAAAATAAGGGCCGCTACCGCGTTCGATAAGCTCCTGTGCGTTATGGAACATGTAAAGCCCAAAGTCAAATAAGCTCGCAGAAATAGGTTCACCATCCACGAGGAAATGTTTCTCTGTTAGATGCCAACCGCGTGGTCGTACGAGTAAAGTGGCGATATTTTCATTAAGAGTGTATCGCTTGCCGTTTTCAGGATTGGTGAATTCAATAGTTCGACGCACCGCATCACGTAAGTTGATTTGACCTTGAATGCAATTGTCCCAAGTTGGGCTGTTTGCATCTTCAAAATCAGCCATGAAGACCTTTGCACCAGAATTGAGCGCATTGATCATCATCTTACGTTCAACGGGCCCCGTAATTTCTACACGACGATCTTGTAAATCCGCAGGCGTAGGAGCAACACGCCACGTGTCATCTGCGCGAATATGAGCTGTTTCAGGAGGAAATGTTGGTTTTTCGCCTTCATCAAAACGTGCTTGGCGCTCAGCGCGGCGTTGCAATAGTGCTAACCGCGTAGGATTAAAGGTGCGATGTAATTTTGCAATAAAGGCTATCGCTTCAGGGGTTAAGACCTGTTCGACAGCGGGCGTTTGTTGACCTAAAACTTGAATATTTTGAGTTTCTAAGTTCATGACCAGCTCCTTAGTTGATGAACTTGTATTCAGGATATGTGATTTGTTCTCTTTTTCACATACAATATCGAGTGGTTTTTAGGCGGCCAATATGTTAGGACGTTAATCAACTATCGGGTAGGGGAGAAAGGTTCGAGCGGGTAGGTTTGACCTACCCGATTAGACAGGTGATCAATTGCGTTTCTAGCATCTGTTCGCTATGCTAAAAATCAAATCACTTATAGATAGCGAGCCTAAACAAGGGAACTATGAAATTCAAAAAAGATTTAGCAACACGTCGTATCTTAACAGTTACTGAAGAAGAACTTAGCCGCATTGTTCTAGATATTCATGATGGGCCGGTCCAGAATTTATTTGCTGCTCTTTCACTCATTACTCGATTACAAAATGAGATTTCCAAATTATCCTTTGAAGAACTACAAGGTGGCGTGGTTGACTTGATCCCAATAGTGAATCAGGTTGAAAAGCAAATTGAGATGACTTTGCATGATATTCGTTATTTTGTAGGGGCGATGCGTTCACCAGAGTTTCATCGTCGTAAGTTTCAATCCATAGTCGAAGGGCTTATCTTCCAACATGAACAATGGAGTGGGCAAACTGTGGAATTGGAAATTGGCTCAATTCCTGATGATCTTCCTATTCATGTTAAAATAGCATTGTATCGAATTTTACAAGAAGCGCTTTCAAATGCATATCGTCACGCTGATACAGATAAGCAATGGGTGAAAATTTGGGCTGACGATCACGATATTTATGTAGTAGTTTATGATAAAGGACGGGGCTTTGAACCACCACCACTAGATGGGCCACAAGCTACAGAGCACGAAGCGCATATTGGCTTGCGTGGAATGCGCGATCGTGTTGCAATCTTGGATGGAGAGTTTAAACTATTTAGTAGCCCCGGCAAAGGAACGCGCATTGAGGTGAAAGTACCGATTCATGGCTGAGAATATTATTCGGGTTTTATTGGCAGATGATCATGAGCTGGTCTTGCAAGGCCTGCGAGCTCTAATTGATCAGCAGCCAGATATTCAGGTCGTTGATGTTGCCCACACAGGAGACGAATTGCTTGAAAAGCTCAAGCAATATGAAGTTGATGTCGTGGTAACAGATTTGCAGATGCCTTATGATGGTTTTAGCGTTTTAAAGGCCATCCGAGAAAGACATGTTGGGGTGCGCGTTTTGGTTTTAACAGCTTTTGGTGATGGTGAGAGCATACAATCTGCCTTAGAATTGAATGCTGAGGGTTTTGCCCTAAAGACTGAGCCGCCTATTCAAACCATTGAAGCGATTCGGCAAGTTGCAAAGGGGCGGTTAGTTTTTCCGCGTGCTGCTCAACGATTGTTGATGGTGCAGCGCCCGCCCGCCCCAGAACCTGAGAGTTTGCTTTCCCCTCGCGAGATAGAAGTTCTGCAACTTGTCGCTACTGGTCTAACAAACCCGGAAATCGCTCATGAGTTAAGTGTCAGTGAAAACACTGTACGATTTCATATGCGCAATATTTTTGAGAAGCTCGGTGTCAATAACCGCACCGAAGCGGCGGCATGGTACTTGAAACATCATTATTAATGCTGTTGGACAAACTGTTCGCGTAAGACGCGCTTCAATACTTTTCCAGCAGCATTTCGTGGCAGTTCATCCACAAAAACAACTCGTTTTGGCACTTTATACTTCGCTAAATTTTTGCGGCATGATTCAATGATGGTCTCTTCTGTCACTTGGCTATTTTTTGCTTTTACTACAACAGCGAGGCCAGATTCTCCCCATCGTTCATCGGGAACACCTATGACTGCTACATCAGCTACGCCCTCAACGTGAAAAATAACTTGCTCAACTTCAGCAGGATAGACATTCTCACCGCCACTAATGTACATATCTTTATAACGATCTACGATGTAGATACAACCTTCTTCGTCTGTCATACCAGCATCTCCAGAATGAAGCCAACGTATGCCGTTTTCATCGATGGTGAAACTGCTCTCATTGGCATCTGGTCTTTTCCAATAGCCGGGTGTAATATTTGGCCCTGCGATGACGACTTCGCCCACAGTGTTAGGTGGTACTTCTTGGAAATTTTCATCAACAATCTTAACGCGCGTGTGTAATAGTGGTTTGCCTACGGAGGCTGGTTTTTCAATGGCACGTCGCTTGTCTGCTAAGAATACAGTTGGACTAGTTTCAGTCATACCAAAGCCTGTTTGCACAATGATGCCGCGTTTACGGTAAGTTTCTAAAAGAGCCACCGGCATTGGTGCGCCTCCACATCCCCATGATTGAATATTTGATAGGTCTGTATCAGCGAAGTTTTCATGTTGACTCATGAATAAATAAATGGCTGGCACGCCGAAAAAGTGCGTGACACCTAGTTCTGAACTTGAAAGTGTTTCGAGTGCTGTTCCTGCATCGAAGTTGCGCGCAATGATACTAGTGCCGCCATGATGGATGATAGGATTTACGTATAGATTTAATCCCGCTGTATGAAATGTTGGCAAGACGCAATAAAAAACGCTGTCTTTGTTTAATCCTGTTGGAATGCTGATATTTGCCGCGTTCCAAAAAGTCATCCCTTGTGTAATGAGCGCACCCTTAGGACGGCCTGTTGTGCCTGCAGTATACATAATTGTACAGACGGTATCATGGTTAATTGTTTCAGGCATTGTGACAAGTGGGGGGGATGACTTGATGGCTTCCTCATAGTTTTGGGCACCATCATCAGCAGTGCCTTCAATATCAAGGCGTAGTTGGTATTGAATCCCTGCTTGTTGGCGTAATGTCGGGATGCGGTCTGCAAATTCTGCATCATAGACAATGCCTTTTGCTTCTGCATCACTTACAATATAAACAAGTTCAGGTTCTGCTAAGCGCCAATTGAGCGGTAGCATAATGGCCCCTAATTTGAAGCACGCGAACTCGAACTCAAAGTAGTGAACAGAGTTTTTAGCTAATATTGCTACGCGATCGCCTTGTGTGATGCTCCATTCATCGCGCAGATAAGTTGCTAGGCGGGTGGCACGTTCGTTAAATTCTGCATAGGTTAATTGCTTTCCGCTATGTTGATCGATGAGCGCTATTTTCTCAGGGGTGCGGTCAGCATGAAACACAAGCCAATCAGAAACTAAAATACTCATAACGCAAAGCTCCTTAATGATTCCAATAATTTTCACTTTAAGATTATCATCAGCAAAGCCATATTAACAAAAAAATATTTTCAGAAACAAATTTTGTGCTAGAAAGCATTAATTTATGGAACTAAATATATGAATCTTTCTAATGTGCAAAAGCTATACTGTAATAAAGCAGCGCTATAAAGCGTTCTAATTTATAAAGACGCATAACAACACTACATTTTGGAGCATAACTCAAACCATGATTACTGATGCCTTTGATAGACCATTACGTGATCTACGTATTTCTGTGACGGATAGGTGTAATTTTCGCTGTACCTATTGTATGCCAACTGAGATTTTTGGTGAAAAATATCAGTTTATGAAAAACCATCAGTTGTTATCTTTTGAAGAAATTGTTCGTCTAACTCGCCTTATTGTACAACTTGGTGCTGTTAAGTTGAGACTGACGGGAGGCGAACCCCTAGTGCGCCAAGAGATTGAAAAATTGGTGGCATACCTTGCGGAAATACAGGGTGTTCATGATTTAGCAATGACGACAAACGGGGTCTTGTTGCCACCAAAAGCGGCTATGCTTCGCGATGCAGGATTGAAGCGTGTAACGATTAGTCTTGATACTTTAGATAATGATATTTTTCGGCGCATGAATGGGGGGAAGGCTGATGTTGAAGATGTTTTGAAGGGGATTCGGGCGGCTGAAGTGGCGGGATTTTCGCCCATTAAAATTAATGCCGTAGTACAACGTGGTGTAAATGATCATACAATTGTTGATTTGGCGCGCTTTTGTAAAGATAATGGCTATGTTTTACGCTTTATTGAATACATGGATGTTGGAACGCGCAATGGGTGGGTTATGGATGATGTCGTGACGGCAGATGAAATCATTCAACGCATTGATGCTGTTCTGCCCATTGAACCATTGCCACGCCAATATGCTAGTGAAACTTCATTACGTTTTCGTTATCGTGATGGAGGAGGGGAGTTGGGTATTATCGCCTCTGTCACTAAGCCGTTTTGTGGCGCTTGCAGTCGTTTGAGAATGTCGCCAGAAGGGCAATTATATACGTGTCTCTTTGCCACACACGGCACCGATCTAAAAACACCACTACGCGGTGGGGCAACAGATGATGAATTACTAGACATAATAGCTCATATGTGGAAGAAGCGCTCAGATCGATATTCAGAGGTGCGATCCACACAAACGACTAATGATCGAGATAAGATCGAAATGTATTATATTGGTGGCTAAATGAAAATAATAAACCGTGCTTTCTGCCCTTCAATAAATGGCTTCTAGCACGGACGATCAGTTGTATGGGGTAGAGGCTTTAACGTGCTTTTTGAACTTCTGACTCGACTTCAAAGCGTCCATTTGAAAGATCGAGGCGGATAAGCTCGTTATCATCGTCATAATCGATAAGCTCAGCATAACGTCCCCAATTGATCGCAATATCAAGTTGCCGCTCTGCCATTTCATCAGGAAACTCTGGCAGTAGGGCGGTGAGAAATACTTTCCAAGGGAGCTCATTATTAGGCGCTACCTTGAGCATCTGAATCATCCACTGTAGCATAGGTAACCGACGCGCACGTTGGGCAAAAAGCTCTTTACGAGTGAGAATAGACGCTTCAGCATAGGCTTCCCCCAGAGGGGTTAATTCAATATCGCCTTCATTGATAGTTGCAAACCCTAACATTTCGGCCATTTCAATGACTTGGATCAGATCGCCCATGTCCAAGCCAAGCTCATCATCTAGTTTATAAATATCTTGTCGTCCACTAGTTCTTAAGTGTTCTAAAAGCCCCGCTAGTGCATTGACAGAAGCATTTGGCAAGATGCGTGTGGGTCCCGGTGTGCCGGGTGCTGTACCGACTTCACTGATCTCTGGTAATGTGCGTCCTGCGATAGCCGCGTAAATATAGTCGAGCAGTTGCTCAAAACGCGGGTTTTTACGATCACGTGGATGCGGTAGATCAACGGCAAACTCAGCAACAATGTGGCCGGGCTCTTTACCCATGACAACAATACGATCGGCCATTGAAATTGCTTCTTCAATATTATGACTTACCATTAAAATCGCTTTGATGGGAAGTTGTTCACCAATCCAAAGCTCCATTAATTCGCCGCGTAATGCTTCTGCGCTAAGGACATCCAATGCGCTAAAAGGTTCATCTAAGCATAACAGTTCAGGCTCAACGGCTAGGGCGCGCGCAAAACCTACTTTTTGGCGCATTCCACCCGAAAGTTCACGCGGATAAGCCTTTTCAAAACCATCGAGACCGACTGTGTCCAGCAAGCGTTCCGCTATTCTATAGCGTTCTGAACGGGCTACGCCGCGCGCTTCAAGAGCAAGGGCAACATTTTCAAGCACTGTTAACCATGGGTAAAGTGCGAATGTCTGAAAGACAATTGTTGCGTAAGGATTAACACCTTTTATAGGCTTGTCTCGGTAATATACTGTACCGCTTGTAGGCTCTATGAGTCCTGTAATCATACGCAAAAGCGTGCTCTTCCCACATCCACTGGGGCCTAGTAATGCTACGAATTCACCCTCATGGATTGCTAGGTTAATATCTTTAACAGCCGTAAATTGACGATCTTTACGGCCATATATCTTGGTGACGTGCTCTATTTTCAATAATACGTTTTGGGCCATGAGGTTGTTGCCTTTCTTCTGTTATTGATCTAAACGATATTGTTCTTCTGCAAGGCGATACAACCGTCGCCATACAATACGGTTGATGATGACGACAAGAATGATCATCGTTAAGGTAGATGCTAAGAGTAGAGGATAGTTACCTACTTCAGTGGATTCTGTGATAACAGCACCCAGTCCAACAACTTTGCTTGTTTGCCCGCCAAAGTGAGTATACTCAGCTACGATACTGGCATTCCATGCTCCTCCGCTTGATGTGATGAGTCCTGTGATGATGTAGGGGAAAAGTGCTGGCAGAATGAGGGTACGCCAACGCCGCCATCCATGTAACCCCATTATATCAGTAGTATATTGTAAGTCTTGTGGAATGGCGGATGCTCCTGCGATGACGTTGAAGAGTAAATACCATTGGGTACCTAATAACATCAGGAGAATTGCAGCGATATTTGGGCCAGTGGGTAAGTCTATTAAACCAAGTAATAAAATTGGAAATAATGCCGTAGCAGGAATAGAAGCCACGATTTGCACAATGGGCTGTAGTATAGCCGCTATACGAGGTTTGGTGCCGATGATGACCCCGACAGGAATTGTCCAAATCAGTGCGATCGTGACGGCAATTGTCACTCTTATAAAAGTTGCTAGCGCCCCAATAGCAATGTTAAGCCAATCATCTGGTGATAAACTAGCTATTAAATCTATCGCTTGGACAATGCCATATCCAATGCCTAGCATAAGTATACTGAGAAAAATATAGCGTAACGCTGAAGGTTTAGCGGTATTTTCTGTTTCTAGACTTGCAATATAGTGTGGCTGTTGATTTAAACGCTGATCGATTCGCCTAAAGAGTGGGGAAAAGAAGTGTTCTCGAAGCCAATAAGCGAAACCAGAACGGCGTAATCCATTCAGAAACCAAGATGTGGTTGGGTGTTCTTCCTCAACTTGTGAGACTTTAAAACGCTCTGCCCACGCAAGAAGCGGTTGCCAAACAAGCTGATCCAGCAGAATGATGATGGCAACAAGGCTTAAAATGCCGTAAATTAACGCCGATGTATCGCCTTTATTGGCAGCTGTTGAAAGATAAGACCCTAAACCGGGAAGGCGAAAATCGCGATTGCCAAGCGTGAATATTTCAGCCGCCATGAGAAAGAACCATCCTCCTGCCCATGACATAACGCTATTCCAGATGAGTCCCAATGCAGCAAAGGGCAGTTCTACGATACGGAAGCGTAGCCAACGGCTAAATCGAAATATCGCCGCTGCTTCACGTAATTCATTTGGTAGTGTAGTCATAGATTGATAAAAACTAAATGTGAGATTCCACGTTTGGCTTGTAAAGATCAGGATGATAGCTGCCAACTCAATTGCGATACGTTGTGGCAGGATAGCTGTTAGACTCAATAGCACAACGGGTAAAAATGATAAAATAGGTACTGATTGCAAAATGTCCAGTAATGGTAACAGCCAGCGTTCAGTAGTTTTACTTTGTGCAGCAGCATATCCGTAAACAATCGAAAATATTAAGGACAAGACATATGCGAAGAACATTCGCCCAATAGATAATAGACTATAGAGTGGTAAAGCGGTGAGGTTGAGTCGAATATCGGGACCACTAATGATTTCTGGTGAACTCAGTGCTGCCTCCATACCGATCGCTAGGATTGTGATAATTATCAGCAACATCACAACGTCGCTAATGCTAAATTGCTGATTTGTTTGTATGTGGGATCGAAAAACACGCTGACGTAATGCCATAGCTATCTCTCCTGAGCCAAATCAAAAGCTAGGTGAATGGCAGCAGCATTCACTTTTTGTTTTTAAGAAATTGAACGCTCTAGGTTTTGAAGTATCTAAGAGCGTGTGCACGCAGCCTCAGGTGCACACTACTCTAGGAATCTTCTGAGAGGGAGCAGTATTCAGAGGAGTGTCACCATAGAACTGCTATTATTGAGCTAAATTTTTTCGGGTGACTACTATTGTCATCCATATGTTTTTTAGATTTATATAATCTGCCTAGAACACACATCTAAAATTATAGTCCTGTATACTAAAAAATCTACTATTTTTTTAGTGTGTTTTGTATCTTGTTTACGATGTTACTTGCGCGTTCAGGAGCATCACCAACATAGACAGTAGCATCAAGTAGCACGTATATATCCTCTGAGGACATAAGAGTTTTTAATGTTGTGTCTTGAGCGAGTGTATGGGCAAGGGGGTTATCCTCGCCATTGCGCAGCGCTTCCCATGCTGCCAAACTATGCTGACGAATGACTTCATGCAATGTTTGCCGATTGCCACCACGACGAACTGCTTCCATTAACAGGCGCTCAGTTGCGGCAAAAACGCCGTAAATTGCGACATTGCGACTAATTGCGTGTTCATCGATCCGTAAGTTGTTAAGTATACGCGAGAGCTTTCCAAGTATTTCATCAGTGGCTAAAAATGCCTCCGGAAGCACACTGCGCCGATTGCCTGAATCATCAAGTGTGCGCTCTAATAGGCTGTGTGCCGCATTATCCCACATAATGCGCGGTAATGCTGCAACATAGCGCGCTAAGCTATCAATATTTTCGGCTAAAATCGGATTTCGCTTAAAAGGCATTGCGGATGAACCAACTTGTCGACGACCAAATGGTTCGCCCCATTCACCAATGAGGGGTGTTTGCAAAATGCGAACATCAAAGGCAAGTTTATAAGCTGTCATGGCAACGCTGGCTAAGGCATTTAATATGCGCCAATCTTGAGAGCGTGGGTAAGTCTGTGATGCAACTTCATAAGCCTCTAGCCCAATTTGTTGCATGAAAAGTTCTTCGAGCTGGCGCGCTGAAATAGATGTCCCGTATAGCAATTGGCTATAACTGGCAGAAGTGCCAACTGCACCCTTGAGTCCTTTTCCTTTAATTTGCTGTGAGAGGTTTTTGAGCTCTTCAAATGCATCGAGCAAGTCTTGCGCATAAAAAGCTAATCGATAGCCAATTGTCGTTGGTTCAGCAGGCTGAAGATGAGTGAAGGCCATGCAAACTGTATTGCGATATTGTTCGATTTTTTCTGCAAGTGTTGCGAGGATACTATGAAGGTGCTCTGTAATATATGTGCAGGATTCGCGCAAGCGTAGAGCATCAGCATTATCTTCAATATCCATGCTCGTTGCGCCTAGATGAATAATGCCGCCGCCAATAGCGCATTGTTCTGCATATGTATGAACTTCTGCCATCAAATCATGATGCAACTCAGCCTCTAGGGCATGGGCGCGCTCAATATCGATTTGTTCTTGATGTGCTTCTAAGTCTGCTACTTGCTCTGCTGTAACGAGTCCTGCCTGTTGCTGAGCTTTTGCAAGCGCCACCCATAGCTTACGCCACAAGAGTCGCTTGTTTTTGTCTGACCAAATATGGCGCATTTGGTCGGAACCATAGCGCCATGTGAAGGGACTTAAATATGTTGAATGATCAAAACTCATTATTAGCTAGCTTCCAAAATTTGGAAAATGGTCTCAAAAATACTCGTAATCGCTTCTTCTGGAATTTCAGCAGTTGGATCATCAGCAATAATACGAACCTCGAAAACAGTGGCTTCATCCTGCAAATAGGCTAGTTGTCCGCCTGCAAAATTAGCAAGGTCGTAGCGGTTTCGTCGAACGCGAACAGTGTCAAATCTCACGCCTTGCACTTGCCAGTCTAAAAGTTCACGTTGAAGTGCAACGTTGGCAGCTGACTGATTAGCATATACGATGATCGTCACATAAGCGGTCATGTCTTCTGTGATGCCATCGCCGTTATATTCTAGTGTTATATATCCATAATTGGATTGAACTTCAAGACTTAACTCTGTCCGAGAGTCGTCAAGTTCCCAGATGACAGTCTGTTCATCGCCTTCTTCAATTGTAATTTCTGTAGGGAAGCGATCTGCGATTTTGTCCGCATCAGCTTTTGGCCCACCCATACACCCCGTTAAGGCAAATATCATCACGAACGACCAAATGATGAGATATTTTCGCATGACTAATGCTCTCCTAAGTAGGCGCGACGTACAGATTCATCAGCAAGGAGTTTTTCACCGGTATCAGACATAACAACTTTGCCTGTTTGTAAGACATAGCCACGATGAGCGATTTTAAGGGCCATTTGCGCATTTTGTTCAACAAGTAAGATGGTTGTTTGTTGTTCGGTGTTCAGTTGGGAGATGATGCGGAAAATGTCTCGTACCAATAGCGGGGCCAATCCCATTGAGGGCTCATCCAGCAACAAAATTTTAGGCCGACTCATTAATGCACGACCTATAGCGAGCATTTGTTGCTCACCCCCAGAAAGCGTTCCCCCTACTTGGTTTCTGCGTTCTCTCAAACGTGGAAATATTTCATAAACAAGCTCTAAATCATCAGCAAGATTGCGCACATCAGTGCGGGCATAAGCTCCCAATTCTAGATTTTCGCGTACAGTGAGGCGACTAAAGATTTTACGCCCTTCAGGGCTTTGTACTACACCTTTTTGGACGATTTGGTGTGGGCGCATGTGGGTGATGTCTTCACCATTTAGCAGAATTTGCCCTTCTGCTGCTGGGGTGATGCCGCAGATGGTATTTAAGGTTGTGGTTTTTCCAGCACCATTGCTTCCAATCAGTGTAACGATTTCGCCCTCATGCACTTCAAGTGAAACACCTTTGAGTGCGTGTATTTTGCCGTAATAAGTGTGTATATTTTTAACTTCTAATAAGGTCATTTATGCTTCTTCTTCCAACGTTGTTCCTAGATAAGCCTCAATAACACGTGGGTCAGATTGCACTTGGCTGGGCGTGCCGTGCGCAATTACTTTGCCATAATCTAAAACCGTTACTTGTTCCGACACATTCATCACTAAATTCATGTCATGTTCAATCAATAAAATAGTGAGATGAAATTCATCACGTACACGTCGGATAAATTCGATCATCTCGGCGGTTTCTTGCGTGTTCATACCTGCTGTTGGCTCGTCTAGCAGCAATAAACGAGGGGAGCTTGCCAGCGCACGCGCTATTTCAAGGCGACGTTGCATCCCATACGATAAATTGGTCGCCAAAACATCACCAAAGCCAGTCAAGCCAACATACTCAAGCAGTCGGTAAGCGTTAATTAAACTTTGGCGTGTTTCTCGTCGAAAAGTTGGATGCCGTACAATCGCTCCTAAAAAACCTTGCCCTAAGCGTGTGTGCATTCCCACTAAGATGTTTTCTAAAGCAGTCATGCCTTCAAAAAGATGAATGTTTTGATATGTGCGGGCAATTCCCAGCGCATTAATCTGATCGGGGCGCATTCCACGAATTGTGCGCCCCATAAAGCGAATATCACCACTATTAGGTGTATAGAATCCTGTGATGCAATTAAAGAAAGTCGTTTTTCCTGCGCCGTTTGGCCCAATTAAGCTAGCGATGGCCCCCTCTGGAATTGTCATAGAAGCCTCGCTCACGGCTGTAAGACCGCCAAACGTCTTAGTAATTTTATCCACTTCAAGGATATATATGCTATTGGTCATTGGGTTATTCCTCCGCTTCTGCTAACTGACGTGCCCGCTCTTCTAATTCGGGTGGGGGAGAGGGCATTAAGCCTTCTGGGCGTACAATCATCGTTAAGATAAGCAATAAGCCGAAAGCCATAATACGATAATCAGCAACGGGACGCAGAAGTTCCGGCAAGCCGATCAAGACAATGCTACCAACAATTACGCCCGGCAAACTTCCCATACCACCAATGATGACTAATGATAAAACATTAATCGAGATTTCAAGGCTAAAGTCATCCGGAAAGATAGAGCTTTGACGACTAGCGAAGATCATCCCTGCTAGGGCGGCCATAGCTGCCCCTAATGAGAATGCCAATAGCTTTAGATTAACCAGATTAATTCCCATTGCTTGGGCAATATCTTCATCGCTACGCATCGCGAGCCATGCTCGCCCAATGCGGGAATGTCGTAAGTTCGATGAAATGTAGAGCACTATCATCGCACCAACAACACTAATATAGAGTAGAATGAGATTACTGGTTGGAATAGAAGTGCCACTAGGAACAGGTTTGGGAATGCCAATAGCACCTGAAGGGCCACCAGTAATGTTATCAAGATTTTTAAGAGCAAGGCTGATAATTTCCCCAAAGCCGAGTGTAACGATTGCTAGATAGTCTCCGCGCAATCGCAACACCGGAAAGCCTAGCATAATGCCTGCGAATGCTCCTGCCATTAAGGCTATTGGAATGGCAACAAGAAATGATGAAACGATTGTTGCATCAAATTCACCCAAATTGAGATTCTGTAATATATCGCCCGCGATGAAAATAATAACTATGGCGATCGCTACTATTGCCAAGCTAAAGAGCATTGGCGGCTGATTTTCCCATACCTTAGCTTTACGCAATAAACCTGAGCTTGTCTGATAGGCACGATAGTTCTGACGGATGCCATAATCATTGCTTTCAGCGATGGTCATGGAGCTTTTATCTGCGGACAGCCGTTGCCATATCTGGGCGGCGAGAAGCATAAAGATAGGAGCAATCACGATTGCAGCTAATGTTGTCCAGCCTAAAGTGTTCAGTTGACCAGTGCTCAGTTTAAACTGTTCACTTTCATAGGCGATGAAAGCGAAGGTATAAGCACCAATTGCATAAAAGGCAACATAACCGAGATCGAGCAACCCTGCATAACCAACGACAATATTAAGACCTAGCCCGAACATGACAGCGAGCATCACGCGCCCCACAACAAACGTTTGGTATTGGGTCATAAAAAGTGGGGAGATCAGAAATGCAACTAGGCTTAGCGAAACGGCAAAGGTGAGCTCAAAATTTTCAGGGGTTCTTTGGGCATAAATGATATATGCCAGCAAAACTATCCATCCAATCCCCATCACTAATAATGTCCAATCGTGTTGATCAAGCCCTAATACATCAAAACTTGGTGCAATAATATTGATGCGGCTTGTTTCAACACGCCACAAAGCCATTAAGGACAAGACTAAATACGGGATAAGATTCAATACAACACGAGTAGCATAATTAAATCGACTTGGATCGGTTTGAGCTCGGCGCAATGCAACGATGGCCATAATAATCAATAAAAATGTCATGCCAAGCTGAATGCTAACATCATTGATCAAAGACTCATTACTTAGATTGAATGTGTCATTGAGATCAATGAGCTGCAAATCACTATAAGTTGGTTCACCAAATAAATTAGTGCCTAATCCTAGTTCTGATACAAAACTGAATATTGTTTGCTCAGTACCACGTTCATGCTCTACTGTGGCCCAAAACATCAGGAAGATCAGCACAGGTGAAAGCAAGATTAGCCAGTGAAATAAGGTAGGGAGCGTGCGGTGGAAAAATGTTCCCTGTGTTGCTTCACGTACTCTTGCGCGCAACGGTCGCCAATCTATGCGGAACAGTGTCTGTTCAAGAATGCCGCCGATTGTGCTCGCTAGTGTAAGCATGATTGCTAAGCCATAGAATCCGCCAATTGCTAGCGAACCTATTGAAAAAATGGCACGGTCTTTGTCAAATGTAAGTGTGAATGGGTTCGTTCGGATATAAGCATCATCAGGCAGCTGGCCGGTGATGACATCAACAGCTGTATTAGGACGTAATTCTTCTAGTGGAACACCCGATAAAATGTGCATTGGATACGTGTTCATGTTGGCAAAATAAAGCCCAGCCACATCAATGCCTTGTGCGTGCCATCGGTTGATTAGTCCTAAGAAGAGTAAAAATACAATAGCGCCTGAAAGACCAGCAGCGAAAGCATTTTGTATGGCTAAGCGTGTGGTTTCTCTAGAGAATTGTTTGGCAACAAGCCATCCAATAACGCCAGCAATAAATAAATAAAGTGGCACCGCTGTTGCGGCGAGCTGTGCACTATCATCTGAAGGTAAACCGATAAGGGTCAAGAAGATGAGGCCTAACCCCAATAAAATTCCTGTGTTAATGCCTGAACGAACGGTAGAGAGGGTTGAACGTAATCTTTGAAGCATAGCTTTATACCTTCTTTACCTCGCCACCTGCACCAAATAAACCTGATGGGCGAAAGATTAAAACAAGAACTAAAATGCCAAATGCGATGGCATTACGCCATTTATCATCAAAGCCTAGTAATGCTGGCCCGATAGATTCAACAATACCTAAAAAGAAACCGCCAAACATTGCGCCGGGAATGCTACCAATGCCGCCTAGAACTGCTGCCGTAAAGGCTTTTAGACCGGGCGTAAAGCCAAATTTGAAATCAATTTTATCACTACGAAAACCGAGCATCACACCAGCCGCACCTGCTAGGGCTGCACCAAGCATGAAGGTGAAGACAATAACGCGATCAACATCAATGCCCATTAAAGCTGCGGTATTTTTGTCTTGCGCGACAGCACGCATAGCACGCCCGATCTTGGTGCGCTGAACAATGACATATAGCAAGAACATTAGCAAAACAGATACTATGACAATGACAATGCCTACTTTGGAGATCACTAGTGTGCCCAAAGTTCCCCCAAGATCGACACGGAAAGGTTCTTGCAATAAGCGTGGATTACTATAGGTTTTGCGTTGCGGCCCAAAAATGCGTAGTGCAACTTGTTGAAGGAAAATAGAAGCACCAATTGCGCTGATGAGCGGCACCAATCGTGGTGCAAAACGAAGTGGACGATAGGCGACGCGCTCTAATACAACTGAAAGCGCCATTGAAACGATCATGCCACAAACCATCGCAAACAATACGCCGGAGATTGTAATGGCAATGAGGTAAAGATGGGGAGCATATCCGCCCAAGCCTACGAGGGCACCATAACCAATAACAAAGCCAAGCGTGAATCTTACAGGGACGGAGAAGAAAGTGAAAAGCCAATCAGGTGTTTGAAAATTGATGGTAGTACGTTGCGCATAGCCCGTAATAAGGCGTTCGAGTGGCAGAAATAAAATGCCAATGATGAGCGGAATAAGAATGGATGCAATCAAAACTGAGCCATCTTCAAAAGTATGACCCCCACTTGTTAAATACTGAGTCGCAAAATAACCGGTATATGCGCCAAACATCATGACTTCGCCATGTGCGAAGTTAATCATAAACAAAATACCATAAACAAGCGTATAGCCCAGCGCAATAAGTGCGTACACACCACCTGTACTTAAGCCAACGATGAATAAGTTTGCCCATGTTGAAAAACCTAAGGGCTCACTTTCTAAGACGCTATGCACACGCAACGCCAACCCCAACGTTAATAACATTCCTGTATAGTTGAGGATGAGTGGACTAATTGGCGCATTTTGCTGTTCTACCATACGTGCAATGGCTTCTAGGACAAAAATAACCCCTACCACTGTATGAATGACGAGTAACCAGCGGGTAAATTCGCCCACATTGCTAACCCATGTTGAAGGGGCTTTCCCAAATACGCCTGATGTTTCACTAATACGCCATAAAATGAAAAAAGTACTTAATAAAATTTGATTTAATAAAAAGCGTCCGCTTAGAGTAATAAAATTCAGTTGATTTTGACGTAAGCGGAGCGTCCATTCTAGTGCTCTCGTCATAAGATATTAAGTCCCCCTGACAACCGATAAAAAAGCAGGCAGCCCATAAAGCCACCTGCTTTTGCAGAATAAGGTTTACCTTATTCCATCGCTTCTTCTTCCATCATATCTGATGAGCTAACTTGTAACTCTTCAGGAACTTCTAGTTCAACCCATTCACCATCTTCCACAACAAAGACTGAAATGAGCGCTGAACCGCAGTCACCAAATTCATCACAAGTAATGGTTCCGCTTAGACCTTCATAGTCGCTTGTTGAGCGCACAGCTTGAATGTATGCCTCACGATCAATAACGAGGTTACCTTCGTCATCAATTTCAGCAACTTCAAGAAGGGCATTCAACAACACATTTGCAGCATCAAATGATTGCGCATGGAAGGGACCTAGTTCATCAGGTGCAACACCAAATGCTTCTTCATAAAGCGCATCAAATTCGGCGTTGGCTTCTTCATCACCTAATTGTTGACCAAAGGTGACATAAGTGCCTTCAGCGGCATCACCAGCCAGTTCGATGAAAGTGGTTGTGTAAACGCCGTCATCTGAGAAGAAGATGGCATCTAGACCAACTTCAACCATTTGCTCGACTAACAGCGCAGCTTGTGATTCATAGCCGCCAAAGTAAACGAGATCAGGGGCTTCTTCAACCAATACAGTTAACAATGCACGATAATCTTGTTCTTCTGGATCAATGACTTCAAAAGCGATGACTTCGCCACCAAGTTCTTCAAAGGTGTCGGCAACTGTAGAAGCTAGACCTTCGCCATAGCTGCTGTTGTCATGCAAAACAACGATGCGCTCTGCACCTAGTTCGTTGAAGATATAACGGGCAGCTACAACACCTTGAATGTTGTCATTGAAAGCAACACGATTAGTGACATCAAGTCCACGAGCAGTGAAAGCACCAGCCGTTGAGCTTGGTGAAACCATGGGGATGCGTGCTTCTTCATAGACTTCTGAAGCTGGAATGGAGGCACCAGAGCAAACATGCCCCACAACACCAACGAGTTGAGGATCAGACGCGAATAAGTTGGCTACAGCTGTGGCATCTTCACCTGTGCAGCGATCATCTTCAACAACTAATTCAACTTGAAAACCACCTAAAAGATCTTCTTCATTAAAAAGTTGTACGGCGAGTTCAGCGGCTTGAGCAATGTCTAGACCCGGACCGGGAATAAGGTTGCTGAGGTCTGTTGCAAGACCCAAGCGCACAGTTTCACCGGGAGGAATAACTACGACATTATCACCTTCTTGAGCAACAACTGGTGCTGTATGTGGTGTGAGGACTGGAGCAAATGAAACCACTACAGCGAGCAAAATAGTAAGTAAAGCATATTTTTTGGTGTGCATAAAACGCCTCCATAAAGTTGTTTTACACGAATGGTAAACGCTGATAATTTACCATTTTCCGTAACAGTTTGCAACGTATTATCATTAGAGAGAATGTATAATAATTCTAGACTGCTTCAATAAGATTGAATTTTAAGGTGAAGAGTAACGTTGAATGTAAAAAATATCGCATCACCACGTTGGTATCAAATGGATCTCCATATTCACACACCGGGATCATCAGACTATCAACAAAGTGGGATTACCTATCTTGACATTCTTCAATATGCTGAATCTAAGCAGCTTGATATTATCGCGTTCACGGATCACAACACAGTGCGTGGCTATGCTGCGATGATGGATGAAATAGCACAGTTGGAATATTTGGTGAATTTAGGGCGTGCTTTGCCAGCAGAACAAGCACGTTTACGGGAATATCAGCGTTTACTAAATAAGCTATTGGTATTGCCCGGCTTTGAATTTACGGCAACCTTTGGGTTTCATATTTTGTGTGTGTTTCCACCCCAAACAACAGTCCGTCAATTAGAGCATATCTTAATGCTATTAAATGTCCCCAGAGAGGCGATTGATCAAGGCTTGCCACTGGTGGGGGCATCTTCTGATGTGTTAACGTGTTATGCTGTGGTCAAACAAGCTGGGGGCATGGCAATTGCTGCCCATGTAAATTCAACCAATGGCATTGCAAATCGTATGATCACGTTTGACGAGCACACCCGCATTCGCTACACACAAGATGAAAATCTCTATGCCCTTGAGGTGACTGACTGGGAAAAACCCGGCCGCACAACCGTTGATTTCTTTGATGGTACTGTTAAAGGGTATCCGCGCCGAATGCATTGTATTCAAGGCTCTGATGCTCATCGTATGACCGCTGCTGATCCAAGAGGAAAATTGTTAGGTGTTGGGGATCGAAGCACAGAAATTTTACTGGATGAATTGTCTTTTGATGCAATTCGCGCAGTATTTGAAGGGAATGACTTTTCGCGCACTCGTCCTTATCGCTTGGCAAGCCGCAATGTGAATGTGATCAATAGTTTAAGAGCAGAAGGCAACACACAAACACGGGCTTTTTATACGCATCTACCTTTGAAGCATGGCCGCTTAGATAGCTTGTTGCAAGATATTTGCGCGTTTGCAAACACAGATGGCGGAACTATCTATATTGGTGTTTCTGATGATCCTAAAGAGCGCGTTATTGGTGTAAAAAATGCTCAAGAATATATTGAACTTATCATCACTGAGCTAGAAAAGCGCCTTTCTCCACGTTTAACAGTTCATATTGAGACGCAATTAATCTATAACCAAAATGTGATTGTTATTCGTGTGCCACATGGGGCAGAAATTCCTTATGCGATTGATGACTGCCAAATCTACATTCGGCGCGGCGCGAATACACTGCTGGCAAAACGTGATGATATTGTCCAGCTGATTGTTGATAATGCTGATGACACAGTGCCCACTAAATTATTAGCATTGGGTGAGATGACAGACATCATTTAAGCGAACTAAGACAATACCTTGTGGATAAAAGCCAAATTCTGTGATGGATGTATTATCAAAGCGGAATTGCCATATTTTATGTGGAGGATGATTAAGTAATTGAGTAGCTATCATCCCGATGATTCCGCCATGCGTAACAATTAAGATTTTTTGTTCAGAATGCTGTGTGAGTATGTCTTCTAGAAAGACTTGCACGCGCGTTGCAACGTCAGCAATTTCTTCACCTTCTGGTGGTGGGGCTTGTCGCTTACGCCACAAGTCCCATTCATGGGGATATTGTTCCATGATTTCGGTAAATGTAAGTCCTTCAAAAACGCCAAAGTGTATCTCTCGCAAGCGTGCATCATAAATGATTGGTTGTTGAGCGATAATTTGAGCTGTTTCTGCAGCGCGTAAGAGATCGCTGCTGTAGATTGCATCGAATGTTTCACTGGACAAGCGTAATGCTAGCTTTTGAGCTTGCTCGCGCCCCGTGTCATTAAGCGGGACATCGCTGCTTCCTTGAAAGCGATGAATAACATTCCAATCAGTTTCTCCGTGACGAACGAGTAATATTTTTGTTGACATAGGTTTAATTTCACTCTGATTGTTGATCTTTCAGCGCATTCATTAAATCGTAAAGTGTGTAATATTCAAGGGAGCATTGATTTTTCAGCAAACGCCAATGTTGATGATAAGCCTCAATCACAATCGAAGCGTTAGGGATAATTTGAAATCCTTCACGCGCCAAAGCGCGTTGTGTCCATAAGTAAGGCAATCCTTCACCAAGCAGGGTTACGCAACCACGATCTTGTTGGTGAAGTTTGAAAGTTCCGCTTTCTGCATCGAAAATTAGCCCATTTTGCGCAAAAGTGTTTTGTAAGGCCCCGTTTAAAACTAAATCTTCTGGCGCGCCTTCTTGGATGATTCCTTGCGTGTTCATTAGCCATAATCGATGTGCACTTTGCAAAGCTAACTCTAAATCATGAGTAGATACTAAAATGGCGCGTTGCGTATCCTCTGCTAAATGCCGTAGCAAACGCATTAACTCTACACGGCGGGGCAAGTCTAGAAAGGCGGTAGGTTCATCTAATAGCATAAGGCTGGGGTCTTGGGCAAGGGCGCGTGCAATCATCATTTTTTGACGTTCACCATCACTTAACATATTCAAAGGTCTTGCAGCAAGTGCAGTACCACCGACTGCCTGAATTGCCCAAGTGATGATTGTTTTATCCTGAACGGATAACCTACCGCTAAAGTCAGTATAGGGATAGCGTCCTAGCGCAACTAGCTCATAACCTGTTAATAAGCCATTATCAACACGCTCAGTTAAAACAATGCTAATAAGTTGAGCACGTTGACGAGGTGATAAGTCATGAATATTGTGCTGCCCTAAGAAAATGTATCCTGCAAGAGGGCGTTGCATGGCGGCAATTGTGCGTAGAAGTGTTGACTTGCCCACTCCATTTGGCCCTAATAAGCATACAAGTTCCCCACTTTTTAGCTCTAAATTTAGTGCTTCTGCCACAATTTTGCGTGGGCGCTTATAGCCAATACTGAGATTTTGCGTTGTTAAGATGGTTCTCATCCGAAGCTCTTATGCAGGTTTTGTCTCTTCAAAATTACGATAATAACAACTGGTGCTCCAATGAGAGAGGTAACAGCGTTTAAGGGTAAGACTAAGCTCGTACCGGGTAGATCGGCAATAATAGCAGCGATAAGCGCAACAATGGCTCCCATTAACATGCAAGCTGGCATTAGAATACGATGATCTGCTGTATTGAAGGTCATACGGGTAAGATGAGGTACGGCAATGCCTAAGAAGGCGATTGGGCCACAAAAAGCGGTGACTGTGCCCGCCAGAATAGCTGTGCTAAGTACAATACAAAAGCGCACAATTTGGATGCGTAGCCCCATACTACGAGCATATGTTTCACCCAGTAGAAGAGCATTTAGTGGCTTTGAAAGTAGTAGTGAGCTCACTAAGCCAACAAGGATGACTGGGGCGAAGATATTTAACTGTGAACGTGTAACTCCGCTAAAACTACCAAAAGTCCAATTGACATATGCCTGAATTTGTTCAGCAATACTGAAGTACATTAATAAGCTGACGATGGCACTCGTCAAATAGCCAAACATCAGACCAACAATCAGTAATGTCGTGCTGTTTGGTACGGCTTGTGCTACAAATAAGACCAATGCCATAACTACACCTGCCCCGATAATAGCCGCTAGGATAAGATTTGTATCACTGGTAAGTGCTCGACTGGGCAGCAGTGCTCCACCAATTACGCCAGCTCCTGAAGATAAGACAAGCAAAGCAACACCTAAACTCGCGCCAGAGCTGATGCCTAATACAAAAGGGCCAGCTAGGGGATTGCGGAACATTGTCTGCATTTGAAGCCCACTGACTGCGAGCGCTGCACCTGCTAGCATTGCGGTGACAGCCTTAGGGAAGCGATATTTCATCACTATAGTTGTATATGCGGTACGCACTTCGTCACCATTTCCTAGCAAAATAGTGATTACTGTGCGCGAGGGGATTTCTACTGAGCCAAATGTTAAACTAAAGATAAATAACCCTGCTAATGCCAGCATTAACCCTAATATCAAGGTGGTTTGAAGACCTAACTTAAAACGGTGTGATATTAGAGTTTGATGGGCTGCGCTCGTTAAGGTAGTAGATTTTAGGATTTGATCGGCCATGAAATATGCTCCACTGATGAATGGCCTCGCCTCCATTCATCAAAAATCTTTGAGAACTTATTGTAATTGACGATAGTAAACTAGCTCATGATCAGGGAATAGTTCGGGGTGGAAGATGGCGATCAAATCTTTGAGGATTACGTCTGGCTCAATAACACCTGTTTCATAGTAATCATAACCACCATTAGGGCCAATGCGGCCGATGTTGCTATAAACGCCGCCGTTGCTCACGGCTAAAAAGTCGGCATAGCGTTCATCTTGGCTGAGAAGGTCTTCAAGGCTAAATACACCAAATGCATTAACGAGCCAGAAATCTGCATCTGCCCCTTCAAAGAAGACTACTTCAGGATCAAGAGGAACTGTACTATTAGACTCAGCTACACCTTCCACGTCTTCTAATACTAGACGAGCCCCCGCATCATAAATGAAACGACCAGCATAACTTTGTGCTCCGGTGGCGTTCCAAGCATCGCCAAAAATGGTATTGGTTAGGACTGTGGGACGCTCTTCATCAGGAAGGTTGGCCAGTTGCGCGGCTAATTCTTCATAATTTTGGGCGATACTATCAAAGAGTTCATTTGCTGCTGCTTCTTGATTATAAAATAGGGCAGTGTACTTCAACCACTCAGCGCGTCCAAGTGGTGTTGTTTCAGTAAAATCAGCGTTGAGTGCGGTGGGTATTCCAGCCTCTAGTAATACAGGGTGTGCATCATAATCAGCAAAGCCACTTCCATAAGTTAAGACAAGGTCGGGTTCTGCTTCTAGAACTAATTCAACATTGACTGCTGAACCACTGCCAACTTCAATGAGTTCACCCGCTTCTGCCAACTCCACTACTTCAGGCGTGCTGGCAAAAGCGGCTGTATCTACGCCGATCAAAGTATCTAATACACCTAGCCGCACGATATGTGGTAGATAGGTTGTAGACATGGAAATAACCCGTTTGACTGGTACTTCAATGATCAGCGCATTATCATAATCTTCTGGCGTTGGTGTACCGCACTGTACAAGTACATAGCTGAAGGCTTCTTCTGCGCCCGGCCATGGCTGAGTAATAGTGACTACTTTATAATGGTTAAAATATTCGACAGATACGCTCTCAGCATAGTTGAATTGAACTTTGTCAGGGAAGTAATCAACGTTTGGATCAAAACTTTCAACACATGCATCAGTCAAGTTAGTGGTAGTTTGGGCGTGAATGATTGTTTTAGGGGATAGCGTATAGCTTCCACTAATTAACAAGGCAATTGTGGTGATTAGGATAAGTATTTTACGATTCATGGTATATTCAATATCTCCCATTGTGTTACGGATAAGTATCACAATACAAATTGGGAGAGATAATGCAGAAGCGGCGTTGCCATTAAGCAACTGGCCATTCTGAGAAAATAGCGGGGAATGGTTGCTTCTCGCACGTTCCTCTCTCCACGAAGGTTTAGACGTGCTTGTTGTGGTGGAATGAAGGCGGGTATTCGGGCTTCAGGGGCGAGGTGTTCCTGTTACCGTTGCGGGCCAGCGTCGGACTTTCACCGATCTTCCCCCATTGTGTGTCATGCATCCGGGCATTGACACACCTTCATCCAAAACAAGACCATGATGAGATTAACATAGGATGAGTGAGGCTGTCAAGCCAATGGCCAACGTGTCAAGATAGCATCAAGTAGGGCTGCACGGCGTGGTAAACTAGGCAGATAAACGTGCTCATCATTACTGTGTGCACCGCCACCTGTGGGGCCAAGCCCGTCTAGTGTAGGAATGCCCATTGCTGCCGTAAAATTACCATCGCTGCCACCTCCCTTGCTGAATTCTTGAATAGGAAAGGGGCTAATTTTTGCTAATGTTTCAACAGTTTGTATCATTAATGCGTTGTGTTCCATTGGTGGGCGCATCATCCCTCCCGTTAAATAAACTAGTGCTTCTGGAAGGAATGGATTATGTGAAATGGTACTTAGGGCTTCTAAAACGCGCTCTGCTTCACGCTGATAGCGCACACGAACATTGATCGTTACGCGGCATTCTTCAGGAATGACATTATGCTTAGTTCCGCCATGAATAATGGTTGGGTGTACGCTAGTTCCAAGTTCTACGTTGTTTAGTGCAGTAATTTTGGCGATCTGATGTGCCATCTCAATAATCGCGTTGACCCCTGCTTCCGGATTACTTCCAGCATGAGAGGAACGCCCCCATGCCGTCATTTCAAATATACCTACGCCTTTTCGCGCAGTGACAATGGTATCTTCTGCCGGCCCCGGCTCCATAACAAGGACAAGTGCCGCATCTTT
>RFGP01000063.1 GCA_003697365.1 Chloroflexota bacterium | reverse complement strand
TTGGTGGCGGTATTGGTCATTGTTGCGGTGTGAGTTGGTTCATCCGTAGGGGTTTCAGTAGGAATGTCTGTGCTTGTTGCCATTGTAACAGGTGTATCGGTTGGTGGCGTTGTTGCCGTTTCTGTTGGGGTGTTGGTACTGGTTGGAGTTCGTGTTGGCGTATTCGTTTCTAACTCAAATAAGTTGGTAATAGGCGTTTCCGAAGGTTCTTGAGCAACAGCTACCCCTGTAGGCGATGCTTCTTCTACGGGTACACTTTCTATAGTTTCAACAGTTTCAACTGGTGCTTCTGCAGTTAATGCATAAATTGCTTCACGAGTTTCGGTTTGTTGAGGGGGCGCTACAGTAGGAAAACCACTACTGCAGGCAGCTAGTAGGATCATAGCCAATACTAAAAATAATCGATTTAATTTCATAACCCATACTCCAACCCAATATAGACTTTAAGCTAAACGTTATTTTCAACTAACTATACCGAATGATTTTTGCCTTGCAAACAAGTTTGTGAAAAACTTAAACGAGATTTAACAGATTTTTAAGTGTTTAGGAAGTGTAAAAAAATGTTATGTTCTCTGATCAATTGGAAAATTTTAGGTAATTTGCCCGTTACTTTTACCCCTACTTAACTTATTGGATATATAATTCATCGTTGTTTTATGTAAGTCGATTCAACATAAAAACATTGAGACAATGTTTGTTTTTTAGTTTGTAAGGAAAAACTCTATTTATGCTCAGATTGCACATATCGAAACGACGCTATATTTACTTGTTACTTTTAACAATTATCGTTGGCGGACTGACTTTCACGTTCCAGCCCACTGCACCACAAGTGGCAGAAGCTGCTGGCACAGTTCGGATTACTGGAATTGTCGATGGGGATTTGTCGGGGGGAACGCCCAAAGCCATAGAGCTCTATGTTGAAGGAACGGTGGACTTATCAACATGGACGCTTTATCGCTCTAGTAATGGTGGGGCTTTTTCACAGGTAGGGACTCTTAGCGGTAGTTATACGGATGCGTTTGTATATCTCATTGGCTCTGGTAACAACGGAGTAAATCAATTTGATGCTGTATTTGGAACATCTGGTGACTTTGCCAATCGTGCCTTGATTAGTAACCAAATTAACGGCAATGGTAATGATGGTTTTCAGATACGTGATGGGAATGACGTTGTCATTGATCAAGTATGGCAACAAGACCCAACAGACATATATAGAGACTCTTATATGTATCGCAACGACTGCACAGGCCCAGATGGTGGTTGGAACCCTAGCAATTGGACGATACCGGGCAATGGTGTTCTAGACGGTTTAGATGCAGCAGGTCATGCCGCTAATGTTCCTTTTGGGACATGGAGCTGTGTTACAACGCCGGTTATCAATGAATTTAACATTAGCCACGATGGGGTGGATGATGCAGAATTTGTTGAGATTTTCTTCACACCTAATACATCGCTGTCTACATATACATTGCTTGAGATTGAAGGGGATCAAGGCAATACTGGTGTTATTGATCAAGCTGAGCTAATAGGAACAACCGATGCGAATGGCTTTTGGGGAACAGGATACTTAACCAACGCTTTTGAAAACGGCACAATCACCTTATTATTGGTTGAAAATTTCACGGGTGTATATGGTACTGACTTAGATACCAATGATGATGGTATTTTTGATTCTACCCCTTGGACGAGCATTGTTGATTCGGTCGCTATAAGCGATGGTGGGCCTTCTGACGTTGTTTACAGTACGGTCGTTCTTACGCCCGGCCTTGATGGGATTACATTCTCCTACGGTGGTGCATCTCGCATTCCAAACGGCATTGATACAGATACCACCGCTGATTGGGTACGACAAGATTTTGGTACAAGCGGTCAACCGGGAGAAGGTGCACCAGATTCTGTTTCTGTTGCCACTCGCATTGAGGCAGTGAATACCCATTTAGCAGTTAATACACTTGGTACAGCGGATGCTGCACCATTGGTCATTTCAACATCCCCAGCAAATGGTGATACAGGTGTCGCGGTAGATAGTAATATCGTCATTCAATTTAATGAACCTGTGAGTTTCACCACTGCAAGCGCCACAATTACTTGTAATGCAACAAATATATCGTTTACAGTAAGCGGCACGCAGACTGTGACAATTGATCCATCCGTAAATTTCAATAATAGTGATAACTGTACCGTCACATTATTGAGCGCAAATATCACGGATATTGATTTGCCTTCTAGTCTCACTTTAGATGGTGATGGTGATGGCACGCCTGAGACTCCAGATAATTATGTATTTAGCTTCCAAGTGACTGGCCCGGTTGCGCCAACACGTATTTATGATCTACAAGAGAATGGTTCATTATTCGGAAATGCTGGGCCGTTTACAGTAGAAGGTGTGGTAACAAACGATTTACAGTCCACACTTAATGGTTTCTACATGCAAGATGCCACAGGAGACGGCAACCCTCTCACATCAGATGGTATTTTCGTATATGATCCATCTACTTTGCTCGATGTGAATGTAGGAGACATCGTTCAAGTTACAGGTACCGTTAGTGAAGCCTTCGGTCAAACACAAATCTCTGCTACAAACATTGTTGATAGTGGCAATGATGGTAGCATTGCCCCCACATTTGTTGAGTTACCTATCGCTGACGTTAATGACTGGGAAAATTACGAGGGTATGCTCATTACTGTGACGGGCCAATCAGGTGGTGAGCTGACCGTCAGTGATGTGTTTAACTTAGGGCGCTTTGGCGAAATTACAGTATCTAGCGGTCGCTTATTTAACCCCACAAACGTTTACCTGCCGGGCTCGTCTCAAGAAACAGCGTTGCGTGATCAAAATGCACGTAATCGCTTGCTTGTTGATGACTTATCCGATGGCACGCTTGATGTTAACACGCCCGGTAATGTCCCCTACATTCCCACTACTTCATCCGAATTTCGTAATGGGTTCACAACCCCCCAAGTTACAGGTACCTTAGGGTATGGCTTCAGTAACTATCGTTTGCGTCCGACAACAACACCTGTCTGGACAAATGCAAACCCACGCACACCTGCACCAACTATCAACGGTCAATTGACAGTTGCCAGCTTCAATGTCGAAAATTGGTTTAATGGTGATGGAGCAGGCGGTGGATTCCCCACACCTCGTGGTGCAGATACATTGCAAGAATTTAATCGACAAGCCGCTAAAATTGTAGCGACTATCTGCCAGATTAACGCGGACGTTGCGGGCCTTGTTGAGTTAGAGAATGAAGCAGACGCAGGAAATATTAGCGCTATTGAGACTTTAGTTGATCTCCTAAATGCTGAGTCAGGGTGTGGCCCCTATACCTTCATTGAGACAGGCACCATTGGAGCTGATGCAATTAAAGTTGGCATTATCTATAAGCCCGCTGTGGTGACTCCTGTCGGCAATTTTGAGATTTTAACTGAAGCCGACGATCCACGTTTTGATACCACTCGTAATCGTCCAGCGCTAGCACAAACGTTTGATGATAATTTTGGTGGACGTTTTACACTTGTAGTGAATCACTTTAAGTCTAAAGGTAGTGCTTGTGGCGCGCCGGATGATGATCCAATTCAAGGTAACTGTAATACGACACGTACAAACGCCGCCGAAGCACTTGTTGATTGGTTAGCGACAGACCCAACGGGCAGTGGTGATCCAGACTTTTTGATCGTTGGTGATCTCAACGCTTATGCTCAAGAAGACCCCATTCGCGCGATTGAAGAAGGTGCGGATGATGTTGCTGGTAATGGCGATGACTATACCGATCTGATTGAAGCCTTTATAGGCCCCGGAAATATAGCCTACTCATATACCTTCTTTGGTGAAGCAGGGTATCTTGATCATGCTATCGCTAGCAGTGCGTTACTAGGGCAAGTATCAGATGTCGCTGAATGGCACATCAATTCTGATGAACCTAATCAGCGTGGCTATGATGACAATATACAAACTTCTGGTGAATCAAGCTCTGAAGTATATCCTGCTTATTTATACGAACCCAACGCTTACCGTTCTTCAGACCACGACCCGCTTGTGATTGGCTTGAACCTACGCCATGAATCTGAAAGTGATAATGCAACAGTCTTCCGTATTGGGGATTGGGTAGAAACGCCATTTGCTGTTGCTTCGGGTGGCACAGCTTTGTGTTCAACTAGCCCACTTGCTACACTTGCCGTTCCATTTGATGGCACAACGATTAGTGTTACTCACATTACACAACCCGGTGGTGGCCAATATAACCTTGAAATTCCGGGTGGCATTGGCGCTTCCCCCATTGATACTAATGGCTCACTAGGTGTTGATACACGAACGGGTTCAACCACCAACTTATACCGCAATTATGCGCGCATTGAGGTTTTAAATGGCCTTGTTTGTATTGACACTATTGATGCAGCATATAATCCCGCTGGTACGTTGCCAAATGGGTATTTAGTGTCAACCACGACAGGTCAACCTTCAGGTACAACTGAAGCACGTGCAAGTTGCAATCACATCACAGCAAGAGTGGTGACGCTGTTTGAAAATGTTGCGACATCAACACAATATGAGATCTCTGCGGTCTTCATTAGTAATAATGAAGTAATGGCATCGTTGCGGCTAGGAAATTTGATCACACCACCATTCCTTGCTAGCTTACGATTTAGTCTCAACTATTTTGTTTCACCATTTGATCCCATTGTTCCGGGCTATCCGCGTAGTCCGAACGCAGGTAATCCATTAGATCCAAACGATACTGAAGTTTTGGTTCAACTTCGTAATCCAGCTAATGGCGCTTGTCGTTCAGTGTCCTATGAATATGCCTGTGGCACAGGTACGGCAACGCTTACGCAGAATATGGATACTTGCATCTTCCCGCAATAAGAAGAATACCAAGTTGATAATAGAAGCGCCTCATTTGGGGCGCTTTTTTGTTTATGGTGTGTCTAATTCAGAAGCGGCTTCAGCATCTAAAAACCATAACGGGTCTTGTATCATTTGGGCGGGCCATTGCTGTGGATCGTGTGGGCCATGTAATACAGTGTGTAACATGGCCGCCTTTGCTTTTCCAGTAACAATAAAAGCTGCTTGCCTTGAGGCATTGATCATTGGTGCTGTCATGGTCAATCGCCAAGTATTGAGCTTAGGCACAAAATTGGCTACAACGAGTTGATCATTTGCTTTTAAGGCTTCTGTGTAAGGAAATAAGGATGCTGTATGACCATCAGTTCCCATTCCTAACAAAACAACATCAAAACACGGTGCTTCATCTCCGAAAAAAGTGCGAATTTGTCGCTCATATTCATCCGCAGCATGATGAGGCTCAATTTCTCCTCGCAAACGAAAAATATGCTCAGGAGAGATAGGAATATGGCGCAATAAGGCTTCGTACATCATGCCATAATTGCTATCAGGATGATTTGGTGGAACAGTGCGCTCATCTCCCCAAAATATATAGGTACGAGACCAGTCAATTCGCCTTTGATAGATAGGCTGTGCAAGCGTTTCGTAAGTAAGACGAGATGTTGTTCCGCCAGAAGCTACTAAAGTGAAGCGCCCACGTGCCACTATTGCAGCATCTGCCTCTCCAACTAACCATTCTGCTACGTCAATTGCAAGTTGCTCTGGTGAGTTAGCTATGTGGATCATGGTTAATGATTTCCGCATTCTTGTCGCCAATGATGCCCATCAACTGCGAGTAAATCATCAGCATTTGAAGGCCCCCAACTGCCAACAGGGTAAATTTGAAGCGGTGGCGCATTGGGATCGTTTTCCCAACCTTGAATGATGGGATCAATAATTTGCCATGCTGTTTCTATGCTATCGCTGCGTGCATATAAAGCAGCATCTCCATTTAATGCGTCATGCAATAGGCGTTCATAGGCATCAGGAATTATGATGTCTTCAAATGAGTCCGCATAATGAAACTTTAGATTCACGGAGCGTGTTTCTTGCTGTGAATCTGGCACCTTTGCCTCTAGTTTTAGATGAATACCTTCATCTGGCTGAACACATAAGCTCAGCACGTTACAGTGAACTTTCTGTTGCTCTAGTACTTCAAACATGCGATGCGGCGGCCTTTTGAACACTATACTAATTTCACTGGATTTCTTCGCCAGCGCTTTTCCTGATCGCAGATAAAATGGAATGCCTTGCCAGCGCCAATTATCGATATAGAGCTTTAGCGCCGCATAAGTTGCGGTCTGTGTTCCTTGACGAACCCGTTCTAGATTGGCATATCCTTCATATTGCCCGCGCACTGTATTCGATAATTCTATAGGGCGAATAGCACGTAATACTTTTGCCTTCTCATTACGCAAGTCGTCAGCTTTGAAAGAGATAGGGGGCTCCATAGCGACAAGGGATAGCAATTGGAGCAGATGATTTTGGAACATATCGCGTAGTACGCCTGAATTGTCATAATAACCAGCACGATCACCAACATCTACTGCTTCGGCAACTGTAATTTGAACATTAGAAACGAAGTTGCGATTCCAAAGTGGCTCAATAATGGTGTTGGTGAAGCGGAAAAACAGAATGTTTTGAGCGGTTTCTTTCCCTAAATAGTGATCAATACGATAAAGCTGAGACTCCTCAAAGATTTTGTGTAATGCCTGATTTAATTGACGTGCTGATTCAAGATCGCGCCCAAAGGGTTTCTCAATAATCATACGCCGCCAATAACCATCTTCAACGTTCAGCTGATGTGCTGCTAGATTTTGAGCAACTGGCATAAAAAATTCGGGTGCAGTAGCAAGGTAATAAAGGTTATTGCCCTGTCCAAGCGATTCCAAAAACTGTTTTAGTTTACCAAAATCGTCGACATTGTTCAGATCACCTCGCACATAATAAATGTTTTCAGAGAAAGTTTTCCAAAGTTCGACATCAAAAGTGCTGTTTGAAAACTCGCGCGTACCTGCCTCTAAAGATTCACGCAGTTTTTCATGAGACCAATCTCGGCGAGCAAAGCCAATAATTCGGAATTTTTCAGGTAAGCGCTTCTTACGATATAAGTTATACAAAGCAGGGGTTAACTTGCGATGTGCTAAATCACCGCTTACGCCGAAAATGATGAAGTTTGTTGCTTCAGTCATGATATTTCCTCCTACTTATCAGTTTTTATGGCGTGCCCGCCAAACTGATTACGCATCGCAGCGAGTAGTTTGGCTGCGTAACTTTCTTCTTGTCGACTAACAAAGCGTGCCATTAATGATAAGGTAATAATCGGCGCTGGAATATCTAAATCAATGGCTTCAAAAACAGTCCAGCGGCCCTCACCAGAATCGGCCACCCATCCCTTGATTCCCGAAAGTTCTTGGTCTTCTGCTAGTGCATTTGCCGTTAGATCGAGCAACCAAGAGCGCACCACGCTTCCAAAACGCCAAATTTCAGCGATTTGGTGCAAGTCTAGCGCAAATTGCTCCTTAGACTTCAGAATCTCAAACCCTTCGGCGTAAGCCTGCATCATGCCATATTCAATGCCATTGTGAACCATTTTAACAAAGTGCCCCGCGCCGCTTGGCCCAACATGCCCCCATCCTGTACTAGGAGAAGGTGCCAATGTTTTTAATATGGGGATAATTTGATCAACGGCTTCTTTATCACCACCAACCATCATGCTGTAACCTTCTTTTAATCCCCAAACACCCCCACTTGTTCCCACATCGATAAAGTGAATGCCTTTTGCTTTTAACATTTCAGCGCGGCGTAGGGTATCTTTATAGTTACTGTTGCCGCCATCTATGATGATGTCATTTGGAGATAGCAATTCTGATAACTGTCGAAGCGTGTTCTCAGTGGGGTCGCCTGAAGGTACCATAACCCATACAACACGTGGGCTAGTAAGATGGTTTGTAATTTCAGCCAATTCACGCGCACCGATTGCTCCTTCAGCTTCAGCAGCTTGAATTGCTGTTTCGTTCAAATCAAATGCAACAACACGATGCCCGCCTTGTAATAAGCGCTTGGTCATGTTGGCTCCCATTTTGCCTAGCCCAATCATTGCAACGTCCATGTGAAAATATTCTCCTCTCGTAGATAGAAAATGGGTACTGCCTTTGTAGTATGGCATAATTTGTTAAGCTCATCATAAGTTAGAGCATGGAAGATAAAGTTACATTTATTTTGAGGAGTTTAAGATGGTAGACCTTACTACAACACCATCTGCGATAGCATCTGCTATGCAAGCCTTTCATCCTTCACATTTTGGTTTTCGCCTGCGGGATGGTGTTCCGATAAACCATCATGGTGAATTTTCGTGGCAAAAATCATATCCGCATATCGGTGAGGTATATTACACACAGCTTGACTGGCAACACGCGAACCAATTCTTTCAGTGGAATGATATTCAATTATCGGGGTTGCGCGTGATTAATGCTTTACAACATTCTGTGTGGGGCTTGGAGGAGTCAGATCTCACGTCAGCGCTGGACATGTCTAACTTGGTTGAAACAGGGGGGAGTATGGGCATAGCATACCGTGCTGAAACAGGATTAACAGCAGAGGGATGGTTAGGTTTTGTTTTAGGATACGGTGCACGTAATGGTATTTTAGCTTCGCGCTTTTTAGCTGTTCATCCCAGTGTACGCAAGAGCGGTATTGCGCGCGATATGAAGCTATTGCAGGCTTATGCTGCCTTGAACACGGGGCATCATGCTGCTGAATGGACATTTGACCCTATGCGCTCGGTGAATGCATATCTTAATTTCAACAAATTAGGCGCTTTTGCTGAACGCTACAAGATCAATAAATATGGCGCTTTAAAAACAAAATTATATGGGGATGTGCCTTCTGATCGTTTTGTGGTGCGCTGGAATTTTACTGATTCTTCAGTGCAAGCACATATTCATGGCAAAGCCAAACCCATTGTATTTAACCTAGAAGACGTGCCTACGGCTACACCTGTAAATGTGCAAACAGCTATTGATGAACGGTGGCCGTTAATCAAACTACCTATTCCATATGACATCGATCAATTAGCAGCCACTAAGCCCAATGAAGCCCAAGAATATCGTGCTACTGTGCGAGAAGTCTGTTCTAGGCTTTTAAATGCGGAGATTCCTAAAGTAGATACGGATACAGTTCCTGATCCCGCGTTTGCTTGGGTTGAACATCGATCTGGTATATATCGCCTTATCCGAACAATTACAGATGCTACACATCAGCAAAGTTTTTATATCTTTCAATTGAAGGAGCAGTGAATGTCTCTTTTTCAGCTTCCACAAGCCCCAACACATGAACCATTACAATTAACGTGGCTTTCTGTGATTCAGTTACGTTTGAAGTTACAGAAGCCCTTTATCACATCTTTTGGACGACAAGACGAGCGTGACACGCTTCTTGTTATGTTAAGGACACAGGACGGATTAGTAGGAATTGGTGAAACACCATCTATGGCTGCACCAATGTATGATGAAAATTATTTGTGGGCTGATTTGGATGTTTTACAGCGTTTTTTAATCCCGACAGTGTCTGAGCAACTGAAGGGGGTTATTTGCTGCTTCGACGATTTAGAGTCTATTTTTAAGCCTGTTAAAGGACATCGGTTTTCAAAATGTGGCTTGGAAGCAGCCTATTGGCATCTAGTCGCACAACAAAAAAATGTTGCACTAGCAAGTCTGTGGGGAGGACGTGCTGAGTCAGTACAAGCGGGTTTCAGCATAGGTGCGAAAACACTAGATGATGTACTAGAGCGGGCAGAACGAGCTATACAAGCTGGCTTTAAACGTTTGAAGGTGAAAATATGGCCGGGTTTTGATAGGATTGTTTTAGAAGCAATACGCAACCAATATCCGAATATTATGCTTCAAGCAGATGCTAATACGGCTTATGATCCGTTTTTATCTGAACATATTGCCGCACTTAAAACACTCGATGAGCTTGATCTTCTACTCATTGAGCAACCTTTTGCCGAAAATCGCTTGCTAGACCATGCTCGTTTTCAGGCGGAGCATAATTTAAAAACCCCTATTTGTTTAGATGAAAGCATTCGCGATCTAAACGATGTGCGCCAAGCTATTGATTTATGGCGATTATTTGAAGTTTCGGAACGCTTGGTTATTAACGTAAAACCGCCGCGCGTTGGCGGATATTGGGAGAGTGTACGCATTGCGACCTATTGCCAAGCACACCAAGTGCCTTGCTGGGTGGGCGGAATGCTTGAAACGGGGTTAGGTAAATGGATGAACATTAGTCTTGCAGCTCATTCAGCATTTAATTTGCCCGGCGATCATCTGCAACCCCAACCTTATTACCAACAGGACATCATTAATCCATTACCCACGCTCCGTACTGATGGCACAGTGATCGTTCCTTCAGGAGAAATAGGAGAAATTGACTGGGAAACGCTGGAAAGATTGCAAGTAGCACGATTTGATTTTCAGGTAAATTAATTTGGACAACGACTTGATAGCATCAAAATCACGGTTACAATGGGTGACGTAGATACCTAATACCCATTAAATGGAGAGGTTTAAATTACATGGCAAAGAAATCACGTAAAAAGACTGTTAATAACGAAATTCGTGCGCTTGTGATCGCAACTTTGTTGTTTGTTTTTCTTGTACCTGTTGGAATGCTAGTTGTGATTACGATCCGTGATGATCACGCTCAAGATAATTTCACAACAGAAGTGGATGATGTGATGAACACTTCTGAAAATGAAACAGAATCCTCAGAAACATCAACTGATATGGAATCTGAACAATCTACGGATGAAGAGCCCACAGAAGCAGCGCCAATGGATGAAACACAGACCCCAACAGAATAGTTTGGTCTCTTAAGAGCCATTGACAGTTTTAATAAACCATCTTAAACTCATATAGAGTGAGAGGATATTAAGATGGAACAATTAAGAGAAAAGCCTGTTCCCTATTCTATTTGGGGGGCTTCATATATAGAGCCTTCAGCTATAGACCAAATGGAGAGGGCAGCACGTTTACCTATTGCGGTACGTGGTGTCCTTATGCCAGATGCACATACAGGTTATGGATTACCCATAGGTGGAGTGCTAGCCACAGAAAACGCTGTCATCCCATATGCAGTTGGTGTGGATATTGCCTGCCGAATGCGTCTAACTGTGTTTAATGTATCTCCCCATATATTGGGGCAAAAGCGCGATAAGTTCCGCAAGGCCATTGAAGATAATACCTGTTTTGGTGCTGGCGGAGAGCTTTCTGTACGCCAAGATCATCCTGTAATGCAAGACCCAACCTTCAATGAGCTAGACATTGCGCGTGATTTAAAGGATTTAGCATGGCGGCAATTAGGTAGCAGTGGATCGGGGAATCATTTTGTTGAATTTGGTACGCTGATTGTCCATGAAGATATAGTTGGTGATGAAAGTGATGTCGGTGAAGGCTCACGAACTTTTGGGAATATTCCATCAGGTAAATATTTAGCCTTGCTAAGTCATAGTGGCAGTCGAGGGTTAGGATTCCAAATCGCAAATCATTTCACCCAAATTGCCATGAGTCAGCATCCTGAATTGCCCAAAGAATACAAGCATCTTGCTTGGCTTGATATGAATAGCTATTGGGGACAGGCCTATTGGCGTGCGATGCAATTAGCAGGACGTTACGCAAGCGCTAATCACGCTATTATTCATCGACGAATTACAGAAGCGCTGCGGCTAGAAGTATTAGGTGGCGTAGAAAATCATCATAATTTTGCATGGCAAGAAGAACATGATGGACGTACTTTATACGTGCATCGTAAAGGGGCCACGCCCGCTAATTTGGGAGTGTATGGTGTAATTCCGGGAACTATGCGAGATGCGGGTTTTGTTGTGCGTGGGAAAGGAAACACCGATGCCTTATATAGCGCCTCGCATGGAGCAGGAAGGCAGTTTAGTCGCCAACAAGCATATAAACGTTTTGAATGGGATGAAGTAGAGCGCCAATTAAAGAAACATGGTGTAGAACTGCTCTCGGCTAGCCTTGATGAAACACCGGGCGCTTATAAAAACATTCGGAACATTATGGCTGCCCAAGAAGACCTTGTCGATATTGTGGGTGAGTTTCAGCCTTTGCTGGTCAAAATGGATGCAGATAAACATCATCGCCGACGAAACAAAGCAACTAAAAAAAGCTCAAAGAAACGTGCTCGCCGCCAATCTATGCAAGATGATTGGATGGAGTGAAGCAATACTTCTGTATTAACAGATATAATAGTGTAAAATATGCTAAACAAACCCTTATTTGCGTGGAGAATGTATTCCTATGCAACAACCTCCATTTCGTTCACGCCCACGTGTTGTGCGACCGCAAGAGTTGGCCCAACAAGCACAGCAGGAAGAAGAGAATATCGTTGAGGGCATTATTCCTGAAACTCAGGCTTTAGTGCCAACTGATGAATATAGCGATCCACCACGCCCGCCACGTCGTCCACGTCGTCGCACCCGTGGATTGCGTATTCCGCGTTTCAGCTTATTTGTGCTCTCAATAGCATTGATGGTTGGAGGTGTGTTTTTCACATTGCTAAACTTAGGATTGATACAAGGTGATGCTACAATATGGTGGCCGTCAGTCACTTTAGGAGGCGCTATTCTTTGGATGTTGGGAGCATTGTTGCGGCGTGATTCTGCAGCATTTGTGCTGGGTAGTGGTATCGCTGGCGTGAGTATAAGCCTACTATTAGATACACAATCTATCGCTGATTTTCAGGAAACAGTAGTCGGCATTTTGCTGATGATGTTAGGAATGGCTGTCATAGTACGCGGCTTACTAATTCGTTCGGCAAGCATAAACAGATGAATCGACGTACATTTCTCTTAGGGCGCTCTTCGTTACCACAGATCACACCTATTGAGCAATTCTTTATCCCTTACGATGTATCTCCGCCAAATGTAAGTACCACAAGTTGGTCTTTGCATATGGGGGGACTTGTGCAACAGCCGAACACTTTTTCATATCAAGAATTAGTTTCTTTACCACAATCAGAACGTATCCAAACGCTTATGTCCATTGCCAATCCCACAGGTGGCCGCTTCTTTGGCACAGCTCGATGGGAAGGCATCCCATTTAACTATTTACTTGATAAACTTCATGTTTCTTCAAAAGCACGTTATGCAAATATTTATAGTGCAGATGGGCGTATGGTGCGCATTGAGTTGGAATTTCTGTCTCATGCTCAAACTTTATTGGCTTTGAAGATGAATAGAGAAACATTATCCTCTGAGCATGGTTACCCTGCGCGACTCATTGTTCCTTTTGTATATGATTATAAAATGCCCAAATGGATTACCCGCATCGAGTTTACTGATAGTTACGAACAAGATGATTGGGAACGGTTAGGGTGGTCACCACGCGGAATTGTGCAAACTCACGCGATTATTTTATCTCCACATCATCAAGCACGTATTGCCTCTCGTACAATTCAAATTGAAGGCATTGCTTTCGCTGGAGGTAGGCGCATCACAAAAGTTGAAGTAAATATCAATGAACGTGGTTGGATGCCCACATTGCTATATCCAGCCTCATATCCTTTTGCTGCGATAAAATGGTCTGTTGAATGGCAACCGCCAATAGCGGGTAGCTATCAGATCGCAGTACGTGCAACTGATGAACGAGGCTTCACCCAATATTTACGACAACAGCACCCCAAACCTGACGGCAGCCAAGCGATACACCACATTGTTGTTCATGTTATTGAAACGGCCCTCTAAACTCGCTACACTTGCTCCCTATTTTATACATGGTTTTGCGGATAGATAGATAACTATGCGGAAATGGGTACTCGGTTTTACCATACTGTTTCTTGCTCTACTTTGGTTTGATATATTGCCACAACTGCGCGGTGGCTGGGGATGGCAATGGCCATATGCTGCACCTCAAAATTGGTCGGCTATTGGTGTGTTGTTTGTTCTCGTGCTGATATATGGTATCGGTACATGGCAATTACGAGAACGTATAAACATCAAACTAGGGCTTCTTTGGGCAATATTAGGCGGTTTTGTACTGTGTTTAGGCATACAGAATGTGCGTAATGATCCTTTTTTTATGCTTTTTTCGCACACAGTTTCACCTGTTCAAACAGGAGCTAGCACTGTTGCAACGCGCTTTTTAGCTGAGGAAGGGGTACATCATTCCTTAGAACGTTGGCCAGACATTATGCGCGAAGCCAATGACCTAACTATCACCCATTTTACAACCAGCCCGCCGGGTAAAGCACTCGTTCATTATTGGATAGCTGAAGCTACTGATCCGATTACCCCCATATCAAAGCCGACGAGTCGCTTTCTTCGCGCTTATCAATGCACGACCCTACCAGTAATGGAGTACTCGCGTGGGGAAATTGTGAGCGCTGGAATTGGAATGCTCATGCCGCTTTGGGCAGCTTTTGCTGTATTGCCAATTTTTGCGGTAGCCAAGCAGTTGGGGGCAACAAAACAATTGGCCTTGCGCCTTGCGATGTGGTGGCCGCTAGTGCCTTCCTTATTGCTTTTTGCCCCCACATGGAACACGCTCTACCCTCTGCTTGCCCTGTTAACATTTAGTACGCTATTACGCGGACTCCAATTTAATATGCCTATATGGATATTTTTATCAGGTGTTTTAATGTCGTGGATGACATTCCTGAACTTTGCGGTGTTGCCCGTGTTAGGCTTATTAGGATTTTATACCCTAGCGTATTGGTATTTTATCGAACGTAAAACTCGTCATTGGACATGGCCAATAGCTGTTGGTATCTATTTTGGTATAGGGTTAACGAGTATTTGGTTCATCTTTTGGCTGTACAGTGGGAATACACCTTTTGATCTACTTGCTGTAACTTTTGATCAACACCTTGATATTGAGCGTAACTACTGGGTTTGGCTTGTTTTGCATGTCTACGATATGTTGATGTTTGCAGGTTGGCCGCTTGTCGCTCTTGGCGTGGTCGGAGTTTGGAAGGTTTTTCAGCATTGGCAGCGTAATGCGCCACTTAATCAAGTAGACATTCTTGTTTTGGCATGGTTAGCCACTGTTGTTGTATTGGATATTTCAGGCATTACTCGTGCTGAATCTGCTCGAATTTGGCTATTTTTAGTGCCTTTCTTACTTTTAATGGGCATTAATTATCTTTCAGAACAATCAGCACGATGGGACTATCCTCTACTAGTTGCTCAATTGATGACTGTTGTGGTGATGGGAACAGTGTTGCCTGTTGTGCGTTTTGATATGACTCCACCTGTTGAAGGGCCACGTCAAGACGTGCCCCAAATTGCACACTTGCCACTCATAGATGTTGATGCGCGTTTCGACAGTGAACAGTATGAAGGCGCTTTTGAACTAGAGGGGTATCGCTACATTGCGGATCCATCAAACCAAACAATCACACTAGAGCTTGTTTGGAATGGCGATGTTCCTACGGAGCGGCCTTATCAATTTGAACTTCTTGCAGAGGCTTATAATGAGCAAGATGGCGATGTCACATCAGAACCATTACGATGGTATCCGCAGCAAGGCAACTATCTATCTACTTGTTGGCAAAATGAAGATGTCATTCACGATGTAATTTTGTTGCCTTTACCCCCTGTATCTATGCCCGTTGAGTGGACACTATCCATTCAAGCAATTCATCCTGATGATATTATGAGAGTTAGCGGTCAGGATGTAGTGGAGAAAAAAGTGAGACTGGGGCCAGTGCCTTATCCCTGACCCCCAGATTGTCTTTCATGAGAGAGGTGCCATCACTGTGATGGCATTTGCCACTTCTCGCACATCAATGGTAAGCTCGATTTCCTCAGGGCTTGTTTCAAGTAGATCAACATCAACATCTGCTACACGCATATCACCTGTATAGAGTACATTGTCGGCATCATTGAGCAGAACAAAAATGCCGCTTGTACTCTCGCCTTCAGAATTGGTGAAACGATAGCTAAACTGATAGCCGATGGCATAAGGTTGTTGTACTGTGCGGCTGCTCAGAATTTCAGCATTGGATGGTGTATTGGCAACAACCCAATCTCTAGCTGCTGTTTCATCTGCTAGCGGGGTGTTCTCAAACTTCTCTGTTGTTAACTGAAAGCGGATATTGTCTGTATAAATAAGGCGATCAGAAGTTGAAAGCGGATCGCGTCCCCACGTTTGAGGGATCACAACAAAATAAGTTTGATCAGTGCTTGTTTGTACGCGCCATGCATTATCAACAGTGGCAATGTTGTTAGGATAGCTAACCAAAGTGGGGACTAATAGTTGCTCTAAGCGTTCTAAAGCGTCTTTGTCTTCTTCTCGCACGACCATACGAACATGATGGGTTAATCCATTTGCCAGCCAACTCACCGTTCGGGCATGATATTTTTCGGGGCAAAGTGTTCCAAAATCAGCAGGTTGTCGTAAACTGAATTCGGCCACAATACGGTCTCCGTCGATTTCACGGTTGAGTAATTCCCATGCCCCATAACTGCCCCAAGCCACATTGAAGTAATCCGTATTTAAGCTGTTGTTCAGTTCATCAATGCTATTGGGTGCATTTGTTTCAACAATAAAGTGGATGACACCGCAGCTTTGATTTCCTCGAAAACGCGCTTCAACGACTTGGCGATCACCAACAACCACAAAATTTGTGTCACTCGTTAAAATTTGCCAAGCGGGGCTAGCTGGCTGATAGGATTGAAATAGCCCCGTAGGATGCACATAAGGGCGAGTATTTTCAATGCCTTCTAATGCTGAACGTACTTGAAAAGATGAAGTATCTTCGTTATCCAATGTATCAACGGTTTGTGTAGACAAGCCTGCTCGTGGAAAGACAAGAGTAATAATAAAGATAGACGAGATTACTATGCCAATGCCCGTAGCGATAAGTTGAGAACGGTTAAGTCCACGTCTTTCTGTCATGATAGATAATTCCTCATAGTTTGTGCTTAATTTTGATATTTTGAACGTCGGTATTGTAGCGATGGATAGTGGGCTTTCCTAGTGTGTGGATGTTGTTTGCCAAAAAATATACACAACCAAGTAAAGTTCTGCGTTAAGATTACATCAATGTTGGTGGGGTAAGATTAAATATATTGCACAAGTTGTCAAGCAAAGGATAAATGAATATGTTCAAAGATTATGCAGAGCGCCGTGCCCTAGAGCAAAAAGTGAAGCAAGAAGGGCGGCTTCCACCCGGCCAGTCAGTAACTTTGAAGTTTCCTATTTTACATTATGGGCCTGTACCTGTGTATGAGACATTAGATAATTGGACATTCCGTGTTTTTGGTCTTGTTGAGGAAGAAGTAACGTGGACATGGGAAGAGTTTATGCAGCTTCCTCGTCGTAAAGTTGTTTATGATTTGCACTGTGTAACGCGCTGGAGCAAATTTGATACTGTGTGGGAAGGGGTACATGTACGCGATCTTGTTGAACAAGGATTGATCAAACTCAAACCTGAAGCTAAGTTTTGCATCCAGCATTGTGAGTTTGGTTACACTACTAACACCTCACTTGATGCAGTCTTAGCAGATAATTTTTTGTTAGCATTTAAGTATGATGACAAACCGCTTGATCCTGAACATGGATACCCTCTACGTGGTTTGATGGGCGCTTTGCCCGGCCAAAAAAGTGACACGGATCGCTATTTATGGAAAGGGGGAAAGTGGATTCGCGGCCTTGAATTTACAGCGCAAGATCGCCCCGGTTTCTGGGAAAATGCAGGATATAACAATATTGCAAATGTTTGGAGAGAAGAGCGCTATAGCGGTGGCTTTTTCTAGTCATTTGTAATTTAGAAATCACTAGAGGTCGGGTCACACCGACCTTTTTGTATCTTAATCAAGGATTTGTAGCCTCATGACTTTGAAGAAACGATTGATAGAATATGCCCTTAAGTTGGGCTTTAATCGGGTTGGCATCACGCCTGCAAAACCTTCTCCTACCTTAGATGCATACTTGGTTTGGATTGATCACAATATGCATGGGCAAATGCAATATTTAGCGCGTGAAGATCGGCGTGTGCGGCGGCAAGACTTAAATATCATTCTTGATGGCGTGCAATCTTTAATCATTGTCGCATTAGATTATAGTACGCTACAACCGCCACAAGAACTCATATTTGATCCTACTCGCGGGCGTATTGCCAGTTATGCTTGGGGCGTAGATTATCATGATGTTATGCAGCCTCGCTTAAAACAGCTGGCAGAGTGGTTACAGACTCAAATACAACAACCTGTCAACTATCGTGTATATGTTGACACAGGAGCTATTTTAGAGCGCAGTCATGCTCAGCAAGCTAATCTTGGTTTTGTAGGCAAAAATACAATGCTCATTCATCCTAAACGTGGCTCTTATTTTTTCTTGGGTGAAATCTTAACTACTTACCGCTTTGATGATCATGAATACGATCAACCGCATCGTGAAACAATGTGCGGAAAATGTACGCGCTGCATGGCTGCGTGCCCGACAGAAGCCTTTCCAAAACCTTATATATTAGATGCTAGGCGATGTATTAGTTATCTAACAATTGAACTAAAAGGGTCAATTCCTATTGAATTAAGGTCAAAAATTGGCAACTGGATTTACGGTTGTGATATATGCCAAGAAGTCTGCCCATGGAACCGATTTGCCGTGCAAACGTATGAACCCTCGTTTTTTCCGCATAGCGCTGATACGATAGCCCCACCATTAGCTGAACTATTGGCGCTCAATGATGATGCATTTGCTGAACGTTTTCAGAAGACACCCATTTTTCGGATTAAACGCGAACGTTTGGTTAGAAATGCTTGCATTGCTGCGGGGAATTCTAAATTGCCAATGTTCTCTGCACCACTTAAAAGATTGTTGGATGATCCATCACCTTTGATTCAAGAACATGCCGCTTGGGCACTTAGTCAGCTATAATGACAATGTTTAATAACGAAAAATTACGAGGATAATCAGATGCATGGCGATTGAGTTAATTCAATACAAGCGAGTTACATGGACAAATATTGTGAATACTACTTGGGAAGATGTGGAATATCTGCGTCAAGAATATCCTCACTTCCACCCGCTTGATTTGGAAGACTTGATGTCTACAATTGAACGCCCCAAACTTGATGAATATGATGATTATCTATTCGTCGTAATGCAATTTCCTATCTGGGATCCGGTGCGCCGAATTAGCCGTCCTTCTGAGGTTGATATTTTCGTAGGGAGTGGTTATTTAATTACAGCACATGATGGAAAACTAAAGGCGCTTGAGCACTTTTTTGAAAGCTGTAAAAATGACCCTGCTGTACGTGAACAGTATATGAGTCGGGGCGCTAGTAAAATTTTTTATGGCGTTATAGATCATTTAGTCGACTATTTGTTTCCTATGCTATACAAAATTGATGCTAATATTCGTAGCTTGGAAGAAGATATTTTCATAGACAAAGAGCGCCGTATTGTTGAAGAGCTTGCGATTATACGCCGTGACATTATTTCTTTGCGGCGTATTGTACAGCCACAGGTTGCTATATTACAAAGCTTGGAACAAGTGGAACGTGCCTTTATTCGTGATGAATTAGATGTGTATTTTGGCGATATTTTAGACCACTTGAATAAAGCCACTGACTTGATCATGTATCATGGTGAAGTGGTGCAAGGCTTGGCTGAAACCGCAAATACATTGGCGAATTTATATACTAATGACATTATGCGAATTTTGACCGTTATCTCTGTTATCATGATGCCGCTTACATTGGTGAGTGGAATTTATGGCATGAATGTTATGCTTCCTCTGCAAGACTCGCCGATTGCGTTTGGGTTAATTATGATGACTATGTTAACAATGGCTTTGGGAATGTTATTTATTTTTTATCGTCGGGGATGGCTATAAATAAAGGTGAATTATGCGAAAACCATCACCTGCACAACTTATTGTTACTAATACAGAGTTGCAAGATTTAGTTACTTTTTTATTGAATAAGTCTATTATTGCTTGTGACACTGAGTCAAATAGCCTATATGCTTATCATGGGCGTGTATGTTTGATTCAGCTTTCGGTTCGTCAAAGTGAGTGTGTTAAAGATTTTATTATTGACCCATTGAGTATAGACGATCTCGCACCACTTGAGGCTGTATTTTCTGCTCCTCATATTGAAATCGTTTTTCATGCTGCAGAAGCAGATATAGGAGCATTACGACGTGATTACGGTTTTGAGTTTAACAATATTTTTGATACTTACATTGCAGCAAGAACCTTAGGTTGGCCCAAAGTTGGACTTGCCTCAATATTGCGTTCTCAGTTTGGCATAAAGCTCAATAAGCGTTATCAACAATCTGATTGGTCGAAGCGCCCATTATCTGCAGAGAAACTAGCTTATGCACAATATGACACCCATTACCTTCTTGATTTGCGAGATATAATGCGAGAACAATTGATTGCTTCTGGCTATTGGGAAGAAGCGAATGAATATTTTCAGCAATTGACGAAAACTATTATTCCACTCAAAGAATTTGACCCAGAAGGATTTTGGCGTATACGTGCCGCACAATATTTGTCTGAGCAAGGGCTCAAGCACTTACGTGCTTTATACATCTGGCGCGAGAAAAAGGCTATGCAGCGTGATACACCACCATTCAAAATCATGCAAGATCAGGAGATGATCGCGATCGCCGAAGCATCCCCACGCAATTATGATGAAATGATGCAAGTGCAAAATGTGTCTCGAACTTTGTTACAGCGCTATGCAAAAGCACTTTTACGGGTGATTTTGCAAAGTCTCTCTGACCCTGTGCCTTTGCCACCTGCTAATATATCAAGGCCTGATGAACAAGTGTTGGTACGTTACCAACTGCTTCATCAATGGCGTAAACACAAAGCCGCTGAACGAGGGGTTGAAAGCGATATTATTCTGCCTAGAGATGCCCTTTGGGCACTAGCTTATTCTGCTCCCGCTTCTCATGACGAGCTTGCACGCATTACCGATTTATGGCCACATAGACGTAAAATATATGCTAATGAAATCTTATCTGTTTTGGGGAACATTGAAGGATAATTTTGATGAAGATTACGTTTCACGGGGCAGCACGCACTGTCACAGGTTCTCAGCATTTAGTTGAAGTAAACGGCTATCGCATCTTACTTGATTGTGGTCTTTATCAAGGCAAACGCAAACTTGCTTTTGAACGCAATCGTAATTTTCCTTTTACACCTACTCATATTGATGCTGTGATTTTATCTCATGCGCATATCGATCACAGTGGCAACATTCCTAGTTTAGTGAAAAACGGTTATACAGGCCCTATATATGCAACCCATGCAACTCGTGATTTATGCGCAACGATGTTACCGGATAGTGGTCATATTCAAGAGAAAGATGCGCAATGGGTGAACAAAAAACGCAAGCCTCATGAAGACCCCGTTGAACCTCTTTATACGCAAGATGATGCTTTTGAAAGTATTGAGTGTTTTGTCTCAATGAGTTATCGTCGTTCGCGTGAAATACTTGAAGGTATTGAACTGACTTTCTATGACGCTGGACACATGCTAGGCAGCGCTTGCGTAGTACTTGATGTAAATGATCACGATGCTGGGCGCGATATTCGTCTTGTCTTCAGTGGTGATATAGGGCGTAAGGGGTTACCTATTTTGAGAGACCCTACCATCCTTGATTATGCTGATGTGCTTATTATGGAAAGTACTTATGGGGATCGCGTTCATGAGCCCATCGATGTAACTGATCAAACTTTAAAATCTGTGATACAACATGTCTGTAGAACAAAAGGTGTACTTGTAGTACCGGCTTTTGCTGTTGGTCGTACCCAACAGTTAGTTTATGAGTTACAAAAAATGTATAGTACTGGTGAACTTCCACGTATTCCTATTTTTGTAGATTCGCCGCTTGCTATTGATGCAACAGCTGTCTTTCGCCAACACCCCGAAGTTTATGACCGTGAAACACGTGAATATATGTTGCATTATGATGATGAAGACCCCTTCGGCTTTGATTTGTTAACTTACACTCGTAAAGTAGAAGATAGCAAAGCTCTCAATACAATGGATGGGCCATTCATTGTCATTAGTGCCAGTGGGATGGCTGAAGCAGGGCGAATTCTACATCATCTCAAGAATCGCATAGAAGATGAACGCAATGTGATATTAATTACTGGTTGGCAAGCCCCTGATACATTGGGAAGACGCTTGGTTGATGGGATCACGCCTGTGAGAATTTTTGGGCAAGAATACAATGTTCGCGCAGAGGTTCATACCCTTAATGCATTGTCGGGTCATGCTGATAGTAACGAACTTGTAGAGTGGGTAGCAGGAATGCAAAAACGTCCGCGCCAAATTTTCTTAGTGCATGGCGAGCTTGAGCCTGCAACTGTTTTGCAAAAGCGGCTACAATCAGAATTAGAGATTATGGATGTTCAAATTCCAGATATGCATGAGCAAGTGGAGATTGTGTGAGATGAGCAATAAACGACGTAGTGTCTTTTTTGAAGAATGGCAAGATTGCTTGTATGCGCACTATCTTCATGTTATTCAGACAGGTGATGAAATTACCCAGCCAACATTGGAAAAAGTACTTGTAGAAGCTGGTATTTCCTTAGCTGAAATCAAAAAATGGCATTCTGAGGCAGAATCAAGTGAAGACACGTTTCTTGTTTCAGAACCAACCGAATCTCAAATTCATGATGATGTGGCCTTTATAGAAGTACCCGAAGTCGATAATGCAGACTTGCTTGAACAAGTGGAAGCTGAGCCAACAGAGGAACAGCCCACTGTTGAAGAAGGTGAAGTTGCATTGGTAGAAGAATCTTCAACGCCTTCAAAACCACAGAAAATTTCGCAAATGTCTTTATTTGGTGAATAGAGAGCTCACTTAGAATTAGAATCAAGGGAAATATGCCAAATATATTAGTTTCTAATGATGATGGGATTTTTGCTCCCGGATTGCGTACCCTTGTAGATGTTGCTCTTAGCTTTGGGGGAGAAGTAGTTGTCGTAGCTCCCAAAGATAATCAGAGCGCAAGCGGGCATCGTAAAACTTTACATAAACCATTACGTGCTGTTCCAACGGCAAGCGTTTTTCCTCCACAGGTTCAAGCATATGCAGTTGATGGCGCGCCATCTGACTGTGTAGCCCTTGCTTTGATGGGATTAGTAGATACTCAATTTGATATTGTTGTTGCTGGCATCAACAATGGCCCTAATTTAGGGCAAGATTTGACGTATAGCGGTACGGTGAGTGTAACCTTAGAGGCAGCAATCTTTGGCTATTTGGCGGTTGCATTCTCTTTAGATGATCGTCGCCCTGATGCGGATTATAGCCATTGCAAGCCTTATATTCAGCAAATCATAGAGCAAGTCCTTGAAAATGGATTGCCGCATCAAACTGTGCTTAACGTAAATTTTCCATCAGCAGAGCGTCCTATTATGGGGATCAAGCCTACACGTCAAGGGCGACGTATCTATCGCGATCTCTTAGATACGCGCTATGATCCCTTCAACAAGCCCTATTATTGGATAGCAGGTTCACCTCCTATTGGTGATATTGAAGAAGTTGGGACTGATATTTGGGCTGTGCATCATGGCTACGTTTCAGTAACACCTATTCACCTTGATATGACTCGTCACGAATTTCTGACTGAGCTAGATAAGTGGCAACTCAATCATAGCCATTCTGATGGAGCAAATCGTTCATGATCACGCCAACACGGGTGATGGTGACAGGCGCTACGGGTTTTTTAGGGTATCGCGTGATCTCTAATTTATTAGCGCTTGGTGCAAAAGTGACAGCACTGGTGCATCCAGAACGCCTTGATCTGATACAACCGCTTACTGATTATGTAGAGATTGTATCTGCAGATGTATGGAATAAAGCTAGTCTTAAAGGACGTGCACGTAATCATCAAGTTATCATTCATCTTGTAGGAAGTACACGCGCTAAGCCATTTGAAGGTTTGACGCACTATCAACTTAACTTGGTGCCTGCACGTAATGTGATTAATATGGCTATTAGTGATGGGGTGTTATTTGTAGTGCTGTTGAGTACAGTTGTGCGCCCCCTAGAAGTTTCTGGGGAATATGTGCGCAATAAGCGTGATGCAGAAACTTATCTACAGAATAGTGGTGTGGGTTGGGCTATAGTGAGAGCGCCAGCTCTATTTGCGCCACAAGGGCACCCTTTGCTTAGTTTTGCCAGTTTTATAGGGCGTTTTTTTCCGCTTAACATGAGCTTGGGACGTTATTTACCGCTCTCAGCAGACATAGCTGCTCGTGGTATTGCTGCAATTGCACTTAACTCAACTCAATATCAGGAGCGAATTTTATATGCTCATCATTTGCGGCGTATTGCGGCACGTCATCGGACAAACCAAACGCTGCTATACTCACCGATAGCGCCTTCCTTTGCTGATGTATCAACTGATCCGCTAGATGAAACGCCTTTTGGTTGGTTGCCACCATACTCTTAATTCTCAAATAAACGCATAATATATTCGAGCTGTACACCTTGTTGTTCGAGATGGTTACGAAGTTTTTTGCGCGCATCATGTAGCAATTTATAGAGCGCATTGCGGTTTGTATCAAGTTGATCTGCGACAACATCTATAGGAATACCTTTTAAGACCACTGCTTCTAGGGCAGCACGTTGGCGATCAGTCAGGGCTTCGTTTAGAGCGCTCCCCAATATTTTCATCACATCATTACGTTCGGTGAATTGTTCGGGAGTGATGGGCGGCACTTGGTTGGGATCACTTCTGTCTAAGCCAACCATTAGCTCACCATCAGCGGTTAAATCATCAAGACTAAAATCTTTGTAGCGCGCCCGCCGAAGTTCACTAATTGCTGTGCGTGTACCAATTTTCATCGCCCATGTCGTGAAGCGACTATCACCACGAAAAGAATCTAAATTGTCTAAAATACGAAGTATTGCGTCTTGGGCAAAATCTTGTGCCATTTGCTTGAGTTCCTCAGAAGGATAGCTTGATAGATCGCTGCGTTCTCGGCTCAGGTAATAATAGATGCCACGTTGTAAGTAGTCTTGAAGGTCTTCTATGGCGGCAGCTTGTTGAAGTGTATCGTTATTTCTAAGATGAGTTAGCCACTGTTCATTATCACGTTCAATTTTCATTCGGAAACTTCCTTTTGAGGATGTGCTAAAGGCATGATTGACCTAAGTATTCAACAGTGTACGCGGCAGTTGTTGCAAAATACTTTCAAAGTCTCGTTTATTGTTTACAAAATCTAGGCTTGTACAGTCGATATAGATAATCGGTGAACGTTGCCAAGTAGAGACCCACTCTTCATAGCGCGTATTTAGTTGTGCTAGGTATTCAATAGAGATTTGACGCTCATAATCACGACTGCGCTGCGCAATACGTTCTGCTAAAACGCCTACAGAGGCTCGTAGATAAATCAATACATCTGGCGGCGGCAATAAAAACTGTACACCATTGTATAAATGCTGATAAGTTTTATAGTCTTGGTCGGTCATATATCCTTGTACATAAAGATTATGTGCGAAGATTTCAGCATCCTCATAAATAGTTCGATCTTGGATGACTGGCTTTTGAGCTGTTGCCAGTTGTTGATATTGTTCTAAGCGCCGCGATAAAAAATATATCTGGGAATGAAAACTCCAGCGTTTCATGTCCGTATAGAAATCCGCAAGATATGGATTTTCGTCAACACTTTCAAGCAAACATTGCCACCCGAAATGTTCTTCTAGGCGTTTGGCTAAACTGCTTTTACCAACGCCAATATTTCCCGCAATAGCGATAAGTTGGGCGTTTTTTGTATTTACCATGAGCGTTTTTGATTCAATTTCATTTTTTCGATGTAAGCTGTTTCTAAATCAATGCCAACATAGTTCGCTAGCTTTAATAAAAAAGCTAAAACATCAGCAAATTCATCGCGCAATTCAACTGTAGAAGCGTTTTCAATTCCTTCGTGCTCTACTGTACGAGCCCACTGTACAAGCGCTTTTGCAAGCTCACCAATTTCTTCCTGTAGAAGGGTAAAATTTAGAAAAACATCTGTACTGAATCCTTTTTGAGCATCAAAGGCATGATGGAAGCGTTGAAAATCTCCTAAACGTCGTGGAGTTGCTTCTATTTGAAGAGGATCGACAATATTTTGATAAGTTCCTTTTATAGAAGAGGATGCATCAATACCGGGAAGTACGGGCTGTTGTGGCCCATAACCTAATGCGCTGCGTACCTGTTGAATAATGAATGTACGGTCGCTTTCATTTTGGACGAAATCAAAATTAGTCATGTCTATCGTCAACAATGGGGTTTCAATATAAGTATTGAAAAATTGATCATAAGCGACGCGCAGTTGTTCAATGTATTCAGCATCCATGTTACGTTCATAAGGGCGATCACGTCGTGCAATTTGCGACATTAACAGAGGCGTGTTGGCGCGCAAATAAATTACAAGATTAGGTTTTATGATATTTGCTGCTAATGCATTATAAACACGCTCATAAGTTTTAAGCTCGTCACCACTAAGATTCAGCTGAGCAAATAAGTGATCTTTTGCAAAAATATAGTCGCTAATAATGGGGCGTTCTAAATAATTAAGACGTTGTTGTTGGTTATAACGGCTTAATAAGAAGAAAATTTGGGTCTGAAAAGCGTAACGTGCTCGATCTTGATAAAACTTTGCCAGAAATGGATTATCTTCAAATTCTTCAAGTAATAGTTCTCCGCCAAATTCTTGATGTAAATAGCGAGCTAGGGTGGTTTTACCAACCCCAATAACTCCTTCAATTGCTATGTAAAAAGACATCTATAAGCATCCCTTTACGTATTGGCTTCGCGGGCAAGTGCACTAGCAAGTTGTGCGCCGATCAGTTCAACTTGTAGCAATGATTCAGTGCTGATGCTACGCTCAGGATCATTATGACAAGCCATAATAACGCCGAAACGAATGTTATTACCTACGGCAACACATAATCCTTCTTTAAAGCGCCCACGAGCAACAAAGGGATGATTGAGCTCGTCTTCTTTTTGGAAAATTTTTGCTTGCCCTGTCTGAGCCGTCCAACCTACAATCGTTTTGTCATAGCTTAACTTTGTTGGTGCCATACGGGTTATTTGCTCATCACCAACTTGTGTCACTAATGACATGCTAGGGGGGTCGGTAGGCGTAACATTAAAAAATGCGACGTAGTCGTATCCCATTTCGGCAATGGCATCTACTGCGGCGCGAGTTTTAGCAAGTGAGCCTTTTGCTTGCATGAGCGCCTTGGCCACTGAACGCACTGAAGGCAGCGAATCTGCCCGTAGTGTTTCAAGTCGCCTATCTTCCACTAGTGTTTTAATTTTTTTGATGAGCTCATCGTTTTCAAACGGTGTATTGGAAACATCATCTGCTTGGCCGGGTAAACTAAAATCGGCTTCCTCATCAATCTCAATGATTAACAAGTGTGGATACTTTAGCCTAAGATTTTTGATGAGTGTATGAATATCCCCAAGACGATTATCGATGACCAGAACACTTGTCCCTGCGACACGCTCTGAAAGCGTATTTTGAACCTGTTCGAGGTTAGTCACCATTGTGAGATTAAAATTAGGCTCAGTAGATAATTTGTCACGATAGCGCACAGTTTCACGTAACGGTACAGCTACAAGTACATTAATTCCAGACATGGGTGACCCTTGCTATCCAGTTAGTATAATGCAATTTATAGAATCATGTCACCCATTATGATGAGATTAGCGAGCGTTGGCAAGCCATTAAGTTACTTTAATTGGGATGATGATCTGAATTTTTGTTCCTTGATTGGGCGCACTCATAATATTCATGAAACCATGCAAGCGTCGAATGCGTTGTTCCATATTCCCTAAGCCAAAATGACTGTTATCATGAATTTTAGACGGATCCATGCCTATTCCATTGTCTTCTATCGACAAATATAACTCTTCATCCTCTATCTTCATCATAACGCTTGCTTGGGTAGCTTGTGCATGACGTGCGATGTTGGCAAGTGCCTCTCGAATTACTTGAGATAAAGAATGGCGTTGATTATCAGTTAAATTGGGGAGAGTATCGGGTAAGTTAAGGTTGACCGCAATTCCTGAAAAAGCACGAAAATGCTCAACTAAGTTTTCTATCTGTTGTTGGAAGGAAACTGCTTGCACCACATTGGCATTATTCAAATTACGAATATAGATGCGAATATTTTCAATAATTGAATTTAGGTTATCAACAATTTGCATAAAGTGTGTTTTGCTTTTTTCGTCTAACTGGATCATGCCGCGCAAGATTTCGAGTTTCATGCCAACAGCATAGATCTCTTGAATAATGCCATCGTGAAGCTCCATACTAATTCGATCTCGCTCATTACGTAATGCTGCGGCTTGTAGTTTTTGATGAAGTTGGGAGTTTTCGATGGCTATGGCAGCAAAAGAAGCAAATAAAACGAGTAAATTTTCATCAAATTCGTCAAATGGCCGCCCATCAATACGATCGCTAATATAAAGATTGCCCAGCCGCTGTTTGTTGCGACCAATAATCGGTACCCCTAGAAAGCTGGTCATCACTGGATGATTATCGCAGAAGCCTACAGAACGGGGGTCATCTTGTATGTTTTCTAAACGTATGGGATGGTCTATTTGTAGCAGGGCACCTAATAAACCTCTCCCATGAGGCTCATGTTCAACCTTAGTAATAAGCTGTTTATCCATGCCAGATGCTATGAATGCGCGCAAACCGCTACCATCACGTGAAGGTACACCTAAGGCAGCATATTTAGCGCCCACCATTTCACGTGCAATGTCGGCGATGTTCTGTAATGTACGCGGCAAATCTAACTCTCGAAAAACACTGGTTGCTGCTTCGGTTAAGGCTTGTATTTGAGAGATGTCTGCTGAAAACTTCATTAAACACCTTCAGTATGATAATATTTTCAGAGGCTACACAATAGTTTAGCATACGATACAATAGAATCTATGTAATGAGTAGTTTGTCATTAAAAATTAAGGACAGAGGTAATAACGTTGTCGCACTATCGCCTGCTTATTGTAGATGATCATGCCGTAGTACGTGCTGGTTTGCGTGCTATATTAGATAATCAACCCCATTTTATTGTGGTCGCAGAAGCGAGCAGTGGGGAAGAGGCAATTCGTCAAGCTGATGCTTACGAACCTGATGTTGTATTAATGGACATCCGAATGCCGGGCGGAATGTCTGGTATTGAGGCATGTGAGCAGATTCTGAAAAAGCATCCACAGATGCGCGTGATCATGCTCACATCCTATGCTGAAGATGAACTTGTCATGGATGCTGTACGCGCTGGTGCAGTAGGCTATGTTTTGAAGCGCGTTGATAGTTCAAAGTTGGTTGAAGATATTTTGCGTGTGGTCAGCGGAGAAGCGGTTATTGATTCTGCTGTTGCTCAAACGTTGCTTAATGAAGTGCGTGAGGCAGCTCATATTAAAGAGGCTTCAGTGTTTGCCGAGCTCAGCGAGCGAGAATTGCATATCTTAGCTTTGATTGCACGCGGATTAACGAATCGAGAAATTGCGCAAAAGCTCTATCTAGGTGAAGGCACTGTACGCAATTATGTTGGTAAAATCTTAAGCGCCCTGCATGTCACTAATCGTGCTGAGGCAGCAGTATTCGCAGTAAAAAATCACATAGAGCGTTATGTTGATTTATCGGAGGATGAGAGTTAGAGGGGGAGTGTTTGCCTCCCCTTTTTCAATTTTCAGGACGAATGTTGTTGCTCTTGTTGTTCTAGTTCTCGTCGAATTAGCTCGCGTCGCAAAATCTTTCCAACAGCTGTGCGAGGCAAGCTATCAATAAATTCATAACGAGAAGGAATCTCATATCGGGCAAGTTTGCGAGAGGCAAATTCCATAAGTTCTTCTGGGGTAACAGACATGCCTTCTTTGACAACAACCCATGCCTTTAGGGCTTCTTGCCCAACTTTTTCGGGGTGTGGTATAACTCCTACCGCCACTTCCGCTACTGCTGGGTGCTCATTGAGGACTTGATCAACTTGGTTAGGATATACATTAAATCCACCAATGAGCGCCATATCCTTCTTACGATCAACGATATAGAAGTATCCATCCTCACTCATGCGCCCTAAGTCACCGGTAAGCAGCCAACGTCGTCCTTCTTCATCGGTCACAATTGTATTTTGGGTTTCAGTTGGGCGCTCATGATAGTGTGACATGAGTTGTGGGCCATGAATGGCAATTTCGCCCACTTCACCAACTGGCAGCTCGCGTAATGGTTCTTCTGGATCAACAATACGACAGAGTACATCAGGCAAAGGCAATCCCACTGAACCGGGGCGATTTTCCCCATTTAGAGGGTTGCAATGTGTCGCAGTAGGGGCTTCACTCATGCCATACCCTTCAATTAACTTGCCACCACTTAATGCTTCAAACTGATCTTTAGTAGGGCGTGGTAAAGGCGCTGAACCACTTAAACAATATTCAATTGAGGATAGGTCAATTTTGCCCGATTGGACACTAGGGTGAACATTGATGGCATTATAGAGCGCTGGTACACCGTGAAAAATATGAGGCTTATAAGTGTTGATAATATTCAACAAATTATCAATGTCACGGGCATTGATCACAATCACCATTGTAGCTCTGGCTGTGATAGAACTAGCAATGACAGAAATCATGCCGAAGACATGATAGAAGGGAATAGCGGCTAGCATCTTTCTACCCGCCTCGCTCTTTTGTGTGCCACTAAGCCATGCGTTTTGTTGTAAAGTGTTCGCAACAATGGCGCTATGTGTAGAAACAGCAGCTTTACTGGGGCCTGTTGTGCCACCAGTATATTGGAAAATAGCATAGTCTGTATTTTTAATTTCAATGGCGGGTGGGGTTTTAGGATAGCGACGCAACAAATCACTTAGGACATAATCGCCTGTGTCCACTTGCACAGCATGACCGTCTTTTTTCTCGCGCGTTAATCCGAAGAGGAACTTTGCCAACCCATGAAAATCATCCTTAATGTACGCTACGATTATCTTCTCTAGCGGGGTTTGGGAACGCACTTGTTTTAAGCTATTGTAAAAAAGGCTAAGTGTAATGATGGCTTTTGCCCCTGAATCGCGCAGCATCTCTGCAATACGTTCGGGGGGATATGTTGGGTTAATACCTACTGCAACCATTCCTGCGCCTAAAATACCAAACCATGAGATAACAAACGCTGCACTGTTCGGCAATAAAATAGCGACGCGATCGCCTTTCTTTAGACCAAATTCATCGCTTAGAAGAGCGTTGCTTAGTGCATTCGCTTGTTCGTAGAGTTGCTGATAGGTAGTAATCTTGGCAACGTTTCCGATAAGTGGGAGATGGGAAGGCATAATGATCGACGGAGTGTTTGGAATTTCTGCCGCCGCCATTTTTAACAAATCTGGAATTGTCCAATCAGGATATGGTGCTAAAGAATGCGGAACATGTTCATCGTAGTTACTTAACCATGGGCGATCTAAATAAGTGACCATCTTGAAAATCTCCAATAAATTTTATTTCAATTAAAGAGGGGGATGGCAAAAACCATCCCCAAAACTAAATTTTTAGATGATGTGTTGTTCTTGATAGATACCAAAAACATCACGCATCACATCAACTGCTTCTTGCAATGTACAATATGCATGAGCGCATTCTAACAAGTAGGGCATGACGTTCTCTGTGCCTTCGCAGGCTTTACGTAAAGCTGATAGTGCATTTTGCGCGCGTTCTTGATCACGTTCACGGCGAATGGTTTGTAAGCGTTCAACTTGGCGATCATAGCCTTTTGGATCAATGTCAAGTAACGGGATTTCCAATACCTCATCTTCGTCTACATACTCATTAACCCCTACAATGATTCGTTCTTTTCGCTCTACTTCTTGAGCATGACGGAACGCTGAATCGGCGATCTCTTGTTGGAAGAACCCAGCTTCAATAGCTGGTAAAACACCGCCTAAATCTTCTACGCGCTGTTTGTAGTCGTAAAATTCTCGTTCCATTTGGTTGGTTAAATATTCAACAAAATAAGAGCCACCTAACGGATCAACAGTATTGGCGACTCCTGTCTCATGAGCGATGATTTGCTGAGTGCGCAAGGCGATTGTGACGGCTTTTGCAGAAGGTAGCGCTAATGCTTCATCCATGCTATTAGTATGGAGAGATTGTGTACCACCAAGCACCGCCGCGAGGGCTTGAATAGCTACACGCGCAATGTTGTTTTCAGGCTGCTGAGCAGTTAAAGATACGCCTGCCGTTTGGCAATGAAAACGGCATAACCAAGAACGTGGGTTCTTTGCGCCAAACGTCTCGCGCATTTCTCGTGCCCAGATTCGCCGCGCCGCCCGAAGTTTGGCGATTTCCTCAAAAAAGTCATTATGAACATTGAAGAAAAATGATATGCGTGGCGCAAAATCATCGACATTTAGACCGCGCGCAATTGCCCAACGGACGTATTCCATACCATCCAGTAAAGTAAAAGCAAGTTCTTGAGCAGCCGTACTTCCCGCTTCACGTATATGATACCCACTGACGCTGACCGTGTTCCACTTAGGCATGTGTTTTGTGGCAAATTCAATCGTGTCTGTCACAAGTCGCATTGAAGGCTCTGGAGGGAAGATATATTCTTTTTGTGCTGTAAATTCCTTCAAAATGTCATTCTGTAATGTTCCGCGTAATTGAGACATGGGTACGCCTTGTTTTTCGGCGGCGGCAATGTAAAACGCTAGAATGACTGCTGCGGGACTGTTAATCGTCATTGAGGTCGAAACTTCACCTAAGGGAATTCCATCCATTAAAATTTCCATATCTTTAAGGGATGAGATAGCAACACCGCACTTGCCAAATTCTCCTAATGCTTCAGGAGCATCTGTGTCATACCCCATTAGTGTTGGTAGATCGAAAGCGACGCTTAGCCCCATGTTACCCTGTGATAGTAGGTATTTGAAACGCGCATTGGTATCTTCGGCTGTTCCAAAGCCTGCAAACATGCGCATTGTCCATAACTTACCCCGATGCCCCGTAGCATGAACTCCACGTGTGAAAGGATATTCACCGGGGAATCCAATATGTTCTAAATAATCTGTGTCAGCAATATCTAGCGGGGTATATAAACGCTCAACAGGACGACTACTCTCTGTGATGAAGGTCTCGCGCCTTTCAGGCATTGCTTCAAGCGTTTTTCTAAGAGTAGTAGATTCCCAGCGTTCACGTTGTTGTTGGAGCTCGTTCAATAATTGATATGCAACCATAGCTCTGTATCCTTATAAATATTTGGCAGATGCAAACTTTGCCAAAATTATAACACGATACACAGTATGATTTTGTAGTATTTCGTTGTAGTAGCGTTGATAAACTATGGTTGCTTAAATTAATGTTATTAGAAATGATTTTATTTATCTTCCTGTTTGGTTTCTCCGGCGGTAGTTGTTGCTTCTTCACCTTGTAGCCCTTTGCGAAATTCACGAATAGCGCTACCAAGCTCACCGCCAAGACGGGAAACACGCCCTACGCCAAAAAGTAAGATTACAATAACAAGAATGATAATAAGCTCTGTTGGGCCTAAGCTACCCATCTTTACCAAATCTCCTTGACTTTAAATTTTTACAAAATCCTTGAGTCCCATTATAGCACAAGAAACAAACTATGTTATACTTTTTAGCATTCACGCGAGAGTGGTTTTATGGGAGCAATGGTTTCGTGTTCAAACAAATACCATTTACCTATTTAGTGGGTTTTGTTGTGGGGCTTGTTATTGTATTGGCAATGATTGCCGGCGTAACATTATTGGCTAGTAATGTTATTTCTGAAACAGTCCAAGAACAATTTCAAACACAGCAAAACCAAATTGCAAACTCTGCTGCGCGGCAAGTAGAGGCTTATTTTACGCAATTGAGTATTGAGTCGTTTCAACTTTCGCAAAACGAGGCAATTCAATCTATTGCCCGCAGAGACGATAATGATGCTCTTATCGCTATTGGGAACAATATAACGGAAAATGGCCGCTTTGGCATTACCCGCAGCGTAGTACAATTTCGTCTTGATCCTGATGAACCTTCAGGTTTGGCTGCACGACGTTTATGGCGACCTGATGGTGTAGAGAGCGATGTTATTCCTTTTACGTTGCCTGATGGGGCGATGCAAGCACTTAATGAGATTAGCCTTGCAGGCACTGAATCAGGCATGATTGCAGATACGCGCTTATTTTACAGAGCTTCGCGTTCTGATAATCCCTCATCAGCAACTTATGTTTTAATTACACCTTTTATTACCCGAAGTAGTACTGTTGAATTTTTAGCGCACGAAATTGATATTGAGGCGGCAATGGCAGATGTGTTGGCAGATGTTATTGCTGACCTTGATCAAACTGAAACGGGTCAAATATGGATATTTGATTATTCTGGAAATCTCATTTTCCGTTCTGGGGCAGCGCTTTTAGCGGGAACGCCCGCTGATGTCTTTGAGCGACGTGAGATCATTGCTATCAATGACACCACATCACAAACATATCAACTTGGCGATACTGAATATAATGGGACGTTCTCGCCTGCGACGTTATTAGGGCGAAAATTTATTGTTCTTGTCAGCCGAGATAGTCGTGAAGCCAGCGAGCTTATTGCTGCTGACCTTCGGACAATTTTTATGATTGCTGTTGGCGCTGTACTACTCCTCTTAACGTTTGCGTTCGTGGGCTTTAGGCAGCTTTTGCGAGAAATTGGCGAGCGCCAAGAACAATCTTCCATGCAGCGTGCCACCCGTACTTTGCTTGAAGTTTCGCGCGCATTGAATTCTACGCTAAACTTTGAAGAGGTAATGGAAGAAGTTTTAAGCGAGTTGCGGAAGATTATTCCCTATTACAGCGCTTCAATCCTATTATTAAATAATCGCGGTGAGCTAGAAGTTGCTGCTCATCAGGGTGAAGATGTCGAACAACATGCAAATCGCATCTTTTCAATTGAAGAAACAGCTGCAGCAAGAGAAGTAATTACTTCAGGTCGCCCAGTGATTATTGATGATACAAGTGTTGATCCTCGTTGGAGTGCAATGGAAGGTAGCGATATTAAATCGTGGATGGGCCTTCCGTTACGAATGCGAGATGAATTTGTTGGTGTTTTGAATGTTAACAGCAGCAAAATTCGCGCTTTTTCTGAAGATGATATTGAAATGGCAGAGGCCTTTGCTGATCAGGCGAGCGTGGCACTACAAAATGCACGTTTGCATGACCGCGATGTAACTCGTTTTGAGCGTGAATTAGCACTTGCTCGTACCATTCAATCGAGCTTGCTACCGACTGATGAAGCATTTAACTTTCCACATTTACAAATGGCTTTTGAGTCAAAACCTGCTCGTCAAGTTAGCGGAGACTATTTCCAGATTATTCCGCTTCCTGACGGAAAAGTTGGTATTTTCGTAGGAGATGTTAGTGGTAAGGGGATGCCTGCAGCACTGATTATGGCGGTGCTGACGACAGCATTACGTGATGAAGTGGTTCGGTATCGAGAGCCGGGGGCATTGCTCAATCGCCTCAATGAGCGCTTGTTGGAACGTCTGTTACAAGTACAAATGAATAGCGCGCTTATCGCTGCAATTTTTGACCCTGAAAAATATGAGATTGCGATTGCAAATGCTGGTATGGTTCAACCTTATTGGCGTACCCCAACACAACCTTGGGACTTTGTCGATGTTGGTGGGTATCCACTGGGGGCATCACAACGTACAAACTACTCACAACGTGTTGTTAAACTGCCGCCCGGTTCTATGATGGTACTGTTCAGCGACGGTATTATTGAGGCCCAAGACCCTCGCGGTGACTTTTTTGGTTTTGAGCGCCTAGAGGCGTTATTAGAAACTTTTCCACCCGATATTGACGCTTATGGTGCGCGTGATCGCATATTGAATGCCGTTAATCGTCATCTTGCAGGTCAAGACGCACAAGATGACCTAACCATTATGGTGATTCAAACTTCGGAAGTAACAGTAGGTGCAGTATCTACGACCAATGGCGCGACCCCAACCACAGCTATTGAAGACAGCACTAATTTAGTGCTTGAGAATAAAACGAATGTAATAACAGTTCTTACTCAACAACTTTCTGCTAGTGAACCATTAATTGATGAGGAATACGTCATGCCACGAGAAAACGTAGAAATCTTCATTCCAAGTATTTTGGGCTTTGAGAAGGTAGCACGTAGTGCTGCTGAAGCACTTGCAAAGCAGATGGGCTTTCCTGATGAAAAAGTAGAAGATGTCAAAACCGCTGTTGCCGAAGCTGTAATGAATGCCATTGAGCATGGTAACCTAGAAGATAAAGCGACATCGGTTACAGTTATGATGAGCGCATCTGATGAGCATCTCGAAATTCGTGTGCAAGATCGCGGGCGGCAAATTATCCCGAACCCCTTGCCTGCGCCGGGGCGTGAAGATTCAACACGCGGTTGGGGATTGTTCTTCATGCAGAATCTGATGGATGAATTCGAGGTGTCGCGTTCACCAGAAGGTAATGAAATACGCATGACGATTTTCCTTAATGGGGCCAATTCTTCTGAAGAGGATGTCGCTAAGGCAGATGAAGAAGAATGGGTTGATGAAAGTGAATGATAGGCATTTTGAATAAGTTGATGTTATAGTTGTATATAGAAAGATTGCAATTTTATAATTCTGAGAGTATGGAGGCGCTAATGGCTTCTAAGGAAGTCACTCATCGTCAAGAAGATAAGTTGGGTTTTCTCGATTTTCCGCGTGATGTTGTAGCGCAAACACGTGAATCAGCGTATGCCGCTTACAATCATCTTGCAGTCAATAAAGTAGAAACGCTGGCAATGAATTTTGAAAACAGTGATTATTTGAATAGTGCTGGCATTGGGTTAGTTATTAGCTTGGTAGAAGATGCAACCCGTGCTGGGCGGAAGGTTTATGCCTATGGCTTATCGTCGCATTACCGCAAATTGTTTAGCATGGTCGGTTTAACTGAACGACTGACACTTGTGCCTAATGAAGCAGCCATGCGCGAACAACTTAATAACAGTAGCTCTGGCGGTGATGAGAGCTAATTAAGCAAGGCATAAGTTCAATGACAATTTATGAATATCCACATCGGCGACTAAATCCGCTTACTAATGAGTGGATTTTGGTAAGTCCTCATCGTGCCAAGCGTCCGTGGCAAGGCCAAGTTGAGGATATTCCAGATGAGCAACGTCCTACCTATGATCCGACGTGCTATTTGTGTCCCGGCAATGCACGAGTAGGGGGCGTACAAAATCCTAAGTATGATGGCGTTTTTGTTTTTGATAACGATTTTCCTGCTTTATTGCCCACACTCGGTGATACAAGTCACATTGACAATAGTCACCCGCTTTATCAATTGCAACCTGAACGCGGGATTTGTCGCGTCATTTGTTTCTCTCCACGTCATGATTGGACGCTTGCGCATATGCCAGTTGAGCGCATTCGAGCTGTCGTTGATATGTGGGGAGAACAAACGCTTGATTTAGCTCAAAACGATTGGCTGACTTATGTTCAGATATTTGAAAATAAAGGTCAGGCAATGGGGGCTTCTAATCCTCATCCGCATGGTCAAATTTGGGCAACAGAACGCCTGCCGCGTGAAGTGAGCAAAGAAGACGTTACACAGCGTGCTTATTTTGAGCAACATGGAAAAACATTACTTTCTGAAATCGTTGAAGTTGAATTACAACAGCAAATAAGAGTTGTTTATGAAAATGAGTATTGGCTGATCGTGGTGCCTTATTGGGCAGTGTGGCCATTTGAAGTATTGCTCATTGCTAAGCGTGCAGTTGCTTATTTACATGAGCTCACTTCTGAAGAACGTGATGGCTTAGCTACTGCGCTCTCAGCCATTACTATTCGCTATGATAATTTGTTCCGTACAATGTTTCCTTATAGTATGGGGTTTCATCAAGCGCCTGTAAACAGTGGGCCACAACCACATTGGCACTTACACGCGCATTTTTACCCGCCATTGCTACGCAGTGCTACTATTCGTAAATTTATGGTGGGCTATGAAATGCTCGGTACACCCCAGCGAGATATTACACCTGAATCTGCTGCGGAACGCCTGAGAGAATTGCCATCAGAACGTTTTTCTTAACAGAATATATATAAGGAGTCTACGTTTGTGACAATTCGTGAGACTGTATTAGCGCGTTTTGCCCAAGTGTATGGGCATGACGCGCAATATTTAGTACGTGCTCCCGGCCGTGCAAATCTCATCGGTGAGCATACGGATTATAACGAAGGGTTTGTTATGCCACTTGCTGTAAACCGCGCGGTCTGGATGGCAGTGGCCCCACGTGAGGACGACCAAATCTGTGTCTTCACAATCGATTATGGTGATGAACTTGTCAGTATTCCGACTAATCAAGTTCAAGAACCAATTTGGCCTCATTGGACAACGTATATTCGAGGGGCATGGTGGCTGATGCAACAACAAGGGCAAAACCCTTGTGGTGCAGATATTTTGATCGGTAGCGATATACCTATTGGCGGTGGGATGTCCTCTTCGGCTGCAATTGGCGTAGCCTCGATTGAGGCTGTGTTAGCACTTTTGGGGGACAACCGTTATACCCAAAAACAGAAGGCTTTGTTGGCAGTAGATATTGAGCACAAATTCACTGGTGTGCCAGTAGGGGTAATGGATCAGATGGCTTCAGCCATTCCTGAAGGGCCATACGCTATCCTATTAGACTGTCGTTCTTTAGAGACCGAACCAGTAGTTATTCCTCAGCAAGCAAGTATCGTTGTCATCAATTCGATGAAGCCACGTCAACTTGTAGATTCTGAGTATGCTTTGCGTCGCCAGCAATGTGAGGATGCCGCGAAAATTTTAGGGGTAAAATCATTAAGAGACGCAACTTTGGACTTAGTGAATCAATATGCATCGACATTAGGCGATGTTCTGTTGCGGCGTGCTCGGCATGTAGTAACAGAAAACGAGCGCACACTTAAAATGCGAGATGTCTTAATGAGTGAAAACTTAACACAAGCTGGCGAACTGATCAACAATAGCCATTATAGCTTACGTGATGATTATGAGGTTTCAATCCAAGAGCTAGACATTCTCACTGAAAAAGCGCGTCAACATCAAGCCTGCTTTGGTGCGCGCATCATGGGGGGTGGTTTTGGCGGTTGTGCTGTAAGTCTTGTTCAGCGTGAGCAAGTTTCAGGCTTTGTGGATGCTGTAAAAGAACAATATGCTGCTGCCACTGGCTTGCAAGCAGAATTTTATGTTTGCGAACCAACAGCAGGCAGTTCGGTAGAATTTTTGGTTTAATAGTTTGTGGGCAGCGTTGGGTCTACTTCTTGAGCCCAACGCAAAATTCCCCCATCTAGGTTATATAAATATTGTGTATCCCATCCGTTTTGTGCCAAAAAAAGCGCTGCCTGTAGGCTTCTTCCACCACTACGGCAAATAAACACGACAGGCTTGTCTTTAGGGATTTCTTGTTCAGCGCGCTCAGGTAACGTGTGGAGCACAATTTGTTGGGCTGCATCTAAACGACTAATTTCTAATTCCCAATCTTCACGAACATCAATCAGTATAAATTCCTCACCTTGCTCAATGCGTTGTTTTAGCTGTGTGGGGCTAATATTCTGAATGTTACTCATGTTTTCTTCTCTCCAAGATAAGTTACAAGACGCGGTTTTATCTCCGCGCCTTGTAGTGTATCAAAATAGATTTTGAATTAATACTCAGGAATACTTGGATCAATTAAGCGCGCCCATGCGTTAATGCCTCCTGCAAGGTTAACGACATTGGTGTAGCCTTCTTCCATAAGCCATTTTACGACTTCTCCACTACGTCCACCTGTACGGCAATGGACAACCACTGGAACATTGTGTGGAATTTCGCTAAGACGCTGCCTGACTTCCCCTTTGGGTATATGAATAGCAACATCAAGGGCACTAATATCACGCTCATGTGCTTCACGTACATCAATAATTACGAGTTGCTCTCCGCTATCAAGACGTGATTTTAGTTGCTTGACGGAAATAGCGGGGATAATTACCTCTGGTGTTAGATCAGTGTGTTGGCTGTGATCATGTGCAGGCATCCCGCAAAACTGCTCATAATCTATCAGACCTGTAATTGTGGGGTTTTCTCCACAGACGGGGCAATGGGGATTCTTTTTTACTTTGACAAAATCAAAGCTCATTTCCAACGCATCATATAGCAGTAATCGACCAATAAGCGGTTTTCCAATACCAAGCACTATTTTAATGGCTTCAGTTGCTTGTAAAGTGCCAATGGTACCGGGCAAAATTCCTAGAACACCGCCTTCGGCGCAATTTGGAACTAAGCCGGGTGGTGGAGGGCTAGGAAATAAGCAACGATAACATGGGCCATCTTCGGCACCAAATACGGAAACTTGCCCCTCAAAGCGAAAGATGCTGCCGTAAATATTTACTTTGCCCAGCATTACACAGGCATCATTAACGAGGTATCGTGTAGGAAAATTATCTGTGCCATCGATAACGATGTCGTAATCTTTGATGATTTCTAGTGCGTTCTCGCTTGTTAGTGGCACTTCATGCTTGATAATTTTCACATGAGGATTCAAATCAGCAAGCGTAGAGGCAGCAGATTCTATTTTAGGGACACCAACATCTTTTGTACCATGAATGATTTGGCGTTGTAGGTTCGTAACGTCGACAACATCATAATCGACAAGTCCTAGTGTGCCGATGCCAGCTGCTGCTAAATACATGGCTGTTGGGCTACCTAGTCCGCCTGTACCGACCAATAAAATCTTAGCGGCTTTAAGTTTTTTCTGTCCTTCTATGCCAACTTCTGGCATGATCAAATGCCGACTATAGCGCTTGATTTCCTCATGTGATAATTCGACATCAGTTGCGTGAATTAATGAAACTGTCATATGAATCTATCTCTCCAATTGTTGGGCAAGTTTGCGAGCAGATACTGCACCATGATTCATAGCAATTGGGACATGCTTTTTATCTAGAATGATGGTGGTTGGTAAACTCAGGATATGCCATCGTTGCGCTACTTCTGGCATAACCTCTATATCTATGGTAACGACTTTAACATTTGGGTTTTCAGCTATAAATTGCTGCATTGCGGGTTGTTGTTGGAGTTTGCAAACACTGCACCACTCAGCCGTGAAGTACAAAATCGCTGACTGACCTTCGGGTATTTCATTCATTAGAGCATCGCCAAGTTTTGCCTGTGCTTGCACTTGCTTAAGTTGCCAATATTTGAATAGATAATATGCTGCAACGAAAGCCGTAATAATGAAAACAACTATGAATAATCGTTCTAGCATGGCATACCTCTTTATATACGTATGGGACGCTTGTTAAATCCGCGCACGTTGTGTTTGCTAAGTTGATAATATACAAAGCAGCCTGCGCAAAAACCTGTGAATAAATTTAAGCCCGCTAACACAATAACAAGCCATGCCAACCCCCACCCAATTACTGAGAGTTTTATGATTAGAAATAGCGTGCTTAAGGCTGTGAATGTGGCACCAAGTCCTTGAGAAAAACGATGGGGCTCAGGATTATCAGGTTTAATATCAGGTTTGAGAATACCGCGTGGGCGCAAAACACTTTGATATAGCAGCTTAAACAAGTTCAAACGCTCATTCATTGTGCCAATGAATAGCGTTAAAGAAACAAACCCAACAAGCAATGGTAGTTGCACAATAAATGCAAACAACAGTAGAGTGATAATTGCTGCTTGATTTGTGCGGATCGCGCTATGATCAACTTGGCTTAATATGCCTTCATCTGTCCCTCCGGCAATACTAGGGATAATACGTAAACGATCTGTTGCTTGCACGGCCGTATTGATACCATCGCGTTCGCGAATATCATCTTCACCAATAAATACGTTCACAAAATCACGAAGCTGACCTTCATGGAAAAGATGTTGCTTCAGATCAGGATATTGCGCGACCAAATCCTCTAAAATAGCCGCAACAGTATTGCCACTGACCTCAATTTCGGCATTTCCGCCAGTATAGGTACGTAACGGGGTAGGAATTTTGATTGTAGGCATTGAAAAATTCTCCTTAATTGTTAGGTGTTGTGTGTGTTGTTTTTAGATAAACAATAGCTCGCCTTCAATGAAGGACTTTCGATCTTGAGAAAGCTGCCAAAGGCGTTCTTCAACAGCTTGATTGTTTCGTATTGAGACGATCAAATAGGCAAAAAATGGCCATGCATGAATGCGATCATATTCAGATGGAACTGCTGCTACATTAGGGTGAGAATGATAATAGCCCAGCAATGTTAAACCGCGCGCATCGGCCATGTCTTCGATTTGTTGATAAGCGCTGCTCTCTGCTAAGAAACGATGAAATTGCTCTTGTTCAGCAAAGGTGTTTTCAACGGGATAAATTTCTTCAACAACTCGTTGTTCGTCTTGGTGTATCTTGCCAACTAAAAAGCCGCCACCTTCGTTTGGGTAAGTTGAACACAGATGAGATACGATATTTGGGTAAAGCTCGTTGGGCAACAAGAGTTTCATAGTTCACTTGTCCAGAACGCATCGCTAAGGTACTTGTAAGCGTTATCAGGAAAAATGGTCACAATGGTTGCTGAACGTCCGCTTTTTGCGACTTCTTCAGCGATCTTCAATGCTGCAACCATCGCTGTAGCTGAGCTAATTCCTACTAAATAGCCTTCTTCACGGGCAAGTCGGCGTGCCATTTGGTAGCTCTCTTCGGTACCAATTTCTAAATTTCGATCGGCCAAAGTCTCATCATAAATACCGGGACGTATGGCAGTAGGAATATGCTTCAGCCCTTCTAGACCATTAAAGGGAGAATCGGGTTGGACTGATATAGCCTCAATAGATGAATTGAATTCTTTTAGCCGACGAGCCGTTCCAGTAAATGTTCCTGTTGTGCCTAGACCTGCGACAAAGTGTGTAATAGCACCTTGTGTTTGCTCCCAAATTTCGGGCGCAGTGGTATTGTAATGTGCCTGCCAATTAGCTGGGTTATTGTATTGATCTGCATAGAAATAGCGGTCGGGTTCAGCCTCAGCAAGTTGACGTACAGCCAAAATAGCGCCATCTGATCCTTCTAAAGGATCAGTAAGTGTGAGATGCACGCCATAAGCGCGTAATATTTTTATGCGCTCTGGACTCGCATTAGCGGGCACAAATAGATGAACTTTAATGCCTAATACTGCACCAAGCATGGCATAGGCAATGCCTGTATTTCCGCTTGTGCTATCGAGTAACGTGATATTTGGGCCTAGTTTTCCTTCTTTTATTGCTGACGTAATGATATTGAGGGCTGCTCTGTCTTTAACACTTCCTCCCGGATTTTGCCATTCTGCTTTCGCCAAAATTTGCACATTAGCAGGGAGGTGATCTGTGATTCTTTGAAACCCAATGAGTGGGGTTTTCCCTATGCTCTCAGTTAAGTGTTTTACTTGGATAGCTTGTTGTATAAGCGAGACCATAACTATTCCTATCTATCAGTGAATCATCTTGATTTAAACCAAAAAACCAGCAGGTGTTAAAAAGCGTGGTCTGATCCAACGCTACGGCTTTGCCGCAGGAGGTATACCACGCTTAAGCTGCTGGTTTTTAGCTAATTGTCTATTAGGAACTTGGTTAGCTTGTGTTTGTTGCGAGCTCTAGCGGATGCCCTCCTGCTTCTCACAACAACAACAAGCGCAATAAAGGTATTTCATCATTAGGTAAAAGATGACCCTTGATTACATTCAGTTTTGATAACAACATTATAGCATAAGTATGTTGGGAAGTAACATATTAAAGTCTAACTCATGTAAATTTCATCTTCCACTTAGCTTGTATTTAGGAATGGATTTTAGTATCTACCGCTATCTTTTAATACGTCGTAGTACCCGTCGCCTGCGTTGTGCAAAGCAACAATCTAAGCCTTTAATCATCGACATATACTCTGATCAGTGCTAACCTCGATTCGTCTTGGTATGAATGTATGTGGCAATTAGCTGCAAGTCATTGTAGGAGAGCGATACAAAAAATATTATGGATATACTCGTTCTAAATGCAGTGCCTTTTGTAATTGCACTTCTATTAGCAATTCCAGAAGTGCGCCGTTGGCTCCCTAAAACAGCACAAACAGCACTAACAACAGGCGCTATGTTACTGTTGTTTATCGCGTTTATTGGTTATTTTCCTTATGTAGAAGGTAACCAAAATGTCAGCCGCACGATTGAATGGATGCCTGAGTTAGGAATTAATGCCTCATTCTATCTTGATGGCCTTTCTTTGCTGTTTTCGTTAATTATCAGCGGCATCGGCGCAATCATATTTTTCTATTCAGGCTATTATTTTGAAGATAAAGATGAACAAACTCGCTTTAACACAATTCTGATGACGTTTGCAGGGGCAATGCTTGGGCTTGTGATTGCCGGAAACATCATTACGATGTTTATCATGTGGGAACTCACAAGCATTACCTCGTTCTTGCTCATCAGTTTTAAGGGTGACAAAGACCCAGAAGCGCGCTTTGGTGGCTTACAGGCGCTTATCATTACTGGTGGTGGTGGCTTAGCGCTTATTGGCGGACTTGTATTACTTGGACTTGCCGTTGCTGAAATTAACGGCACAGGATTTGTCACTGACCTTGCTACTATTCTTCATACCAAGCAGCTTGTTGATCATGATTGGTATACAGCTATCTTGTTACTTATTTTGCTAGGAGCTTTTACCAAAAGCGCGCAATTTCCTTTTCACTTTTGGTTGCCCGGCGCGATGAGTGCTCCTACACCAGCGAGCGCTTATCTTCACTCTGCAACAATGGTAAAAGCGGGTATCTATCTGTTGCTTCGTTTATACCCAGTCATGTATGGCAATGATTTGTGGTCACAAATTATTGTTCCTGTTGGTTTTGGAACAATGGTC
>RFGP01000062.1 GCA_003697365.1 Chloroflexota bacterium | reverse complement strand
TCCCCATGCCTAAAGGCAGGGGATTCTTGCTATCCACAACGGTCGCGTGCGAAACACGTCTTACACCGTCTCCGACAGGGTTGATGCCCCAACCCGTTTTCTTCACTACACGCTCTTAGGACTTCCTGATTTTACCTATAGCGAATTCTTATAAGTATTCTCTAACATAAAGCCATCAAGGTGTCAAGCGCCCTACATCCCCATAGATAAATCTATGGGCTTTGGGCGCACTTTTGGTAAGAAAAGAAGTCAAGTACTGCTACAATAGGTTCTTTAGGTTAAAATGTAAAGCCTATTTTTAACGTAAATCGGAGGATAAAAAGGTATTATGCAGCATTTTCTTAGTTTACTAGACTGGTCTAGCGCTGATCTGAAACAATTAATTGAAGAAGCAATTTTCCTCAAGCGTGAATATCAAACTGGTGGCAATCGTCCTGTTTTGCAAGGCAAGTCCTTAGCAATGGTTTTCCAAAAGCCATCCTTACGTACACGCATCAGTTTTGAAATGGGGATGCAACATTTGGGGGGATATGCTTTTTATGTTGGGCCAAATGAAATAGGCTTAGGTGTAAGAGAATCTATAGCCGATGTAGCACGTGTTTTGAGTGGTTATGTATCTGGGATTATGGCGCGTGTTTTTGATCATGAACATGTAGAAGAATTAGCGAAGTGGGCGACTGTTCCCGTCATCAATGGGCTGAGCGATTATAATCATCCTTGCCAAGCAATGGCAGATGTTTTGACCATTTGGGAAGAATTTGGTGGTGACATTGAAGGGCGCATTGTAGCCTATCTAGGAGATGGGAATAATGTCACTCGTTCATTGCTATTTGCTGCGGCCAAATTTGGTTTTCGTTTGGTATTTTGTGGCCCAGAAGGCTATTATTTAGATGCTGAAACTATCCGACGCGCTGAAGATGCTTCTTTTCTTGATTGCTATGATGTAGCAGAGACTCCTGAAGAAGCTGTTGCCAATGCAGACGTTATTTATACAGATACATGGACGAGTATGGGGCAAGAAGCAGAAGCAGAACAACGTCGCCGAATTTTTCCGCCTTATCAAGTTAACGAGACGCTGGTCGCTAATGCACCACGACATGCAATTGTGTTGCATTGCTTGCCTGCTCATCGTGGTGAAGAAATCACAGATGGGGTGGCAGATGGGCCACAATCTCGCATTTTCCAACAAGCGCATAATCGTTTACATGCACAAAAAGCGATTTTAGCACGTCTGTTGCGGGGCTAAAATTTTGTATAATCAAGAAGAGCTTTATCCGTTGAGTATTTGAAAACGCAAGGATCACGCCATGTCACCAATTACCGTCCGTAAAGTGCAAACACGGGCTGAGCATAGGGTGTTTTTTGAGTTTCCCTATCATCTCTATAAAGACTCTCCATATTGGGTGCCACCATTAAAATCGAGTCGGCGCAAGTTACTAGATCAACATAAAGACCCTGCATGGCAATATATGGAAGGTGATTACTTTATCGCGTGGCGTGATCAAACACCAGTGGGCACAATTGCTGCATTTGTGAATCATCGCCATAACCAGCGTTGGCATGAAAACATCGCATGGTTTGGTGCATTTGATTTTGTTGATGATGTGGATGTGGCTATGGCTTTGCTGCAAACTGCCGAATCATGGGCCAAAGAACGAGGATATACGGCATTGCGGGGGCCAGCAACTTTTACCTTACACTCAGAAGTAGGTGTATTGATGCGCCCCTTTGATAGACCACCCTTAATTTTGATGCCTTATAACTATGATTATTATCCTCACCATATTGAAGCCGCAGGTTATGGCAAAATTAAAGACCTCCTGACATATTGCACCGACTTACAGGATGTCTTAGGGGCTGAAAACTTTGCCAAACGTCGTGATCAATCAAAGCGTATAGCACAACGTATTATGCAGCGTGAGGGGATCACTTATAGGCGTGGTAATCCTCGCAATAAAAAAGCTGATTACGAGTTCATCAGACAAGTCTATGCGGAAGGGTGGTACGATAATTGGGGTTTTATTGAACTCACTGATCAAGAGTTTGAACACCTCGTGCAAGAGCTTCAGTTGGTTTATGATCCTAAAATGGCGTTCTTTGTTTCTGTCAAAGGCAAACCTGCCGCTTTCGTAGTAGGTACACCTGATCTTAACCAAGCCTTGCATTGGGCGCGTCCTTCCTTACGCGAACCTGAATTTTTAACTTTGCTCAAAGCGTTATGGTTTTGGAAAGTTCGGCGTAAGGTTACGACATTGCGCTTTGCACTAGCTGGTATCAGCCGTGAATTTCATGGCTCTGGAGTCATTGCTGTGCTAGCTCATGCATGGTTTGAAGTATTTGCTGATCCTAATTTGTCTTGGAAACATTACGATGGTGGGTGGGTACTAGAAGACAATGAGAAGATGAACCTCTTTCTAGAAAAATCGTTGGTGAATGCCTGTCGACTTTATCGTATTTATCAAAAAACACTATGAGCTATCAACCACCTGAATCCATTCAACAACTTCTTGATAACTTGCCTACTAGTCCCGGTGTATATCAAATGATCGATAGGCACGGGGAAATTATTTATATTGGCAAGGCTAAAAACTTGCGTAATCGGGTGCGCTCTTATTTTCAACCCGCAAACATGCAATCCAAAGTGCTACGGATGCGAGAGCATATTGTTGACATTAAAATTTTAGTCATGGATTCTGAAGTTGCGGCGTTGGCTGCTGAAGCACAATTGATCCGAGCGCATAAGCCACGTTATAACGTTATTTGGAAAGATGATAAACGTTATCCATATATTGTGGTTCGCACTCGTGACCCTTTTCCAAAAGTGGAAATGACGCGCCAAGTAAATCGTAACGATGGTAACCGTTATTTTGGCCCCTATGCGAGTGGGTGGGAGGTGCGTCAAATCTTGGATAGCCTACGACGCGCTTATCCTTTTTTGACTTGCGATCGCAATATTGACGGGCAAGATGAGCGCGCTTGCCTATATTATGATATTAAACTTTGTGGTGCTCCTTGTATTGGTGTGCAAGATCAAGCTGCTTATTGGACAAATATTGAAGGGTTGATGCGTGTTTTAGAAGGTAAAACCGATGAGGTACTTTCTGAACTTACTACGGAAATGGAATCAGCATCCGAACAACTTGATTTTGAACGGGCAGCTTTGTTAAGAGATCGAATTCTCGCGATCAAACGCGCAACTATTCGGCAACATCGCATCGCTGCAATTGGTGCTGACCAAGATGTGATCGGTTTGGCGCGGAATGAACAAATGGCAATGGTGCAGCTTTTGGTGATTCGAGGAGGTAACCTCATCTCAGCAGAATCCTTTCCTCTTATCAACGTTGAAGGTGAAGATGATGCTACAATTATTGAGGATTTTTTACCTCAATATTATGAGAGTGTGGCGGAATTTCCGCCTGAAATTTTGTTACCCTATGACATAACCGATATAGACATATTAGAAGCGTGGTTGCGCGAACAAAATAATGGGCGGAAAGTGAAAATTGTCGTCCCAAAGCGCGGAGAAAAAGCGAAGCTCATTCAGCGCGCTCAAGAAACTGCTAATGAACAATTAAACTTGTTCCAAGCGCGTTGGGAAAAAGACACACTTCGTCATGAAACGGCGCTTCAAGAAATTCAACAAGCTCTTGCGTTACCCGCGCCACCAAATCGCATAGAGTGTTTTGATATTAGTACTTTGCATGGCAAATCAACCGTTGCGAGTCGTGTAGTGTTTGTGCAAGGTACACCTGCCAAAAGTGAATATCGGCGTTTCAACATTCAAACCATAGCTCATGAAGGTTCTGATGATTTTCAATCAATGCGCGAAGCATTAACACGTCGTTTTCAGCGATATGTTGATGCTATCAATAATGTGGCCGACTTGCCGCCCAACAAAGTTGATAGAAATGAAACTTGGCGCATTTTGCCCGATCTCCTTTTAATTGATGGGGGCAAAGGGCAATTAGGTGTAGCAGTAGAAGTTTTGCAAGCCTTTGATTTGCTCGAACATGTGCCACTTGCTGGCTTGGCTAAACAATTTGAAGAAGTATATGTGCCTTTTCGGAGTGAGCCCGTATTTTTGCCGCGTAACAGCGAGGGAAGTTATTTACTCCAGCGTGTGCGCGATGAAGCACATCGATTCGCCATCACGACGCACCGTGCCCAACGACAGAAAAAAGGTATGGCAAGCCGTCTAGAAGCTGTTGCAGGAATTGGGCCAGCCAAACGAAAGGCACTATTAAAGGCTTTTGATAACGACATTGACGCAATTCGTCGCGCCAGTATTGCGCGTTTATGTGAAGTGCCGGGTATTACCGAGACATTGGCTAAGCGGATTAAGGAAGAACTCAGCTGATTATGCCCATCAGTACCCGCTTATTGAACAAAGCTCGTAATCGATGTGTGGCTTTGCCAGCTTGGATAACGCTTGACGATTGGCTGAAAACACTTGCAAACCATCCTATTGCTTTGCCATTAGTTGATTTTGATGTATGGCATCCATGGATGCGAGTGGGGGTGACCGCCTTAAATTGGTTTCTTTTAGATTTATTTGGTTTGCGCGCGCAATGGTATCATGATGGCTGGTTGAAAAGAGATGAATTGTGGCTTTTGATTAATCCCTTACGTTATCGTTTATTAGGACATCAGCCACGTCGCCCGTATGCGCTTGATATACGCGACTTTTTAGCAGCCCATTGTCACCATCTTTTACATGATACGCTATTGCAGCATCCATTTTTTGCTTGTGCGCCAACAGTACATCGTCATCATTTCACTGATATATCTGCTGAGCAAATGGCAGCTCGTGCCCCATGGGGACGGATCGCCGTTTTAGATGATGAAGGTCGAATTGT
>RFGP01000061.1 GCA_003697365.1 Chloroflexota bacterium | reverse complement strand
GCTTGAATCCTCCTTTGCCTCTTCGGATGTAGAAGCCGAGCGCCCAAACGGCGAGCTAGAACTTGGGGCAGAACGGCTAAACGATGATGTTCTGCTGCCAAATGGGGATGCACTACTACTTGTACTGCTCGATCCACCAAAAGGAGAAGATGAGCGTTCATTGCCAACATCACGTTCATCAGTTGATGAAGTACGCTGAAAGCCGCTACTTGGTCTGCTGAAGGGTGAGCTAACACTGCGTTTAGCTTCGTCTTCGTTATTGTTCTCTTCGTCAGGATTTCTGCGTCTAAAGCCCATAATATTTTTTCATCAAAATTGTTTACTAATCGATACTTAATGATACCATATTCGGTTAAAATCTGCTGTTCTATATTTGTTCTATTCTTGAAAAAATATCATAGAAAACTGATCTTGCTATCATATGCGGAGCATGTTAGAATCTAGCATGAGATGGGCGCGTAGCTCAGCTGGTTAGAGCGCACGGTTCACATCCGTGAGGTCAGGGGTTCGAGTCCCTTCGCGCCCACAAAATATGATAAATGTTTTAAGACTGCCGTTTCATCATCGTCGGCAGTTTTATTTTTTGATATGATGATTGCTAAATCGTCGTTACAATCGAAAGATGTACGAATGCGCGATCAGTCATCTAGGCAAATGACAATTTATGGGCAACTTTTTTGGATAGTTGCTGCAATTGCTTTTCTCATCATCATTGTTGCTAGCCGATTTAGTCAGGATATTATGTTGTTGGCAGCAATTCTTGGCGTGTGTGTGACTGTGGGAGGAATACTATTCAACTGGCGTATTCGATCTCGATTGGATACAGCTTTACACACAGCTGAATTTGAGGCAAAGCGGCTTGCTGACACGCAAGAACGTACTGCTACAGTATATCAACTTGCCACAACTATCAGTGTTACCTTAGATCATAATCAAATTTTAGAAACCGTGCAGCAATTTGGACGTATCGCTCTATACGATCCTAAGCAAGATATACGTTTGAGTAGTGCGGTTTTTCTATTTCGCAATGTTGATAATTTGCTACATATTGCTACCGCACAGCGTTTGACACTAGCAGATTTAAAGAAGACTGCTGCTGCACAGGCTGGATTGTTGAGGGATGCTTTGCTAGAAGGGGCTCCTGTTTTTGCTGAAAGCGCTGTTGATGACCCTGAATTAAGCTACTACGTTGGGTTTCAAAGCTCGCGCTCTTTAGTAGCTATTCCTTTGAAGGCAGGGTACGAAACTTATGGCGTGCTTGTTTTTGGTGCCCCAGAATCCAACGCTTTTGATCCTAATACTGCAAATTTACTAGCTGCATTAGCAACCCAAGCTACTGTAGCCTTACAAAATGCAGCTTTATATCAAAACTTGCTAGAAGAGAAAGAGCGCATTGTCCAAGCCGAAGAAAATGCCCGTAAAAAGTTGGCGCGCGATTTGCACGATGGCCCCACGCAAACTGTTTCAGCTATAGCTATGCGCATCGGCGCTATTCAATCGCTTATTCGGAATGGGGATGCTCGTAAAGCCTATGAAGAGTTGTCAAAGGTTTTTGAACTAGCCAACAAAACCACAAAGCAAATTCGTCATATGTTATTCGCATTGCGCCCCCTTGTGCTAGAAAGTCAGGGGCTGGTGGCAGCACTCAATGAAATGGCCAAAAAGATGCGAGAAACATATAATCTAAACGTTTTTGTGGAAGCTGATGAAGAGGCAGATCGTTGGTTAGAAGCTGATGCTCAAGGAGCTGTGTTTTATTTGGTAGAAGAAGCCGTCAATAATGCTCGCAAACATGCTCAAGCAAATCATATTGTAATTCGACTCTATCGAGATGTGAACGAAGCTGTCATTGAAGTTCAAGATGATGGAGTTGGTTTTGATGTGCAGGCTATTAACGATAGCTATGCTAGACGCGGTAGTTTGGGTATGGTGAGTATGCGCGAACGTGCAGAATTGGCTGGCGGAACTTTTTCCATAAAAAGTAAGCCTAATAAAGGCACTAAAATCAGCGTCCGAATTCCCCTTTCATCTGAATTTCAATTATTACGTCCTACAACACCAAAAGTTATTGTTAAAGAAGCTGATGCCCATACATTGCAAACAAATAATATTTCATTAAAAGGAACTCGTTTTTCGCCGCGTTTTTCAGAAAATGTAGGCGAAGAATGAAACAGGCGAGGAGGTTGTGGAGTTTAAACAAAAAAAACGTAACTCATCACACTTTGTTCTGTTATAAACCTATAGCATTTTTCACGAAATTCTAGTCATTAAGGAGAACAACACGATTATGCGTGTATTGATTTTAGGTGGAGACGGTTATCTCGGTTGGGCTACTGCGATGTACTTTTCTCGTAAGGGCCATGAAGTAGCGGTGGTCGATAATTACTTGCGTCGCCGAATGCACCTTGAAAGAGGTACCGATAGCCTCACTCCAATTCAATTGTTGCCACAACGTGTTAGCGCATGGCGTGAAGTGAGCGGCAAAACCATAGAATTTTTTGTTGGCGATCTCACAAGCTGGGATTTTGTTTCGCGTGTATTTAAGGAGTTTCGTCCAGAAGCGATCATTCACTATGGCGAAATTCCAAGCGCACCTTATTCGATGATCGATGTTCATCATGCTGTACACACACACCATAATAACGTGACAGGGACTCTGCATGTGTTGTTTGCAATGCGCGACTTTACGCCAGAAGCCCACCTGATTAAATTAGGCACAATGGGTGAATATGGCCAACCGAACATTGACATTGAAGAAGGTTATATTGAAATTGAGCACAAAGGCCGCAAAGATGTATTGCCTTTTCCAAAGCAACCCGGCTCGTTCTATCACCTCACAAAGGTGCATGACAGCCACAACATCTACTTTGCGTGCCGCACTTGGGGATTGCGCTCAACTGATTTGAATCAAGGTGTTGTCTATGGTATTGAAACCGAAGAAACAAAATTAGATGATCGACTTTTGACGCGCTTTGACTATGATGAGAGTTTTGGGACTGCGCTCAATCGCTTCTGTGTTCAGGCCGTCGCGGGTATTCCACTCACCTTATATGGTTCGGGTACACAAGTACGTGGTTATTTGAATATCCTTGACACTTTACAATGTGTTGAATTGGCTATGATGCATCCCGCAGAGCGCGGTCAAATGCGCGTTTTTAATCAATTCACAGAATCATTCTCTGTGCGAGAGTTGGCCTTTATCGTCAAAAATGCGGCTAAGAAAGTTGGCATTGATGTAGAAATTGCTCAATACGAAAATCCACGTGTTGAGAAAGAGAATCATTACTATAACCCAGTTCATAGCAACTTGCTTGATTTAGGCCTGAAGCCTCGCTACTTGCAAGAATCTTTAGTGGAGTCTGTAATCCAACGAGTGATTCAATTCAAAGATCGCATCATTGCAGATGCCATTGTTCCGCGTATTCGCTGGCAATCTGGTGAGCAACCTGAAAAGGTGGCTCTGAAAGAAAAGGTTGAAGAGGAGAAACCATCCCCTGCAGGCGATTAAGCTGGGATAATTCTCTAAGCTAAAAAAAGCAAGCACCTTTCTGAGGTGCTTTTGCTTTTTCTCTAGGAAAAGTGAGAATGATTACTCGCCGAATGTTGGGCCAACCCATCCTAATAACTTAAGCTCTCCCTCTAGATCGCTAGTGAGATTACGGATGGTAACGCCGTTTTGATCTGCAATGATAATGTCTAAACGCCCATCTGTACCACGTGCCACTCGTATCCCTTCATAAGCAACATATCGTCCAGTAGGATCATAAACAGGATCACAAGCTAGTAGAGAAGTGGAGGGAGTATTAACAAGCTCAAAGCTGGTATCAAATATCAAAATACCATAAGGACATTGACGATTACTCCCACCAATGGCTAAACGTGTTCCATCAGGTGACCAATGTCCTCTTAACCCATAACGCACAAAAATATAGTCAGATAGGCGTTGAATGACTTCACCAAAGCGATTAGCAAAAATAATTTCTGATGTTTGCTCAATACGTTGAAACATGACAAATTGACCGTTTGGTTCCCATGCTGGTGCGGCATAAATGGCATTATCATCTGGGTTTAAACGCCAAGTAGAGCCCGCGGCAACATCATAAACCCAAAGATCGCTTGCGTTTGATAGAGGATCAAGGCTGCCAGAAGAAACACCTATTAGACGAGTGTTGATCCACTCAGGAGGACTGTTCACGGGGTTGGCGTTGATCAAGGAAAATCGATTGATGATGAATTCATAAACGAACAACGCTCCTGTTTGAGGTGGGGATGCATTCGGCTGATCGCATGTATCGGGAACATTTGGATACCAACTAGGGCACGTTAAACGATCAGAGACGAATGCGAGCTTGGTACCATCAGGTGACCAAGCCGGCCAGAAGTCATAGGTGGGGGAATTTGTGATGTTTTGGAAGTCTGTTCCATCTGCATTGACAATGTAAATATCTGTTGCATAGGCAGTTGGCAACACGAATGCAAGGCGTGTTCCATCGGGTGACCAAACGGGCTGGTGTCCAATGATGCCACGGGGGAGTAAACTTTCACTTTTAAACAGTCTTTGTGAGCGCCCTGATTGTACATCTAACAGATAGAGTCCATCTTCAGGGATAAAATAAGCAAGATGTAACCCTGTAGGTGACCAGTATATACGATTACCTACACTAGATGGTAAATCTATGACTTTAACACGCTGGCCATTAATCGGATTGGCTAAATAGACACTGACCATTGCGGTTTCGCCATTTTCTGTTCCGCTTGTCTCAAAAATTAGGCTATTGGTTAGCGTGAAGGATAACCACGCCGTAGATAAACCACCTTGAATTGTATTGGGGATGTCGAAGAAGAGCACCTCGTTGTCTCTTTGAATTTCTGGATATGGCGTTGATGTGGGCAAAGGTGTATCAGTTGGGCTTGGCGTGTATGTGCTTGTTGGCGTTGATGTGGGCAAGGGTGTATCGGTTGGGAAAGCCGTTGGTGATGGCGTGTAAGTCTCTGTTGGCAACAATGCAATTGCTGTTGCAGTGAAATTTGGTGTAAATGTTGGGGGCAGTGGCGTTAGTGTAGGGGGAGGATTGCGTGTGAGTGTACATGCAAGCGAAGCTGCCACCAAAAGCAAAATGAGCAATTTAAAGCGATTCATTACCAACCATTTGCCTCGAATATTGTTCTTAAGAAATCTACACGTTCTGCTTCTGTCATAGGACGCGGACAACAATAGTTTTCGATCAGTCCTGTATAAAGTTCTACAGAAATGACCCGACCCTCATGGATGATGACTTTGTCGATGAACATTTGTCGAGTGCCAATTTGTGCCATTTGATCAAAAAACAAATTTCCTAATCCATGATGGACAAAACCAACAGGTTGCCCCTCACGAGCGACAAATTCAAAGCCATGAGGCTGGTGGGCTTGGCTTCCAATCACAACATCAGCACCCCACGCGATGAATTGAGCCATACGTTCTTTCTGACTAGGAAGAGCATCATAGCGATAATTTTCATAATCTTGAATGGTCATGATCACAACATCAACTTCTGTGCTCAAGCGCCTTAGCTCTTGTTCGATGTAAGTCATATCACAAGGGGAAGCACCTGCGCGTTCATCACTAGCTAATGGCCCTAAGTATCCTTGATTGGCATCATAATAGTTGCAACCAAGAAAAGCGATGGTGTTTCCATTGCTTTCAAGGATAAGCGGTTGCCGTGAAGATTCAAGGTCGCGCCCACCACCATAATATGAAATCCCAACTTCATCATAGAGATCAAGTGTTTGCCGAAAGGCTGCCGGCCCACGATCATTGAGATGATTACCCGTTAGTTCAATAACATTAATCCCTAAATGTGTGAAGAGCTCTATAAACTCTGGATATGCACAAAATGATGTTGTGCCGACATTGGGCGTTTGTGGACGAGGGCATTGCTCGCTGAACGAAACCTCATTACTAGTGTGGAAAATGTCAGCATCTTGCACAAAATCTATAATACCCTCACTAGGCAATAAAACGTTGCCGCTGTTAACGATAACATCGGCTGTGGTTCGCGTTAGAGCGGTGACACCACTAAGAACAACACGAGTCAATTGTTCGCTATTGCGGTTTGAACCGCGCCACGTGCCCGCTTGTCGCAAATCTTCGATGGCGCGCCCAATGGCTACATCGTCGCCCGTGAACCCAACGGTTAGTTGTAATGGATAGGCATTTACCTCAAATTCAGGGCTAAAAATGTCAATTCCATCTAGCTTTAAGACTTTCATTTCTGGGGTAAGTTGATGAAAGGGTACAATTGTCCATGCTGTCGGACGCTGCTCCCATAATTGCGCAACAAGCTGATCATTTGTAACGCGCAGATAAGGTGCGTTCTGTGAAGGTTGTCCCAAAATTTGTTGTAAAGCTGAGAGTGTTTCATCTGTCACCAACAAGCTCATAGGCTGGTCAACACCACTTAGCGCATTTAATGCATATGAGTCACCTTGCCAATAACGTTGTATGTCATCGTACTGAATCGTTTCAGCTGTGCTGGCAAAAGCCACCACGGGCACATATAACCAATAGCTAGATATGGCGCTATTAGTCACCCCAGAGGTTAGACGTAAATCGGCACTCTCTTGATCAAAAGTACGTTGATAATCTGAGGTTGCCAACAAGGGCGACATCATCATTTCAAATTCGCGTGGTAAATCCCAACCGATCCACACGCGAATGGGTGTACTAGGTGAATCTGTTTGTGCTTTGCTTGTTGTTGGAAGAAAAGCAAGGATTGTTAGAAGCAAGAGGCTTATAAAGAACTGTTTATTCATCAACACATATTCCTAACGATATGAATGATGCAAAGTTTTATCGCGCAACAACGATACATGATAACAGGATTTTGTTCTGCTACGAAACCCCGCCTTTCATAAAACATTTAATCTGATCTGACATGATATAATGAAAGCGATTGCAATGAATAATGGGAGCGGTGATGAAAACTCAAACACAAGAATTCGTTAACTTACGTGACCCATCGTTATATATAAACCGTGAGTTAAGTTGGGTTGATTTTAATGCGCGTGTTCTTGAAGAAGCCCTTGACCCGCGTAATCCTTTGTTGGAGCGGGTGAAATTTTTGGCGATCTTTTCAAATAATCTTGATGAGTTTTTTATGATTCGCGTCGCAGGGCTACACCAACAGATCGCAGCAGGGGTGACCAAACTGCCCGCTGATGGGATGAATGCTATCGAGCAATTAGAGGCCATTCGGGCGAAAGTTTTGCCTTTACAAAACGAGCAAAGGCGTTGTTGGGAAGAAGATATTAAGCCAGAACTTGCTAAGCATGGCATCATTATTATTCGGTATTATCACGAACTTACACCCGTTGAACAAGAAGCCATGCGCAAGCATTTTAGAGAGGTCATTTTTCCTGTTTTGACTCCGCTTGCTGTTGATCCCGGAAGGCCTTTTCCCCATATATCTAACTTAAGCCTTAACTTAGCGATCTCGCTAAAAAATGACCGTGGACAAGCACGTTTCGCACGTTTGAAGGTGCCTATAGGAGCCAATTTACGGCGTTTTTTGCATGTTTCGGATATTGTAGAGCGTTATCAGTTGGGACCAGCACGCGCACCTCATATCTACATTTATATGAGCGAAGTGATTCGTGCAAATTTGGACATGCTCTTTCCGGGTATGGAAATAGAAGAAGCTCATGCGTTTCGTGTAACGCGCGATGCAGATGTTGAAATTTCAGAAGATGAAGCCTCAGACTTGTTAGAGACAATTGAGCAAGGAGTGCGCCAACGTCGATTTGGGCATGTTGTGCGTTTGGCTGTGCAAAAATCGATGCCAGAACATATGCGCCAAATGCTCATGCACCATTTGGATATAACCGAGCGGGATTTATACGTGATTGATGGCCCTCTTGGTTTAGCTGATTTGTTTGAAATTGCATCACTTGATTTTCCACATTTGAAGTATCCTCCTTTTACACCGCGCCATTTACAGGCATTGCAACCACCTAACGATATTTTTGAAGCAATTCGCCGACATGAGATTTTGTTGCACCACCCTTATGATTCTTTTATGCCCATTGTCGATTTTATTCGTACCGCAGCCCATGATCCGGATGTTTTGGCAATTAAGATGACGTTGTATCGCGTAGGGCGCAATTCTCCAATTGTACAAGCGCTTCTAGAAGCCATTGAAAATGGAAAACAAGTAGCGGTGTTGGTTGAATTAAAAGCACGCTTTGATGAAGCTAACAATATTACATGGGCACGTAAATTAGAGTCAGAAGGGGTGCATGTCGTCTATGGCTTGGTTGGCTTAAAGACACATTGCAAAGTAGCTTTAGTTGTTCGACGTGAAGGGGATAAATTACGCCGCTATGTGCATTTAGGTACAGGTAATTATAATGTTGAGACGGCACGGCTTTACACCGATCTCAGCTTTTTGACAGATGATCGATGGATGTCTGAAGATGTGACTGAGCTTTTCAATCGCCTAACAGGATATGC
>RFGP01000060.1 GCA_003697365.1 Chloroflexota bacterium | reverse complement strand
TCGATACAAGTGCCGCTTAGTGGTGGAATATATTTAAGATCGTTAGGGTTTTGAGGCTGAATGGGCGTGTCGCATCCTTCGCCAGCTTCATAACGGCTGCCGTTTTGAGGTAATGGAACGGTATAAGCGCGCGGCAAAGCATTGATATTTCGATAGATGCGCACACCCGCATCTACGTACACCTCTTCATAGCCTAATGCTGTCGGATCATCTTCAGGGCGAATGAGCCAATCGGTGATAATGTATTGGACATTAAGCAGATCGAGTATGGGGTTCGCCAAAGCCGTAGGATTATCCCACCCAATTGGTGCAATACGATTAAAGTCAAGCTGATCTTGAGGTGCAATTTTCGCCATTAACTCGGCGTAGTTTGCGCTAAATAAGCTATCATAGCCGCGTAGATCATGTAAACCATAAGACCAACCCGCATTTGCATGAAGAGGGTCTTCCTCCCATGAATACGCTTGTATACGGAATGGGCCTTCGTCCCGCATTTTATCCTGTAACCATTGAATAGATGGTGGTGTATAAGTTAACCATGTTGGCTCTGAGCGAGGGTAAAAACTCCAATGTGCGATGAACATGTCTACGCTAATAATTGCGCTACCTAATATGACCCAAACAGCAATACCGCGCCATTGCCGTTCTTTCTGTTGTTGGCTTAAAATGATGATGATGCCGCTGAAAATACATAACAACGCAAAAATTGTGAAATTGGCTAACTCATAGCTATAGAATCCCTCAACATCGACAAAGGCAAATGAGGCTTGCGCTAAGCCTCTATAAACCTCTTCAATGATTGGGCACATGGTTGTGAACATCAACCGACTTATGAGCAAGGCTGTTGCTACAACAACACCAGTAAGCATGACGAATATGCCTGCTATTCTAAAAGCGCGTTGATAGTGTCGTTGCTGTAAACTCATCACACCATATGCCACAAAAACAGCCAAGCATACTGTAAAGGGCCATATCCAACGGAATGGCGTATGCAATTGATTCACACCCGGCAATCCATAGTACAAAATGGCATAGGTCGGTAACCCAAACATAAAAGTTGCCGCAATAGCCGCTAGGCTTAAGAAGATGAAGCGATAAGGTGGCCCGCTTTGTTGTGTATGCTTAGACCATTCGGCTAAAGCACTAAAAATTCCTATAACGGCTAATAATAATGGTAATATCCCAATATACGCGCCCCCTTCAACATAATTTTTAAGCCCAAAATCGGTTGTTGTGGGAGGATATTTAAGGTTAGGATCATACTGAAGCCAAGAGTCTCGAATGGAAACGCTTTCTAGAGAGAAAGCATCAATATAGCTGTGGTGGGATGGGTTGCCATAGATATTTGGCAATAAAAATTTAGCAACATGACGCGGAGGTAAAGCATAATCAGTGACAGTTTCATATGATGAACTTTCGCGTTCTGTACGGAAGCTCTCCTGAGCGGCTTCAAACCCAGTAATAAATTGTACTGCACCTATGCCAAAGCCCAAAGCCACCATAAAACAGAGCAGCAGTCCTTGCTGAATGACCAATCTCCATTCAGAACGATGATGCCACCAATGTAACGCTAAACGCATCGCAGCATAGTAAGCCATCACTAACAACGTATAGTAAGCAATTTCAAGATGTCCAGCAAAATGCACCATACCCAGTGCAATGCCACCAATGACAACCCATGGCAAGGTAGCGGGACGTTGTGACATTAAGAATGGGCGACGCTGGAGCACTAACTCGATCATAAGCAACAGCAGCGGCAACCATACTGCCCCAGCTTGAATCATAGGATGTACTAAACTCACTACAAAAAAGCTGCTCAGTTCTAGAGTAATGCTCCCCAAAAATGCTGGCGTTCGAGTAAACCCAATCCCACGCAAGAAGATATACATGAACAAACCAGCAAGCCATAGCTGTGATACTAAAAACCACCCATAGGCATTGTGAAGCGGTAGTATGTAGAAAATAACGCTGAAAGGATACAACATGCTATGTTGGCCATTGGCGAAAAAGGTCGTTCCTGCGAACTGATTAGGTTGCCAAAGAGGGAGTTCCCCTTCTGCTAGATTTTCCCGAATGAAGACCTTCCATTGATAATTTTGTAGAACAAGATCAGAAAGCAATGCATTCTGCGGAATATCCGCAACACCCATTGATTCTCTTGCTGAAGCCCAAGGCTCATATTGATATAGGTTATCGGCAGGGACTATGGTTTTGCCGCCTAAGGTCACTGGCCAAAATAAAATCATCGGTAAAATGAAAAAGAGGAGCACAACACCTATTTCTGGCAACCAACGCCGCATACGATCAGTTTCCTTCAGGGTTCTTTACAATAGCAGGGTTCGATGTGTATCACGTTTTACCTACGATGATCAAGATACAAACCAGCATAAATGCAAGTTGTGTTTTGATCTGTACAAATATAGACGCAAGTCCTATCGATATACATGGTACAATTTTCAACATTGCTGAAGTTGTTCTGCAAAACGCATACCATTTTAAGCAACGAATATGTAAGGTAAAAGCCCTATGCTTCAAAATGTAGCGCAAAAGTATATTTGGCGTTTAATATTGGTGTTCTTGTTAGGCTTGATCGCAGCTTGTGGAGATACGGATAATACCGCTACGCCTGCTGAGCCTACCCCTGTTGCTTGGCGTGTTAGTACAGCAGCAATTAATCAAACAACAGCCCCCCGTATTGCTTTGGTGGGGCGATTAGATGGACATGGTTCAACTGTTTTTCAAATGTCTTTTTCTTCAGATAGCCGCTATTTAGCTACAGTAAGTGCTGGCGATCAAAGAGTTAATATTTGGGATACTACTTCAGGAGAAAACATTGGTGGCGTGGGGACTTTAGAGCCAATATGGGCTTTTTTCGATCCGTCTGCAGAATATTTCTACATCATTGATCGCAAGCGCACCATTAGCCAATGGTCAATGCAGAATGGCAACCAAGTAGCAACGTTACCTGTTCAGCGTGAAACAGACTTAATTGGTTCTATAACTTTCGGGAATGGTGGCAACTGGGTTGCAACTTCTGGTGAACGCGGCATGGTGTATATCGTTTCGCTAAACCCATTTGAACCTATAGCAGAAATCAACGCACATCCTGTTGTGCCAGTAACTTCTATTGCGCTCTCTGATTCTGGCAAATATCTCGTATCCTTAGGTGCAGACAATGTCGTGCGTATTTGGGACATCGCTACGAATGATATGCTCCTTGAGCTAAAAGATTTCAATAATCCAAAACAAGTTTTGTTTTCACCCAATGATGAGCAATTGGCAATTTTTACCGAAACGGTTATCTACTTATATGACACAGCGGATTGGTCTCGTCAAGCAAGCATGATTGTTCCCAATGGTGCCGTCGGTAGTGAAGCTCAATATAGCAATGATGGCAGCAAACTCATTACTTATGGCGATGACTTGAGCGTATATATTTGGAATCTTGAAACCCAAGCATTATGGGTTGAACTTCCTAATCATCGACGTGGAGTCAAGCGCGCCTTGCTTTCGCAAGATCAAAGCATGATGATAACCTTATCTGGTGCTGAGGATGTTTTCTTATGGGATTTAACACCTGTAACAGGTGTTAATAGCCGAGAAGTAGAACTGCGGCGCGCCAATTTACCGCTGCCCAACAATATTAACGTGCATGATCTGTGGTGGTCACCGGATGAGCGCTTTCTTGCTGTTGCTGATTTTGTGGGACGTGTCTTTATTTTTGGAATTCCATAATGTTTTGGTGGCCACGCCAGACTGTGAGAAGCAAGGCGTGGCATAGATGAATTTATTGGCGGAACAATTCGCGCACAATAATATTGCGCTGGATTTGGCTCGTGCCTTCGTAAATTTGGAATACTTTTACATCACGCATGAGTTTTTCGACAGGATACTCGCGCATATAACCATAGCCACCAAAAACTTGTACGGCATCTGTGGTGATCTTCATGGCAGCATCAGCAGCAAAGGCTTTTGCCATCGAGGCATATTTGGCGTTACGTCCACCAGCATCAACCATCGCGGCGGCACGCCAAACAAGCAAACGAGCAGCCTCAATATTCATCGCCATATCAGCAATCATGTGTCCAACAGCTTGATGTTGATAGATGGGTACGCCAAACGTTTCGCGCTCTTGCGCATATCGCAAGCACTCTTCAAAAGCACGACGTGCCACCCCCACGGCTCCTGATGCCACAGGTGGGCGACTCTTGTCGAAGACCTTCATAGCAATGAGAAATCCTGATCCTTCTTGTAAGCTAATGAGATTAGAGGCGGGGACTTCTACGTCTTCAAACGTAATTTCGGCAGTATCTGCAGCGCGTTGTCCAAGTTTGTCAAAATGCTTACTAACTGAAACCCCCGGCGATTTGGCATCGATGACAAAACAGCTGAGACCTTTATGCCCTGAAGCGGGATCAGTTACAACAAAAACAGTGAAAAAGTCAGCTACGTTAGCATTAGAGATGAAGGTTTTACTACCATTGACGATGTATACATCACCTCGTCGTTCTGCACGAGTACGCATTCCAACGACGTTTGAACCTGCACCGGGCTCAGTCACACAATAAGCGGCCATTTGACCGTCCACTAGTCGGCCAAGCCATTCTTTCTTTTGTTCTTCTGTACCACCAACAATAATAGGTAAGGCAGCTAGACTATTGACGGTCAGAGCTGTGCTAATGCCAGAACATCCATAGGCAAGTTCTTCTCCGACAATACACTCTTCTAGCGTATTTGCTCCCATGCCACCATATTCTTCTGGAATATTCAACACCGTTAAACCGAGCTGCTTACCTTTTTCAATGATGGGCCACGGAAATTCAGCAGTACGATCATAGTGTTCGGCTTGGGGAATAATCTCTTTGGCGACAAAATCACGGACACTTTCTTGGAGCATTTTCTGCTCAGAAGTCAGCTCAAACGAAATACCAGCATTAGAAGTCACATGTTCCATGATAGATTTAGCTCCGATCTAAAAAAGAATTTAATTGAACGACGATTTAATTACATTTATTTTAGCACATAATCAAATCGACAAACAATTAAAAAGCTGAATGTGCCTATGATCTAAAATTTGGAGTACGTTTTTCCAAGAAAGCCTGTATTCCCTCATGGGCATTTGGATGGCGGGAAGCTGCATCTTGCAACTGGGCTTCTAAATCCAGCATTTGTTCAAAAGTATAATCCCAAGATTTATTGAGCAATCGCTTAGTCATGCCGACCGCATTTAAAGGCATATCAGCAATCTGGGAAGCGAATTGTTGTACTGTTGTCATAAAATCTTCAGCATCAGCGATAAGGGTACACAATCCCCACGATTTTGCTTCCTCAGCAGACATACGATGTTGGCTATCGGCTAATAGTAATAATTCAAAAGCCTTTGACATGCCTACAAGTCGTGGCAAGAAATAAGTAAGTCCGCTATCTGGCACAAGCGCAATGCGAGAGAATGCGGCAAAAACAAAACTCGCTTTATTAGACATAACTCGCAGATCAGTAGCCAAAGCCAACCCCAAACCTGCACCCGCAGCAACACCATTAATGGCACCGATGATAGGCTTTTCAAGCTGTCGCATTGTCAACAAAACAGGGTTAAAGTGATGACGAACGGTATAAAGTAATGGTGTTTCGGGGTCTAGTTCGGATAAATCCTGCCCAGCACAGAATGCTTTCCCCTCTCCTGTTAGAACAATAACGCGCACTTCAGAATTACGCGCGCTATCTTTAAGTGCTTTGCTAAGTTCTGATAATACGGTCTTATTTAGGGCATTAAACTTATCAGGACGATTAAAGCGAATTGTAGCAATGCCTTCATAGAGTTCGTATTGCAGGGTTTCATAAGTCATGTTTGCTATGCTCCTTAATTTATTACACATGAGGTGTTTCCATAGTAACAATATTCCCTGTTTTTGTATAACAATTGACCTTAATACTTTGATATTCGTTGACAGCAAATTAAAAGATAGGGACAATCGAAGGCGCAATATGAAGATATTGCTCTCAAAGTGGAGTTTTCAAAATAATATTTAAGGAGTTTTGTTTTATGAACTCAGCCTCTCACCGATTAATACGCATTGGTGCATTTTTAACGCTATTGGTTATTTTTGCTTGGGCAATCAGCCCTTCCCCTACATTTTCCCCTGTTGAAGCACAAGATGAGTCCTCACAACCTGAAGCCGTCAGCGTGCCGGGATCATTTAACGCACTTGTTGGTTGTAGTGGCGATTGGCAACCTGACTGTGAAGCTGTACAAATGGTTTTTGATGAAGTCGATCAATTGTGGGAAGCGGAATTTGAGCTCCCTGCTGGCTCGTATGAATATAAAGTCGCTATCAACAAAAGTTGGGATGAAAATTACGGCGCAAATGCTGAACCAAATGGCCCCAACATTCCGCTTGTTCTAGAAGAAGATCGTACAGTACGTTTTTTCTATGATCATAAAACACATTGGATCGCAGATGATGTGAACTTTTTCATTGCGAATGTTCCCGGTAATTATCAAGATCAACTAGGTTGTCCGGGACAGTGGGCACCTGATTGCTTACGCTCGTGGTTACAAGACCCCGATGGCGATGGTGTTTATATTTTTGGCACAACGGCAATTGCTCCCGGTAATTATGAGGCGAAAGTCGCTCTAAACCAAAGTTGGGCGTTAAATTATGGTGCTGGCGGAAATCGAGATGGGGCCAATATACCTTTTTCAGTAGCTGAACCTGAAAGTTATGTTGAATTCCAATGGAACACTGCGGATAACATTATGACGATACTCGTAAATGGAGAAATTCCTGTTGAGCCTGTGGGTGATATTACAAAGCCAAAAGCACACTGGGTCACACGAGATACTATTGCATGGGATATTCCACGCATCTCTGGCTCTGATTATCGCTTGTATTATGCTCCTGAAGGTGGACTGGTCTTAAATAGTGATACAAACTTAATTGAAGGTGGCGAGTACCTTTCTTTGCGTTATGATCGCGCTGGCTTGCCCGAAGAAGTTGTCGCTAAATTCCCTCATCTTGAAAATGCGCTTGCACTTAAACTTGATCCTGCTGATCTTGAGCGTGTGCCAGAATTATTACGTGGACAATTAGCCATTCATGCTAGCTATCTCAACATTAATGATGAGATAGAAGTGATTAGCGCCACCGGTGTTCAGATTGCTGGTGTGTTGGATGATCTCTATACCTATGATGGTGAACTTGGGCCGCGTTTTTCAGATGGACAACCCGCGATTAGCGTATGGGCACCGACAGCGAAGAATGTGCGCTTCCACCTATTCTCTGACAGCTCTCCAGAAACAACGAGCACCGTCTTTGATATGACCTTTGACCCTGCTACTGGTGTGTGGAGTGTCGAAGGTGAGCCTGATTGGTATGGTCAATACTATCTGTTTGAGGTTACTGTTTATGCTCCCAGCGTGCAAGAAGTTGTTACTAATCTTGTGACGGACCCTTATTCTTTGAGCCTGTCAATGAATAGTACACGTAGCCAACTCATCAGCCTAGATGATGTGGCCTTTATGCCTGCAGATTGGCAGACCTATGAGAAACCGACATCTGTTGCTCCTGAAGAGATTGTAATCTATGAGCTTCATATTCGTGATTTCAGCGTTAACGATTCAACCGTTCCTGAAGAATTTAAAGGAACTTTTAAAGCCTTTACGCTTGAAGATACTGCAGGCGTTCGGCATTTACGGGCATTATCTGAAGCTGGGTTGACACATGTTCACATGTTGCCACTCTTTGACATTGCAACAATTAATGAAGATAAATCTACATGGGCGGGCCCCACGTTTGAGGAATTAGCTGCTTTTGATGGCACATCTGATCAACAGCAAGCCCTCTTAGAACCCTACCGCGATTTAGATGGATTCAACTGGGGATACGATCCATTCCACTACACGGTGCCAGAAGGCAGTTACTCAACCGATCCCAATGGGCCGCAACGTATTTTAGAGTTTCGAGAAATGGTCAAAGCCCTCAATGATATGGGATTATTTGTGGTAATGGACGTTGTCTATAATCACACCAATGCCAGTGGACAATCTGAGCGCTCGGTTCTAGATCGTATCGTGCCCGGTTATTATCATCGTTTGGATGAAAATGGAAACGTTGCAACTAGCACCTGTTGCGCCAACACTGCGACTGAACACAACATGATGCGTAAACTCATGATTGATTCAGTGGTGACATGGGCCAGAGCCTATAAAGTGGATGGTTTTCGCTTTGACTTAATGGGGCATCATATGCTAGCTGATATGATCGCAGTGCGTGAGGCGCTAGACGCACTTACGCTGGAAGAAGATGG
>RFGP01000059.1 GCA_003697365.1 Chloroflexota bacterium | reverse complement strand
TCTCCCTATGATAGTGTGCCCAAAGATAAGCAGTTGATGATGTATGAAATCATCGATTATCGTCGTTAACTTGCAAGAAAGTTGTGTGCTATGCCATGAAGAAAGGGACTTAAAAGCGCGCTTAAGACCTCTAAAAGTATTTATGGGGATGTAGAGCGCTGCACTCAGCACATCGTGAGATATGCTGTTAGAATCGCTGTTGACGACAGAAACCTCTGCCTTTAGGTGTGGGGAGTATGTCACCTCTGCTTAAAACAAAAACCATGCAGAATCAAATGATCCTGCATGGGATAAGCTAGCCTAGTAGCGTCTTTACATTAGTTGAAAATACAGACATTTTCATTTTGCGTGATGACTGCTTGTCCTGTAGTGCAGTCATAATCAATAGAGATGCTTTGACATTGATTGCCAGCCTCACGAATTTGGAGTAATAGCTGAGCTGGCGCGCCTAAATTTCCACTATAGTTCTTGATATAACCCGGTACAGGTGTCCAATTTCCAGAATTATATACATACGCAAAACGAACATAGAGACCATAACCAAGTGATGAGAAATTGAGCAAGTCGGAGTAAGCAACTTGATCGTTTTCTAGAATGACAGCTGACATTTCATAGTTCGCTTGAGCAGCGTCAAGTTGAACATAGAAGTAAGCGCGAGCCCAGTTAATCGTGCAACCCGTGAGAGCACTTGTTGATCCAGTAATTTGCCCACTGGTTGTTTCCATGATATTTGTGAAGGCAGGTGCTATGGATGCATCATATTGAATATCGAAAGTATCAATACACACCGTACCGCTTTGTCTTACGATGCGCGCGCTGTGATACGTATTTGCTAGACCAGTGACACTTTCTGTGACAAACGCGCGTGCCCCTGCAGCGGTATCTACTGTACGTACCCACGGGCCATCTATTTCGATATTGTATTGACCTAATCCGACATCCTCAACGTGTATTACATTGAAGGTTGTTCCTGTAAAGCCAACAACTAATGCTCCATAAGTATCGTCTGTGCAGATAAACTCTCCGCCTTCAGCAGCAGGATCGCTAGTGGTTGTCCAGTTACTGATGACGAAAGCGTTATTTGCAGGGGGAACATAAAATCCGGGATCGTTGACAACGAACACCGTACCTATAAGTTGATCAAGGCGTGGTGAAGAGCTACTGGTTGCTTCAAAGATGATGCGATTATTGGCAGTATCAACATTTGTATATCCTGATACTGCTGCCCAACCATTACCATCCCACCAATAGAGTTGATGCGACCCCTCATTGGTTTCATCAGTGTATTGCACTTGAATAGCGAGCATATCGACATCTGTAACATCGCTAAGATGAACATCTACAAAAGCAGAAGCTACAGGATTATTACCGCTATAAGGATTCGCGCTAAATTGTGCGAGGCTGACGACTGGTTCACCTGTACCAATTTTTGTTGCGGCAACGGGTAATCCGACACTGAAACCGTCCACGAAATCTGGGCCAATTGTGGCCTTTTCGCTGTGATGCGAAACAACATTCGATTCATAACCAATGTATAATGTGACTGTGCCGCGATAAACGACTCCGTTTGTACCTGCGACACTTGCCTCAATCACCGCTACACTTCTAGAGTTTGGTGCATTATAGATTAGCGAGGCCTGTCCGCTGCTGTTGGTGGTTGCCGTCGTGTTACTGAGCGTACCTTCACCACTGATGATGTTGAAGTTGACGCTTACACCTGTTGGCACAGTTTGCCCAACAATATCGGTGACTGTAGCGGTAATCGTGCGTTGTTGGATGAAGTCAACATTCACATTGGTTGTGCTAACACCTATCGCAACAGGAGGTAACCGTAAATTATTTGTTCCGAGCGCTGTGACAAGTACTGCACTACTCAAGCTAGGAATGTTGTTTACTGTAATGCTGTTAGTACTGTTCCAACTTGTCCCATTGTTCAATACATCATAAAAAGTTTCATTTTGGCAAATGCTGGGCAAATTGCTGAGTGTTACATTACGGCTAGCTCCGCTACGGTTGAAAACAGCGATTGCACAATCTGAAGCGTTTATACGAGCATAGGCATAAACGTTATTGGCATCATCGGCAAGAAGTGTGACAACATCGCCTGTTCTCAACACTTCATAACTGTTACGTGTGATACCCAAGATACGATAATGCTCTTGTAAATCGTTAGTGTAAGGGCTTGTTGGAGGAACAGGGCCCGTCACACTATCAAAATTGTAGGTACCACTACCGTTCCATGAGTTGTAATCATCTTCTTCATTAGGATGCCATGGGAAAGGATGACGATTATAGGGGTCATCTTGCATAGTACTACCATCATCATAGCCCGCGCCCCAATTAGCATAACCACCATAGCTAGGTGAACCTAAGCCCGCTTCATCGCCATAATAGATCGTGGGTGCACCGGGATAGGTGAATTGCATGGCTGCCATCATTTTGAGCTTCTTCAAAGCTGCATTCAGATCAGTAGAACGCTCACTCAGAACGAATAGGGCGCGATTTGTATCATGCGAACCCATTAAGTTCATCATGCTTTGCCATGCAATTTCTGGATAGTCTTCTCGAATGGAATTGAGCGCATAGTCTAGTTGGCTTGGTGTGAGCGCTGTCATGGTTTGATCACCATTACTATCGTTATCTGTATAGGTGCTGTCGATTAAGAAACCCAGCACGGCTTTGCGATAACGATAATTCATCGTAGAGTCAAGTTCATTACCCAACAGCCAAGGTTGCGCTTCATACCATACTTCCGTAATAAGTGGCCCATAGAAGCCATCATTGTTCTTTACTTGGTTACGGAATTGTACCCACCAATCATGTGGAATTTCGTTTGCGACATCAAAACGCCAACCATCTGCACCTAAACCATACCAATATTGAATAATAGCAGGAAGGCCATTAATTCCGTTATCACCGTCATTGTCTACGTCAAAGACAAAATCACGTACAGCGTTATTGGCCACATAGTCTACTAGCAGAGGCAGGCTATCATAACCGAACCATGACTCGTAATTGCGGTTTCCATAACAGGGGCCTGTTCCATCATTAATGAAGTCGTAGAATGCGCTATATGGTGAGCTAGCGCTTTCACACGCGCCAGAGCCATCATTACCAGTAACAGGATTTCCGTTCACGTCCCAACGATTATAACGATCAAAATAAACAGAATCTGAACCGCTGTGATTAAATACGCCATCAAGGATGATGTGAATACCACGCTCTTCGGCCTCAGCAGCAAATTGTTGGAAGAGAGCATTGTCACCATAGCGAGGGTTGATGTTGTAATAGTCAGTTGTGTCATAACCATGATTGGATGGCGAGCTAAAAATCGGGTTTAGATAAATAGCTGTAACGCCTATAGATTGCAAGTAATCTAGCTCGTCCATGATTCCTTGCAAATCGCCGCCAAAGAAGTCAGCGCTCCAATAATTAAAGTATGGGCCAGCTGCGCGTGGGTTTACAGGGGCTTCATTCCATGTTGTATGCGTAAATGGTGCATTGCCATAGACGGTATAACCAGATGGCCAAGCATTATCATTGCTCGGATCACCGTTGCGGAAGCGGTCAGGCATGATTTGATAAATGACCGCATTTTGTATCCATGATGCAACAGTGCTATCAAAGCTACTGTCATAAACGGTCATTGTGAACGAGTTATTGGCGTAAGCTGGGTCTGCGCCATTTTCAATTGTTATACCTGTTCCGTTTTCATCTAGATCAGGATGATCGTATTCATTATGTGAATGATCATCGACATACCAATCCTCGTCTGTGCCATCAATGAGTTGGAATTTGTAGTATAGCTGACGTGGGGTTGCTGTATCTGCGGCTGTAATAGTAGCTTCATAATAGTCATAAGTTGCATCGGAGCTAACTTTGGCCATGCTATAGGATTTGTCGCCATTGGCTCCGTTATATACACGTAGATAAACAAAAGGTACATCATCTTTTGCGGTACGGAAGCGAATAGTGACAGTGCTACCAGTGGGAACTGCACCAAATGGTGAGCGATAATAGCTGTCACGAGTATTGTGAAGCAACTCGAAATGTTGAATATTGTTATCGCCAGTGGGGAAACTGCAACTTGCACCAGCACATGCAGGTGATGAGAAGGTGGTATCAATGTCGCTATAGTTAGCAGTTGTGGGGTGATCTTGATCGTTATTTTGTGCCTCAACGCGATAGTAAGTTGGGTCACTGAAGTTTAGATTATTGACACAATATGTTGAGCCGCTCGATAGTGTCATAGCGACACGTGTGCCATTGCCTGCTACTACGTCACCAAGTTGGCTACTGAAAAGTATTTCAACTATACCAACCGCGCTATCGTTATCCCCGCTGTCTGTGCCTGTCTCTATGACATCGGCACATACTTGATCATTGTTGTTGCCTAATCCATCACCACCATCATTGAAGGTGATATTACTTACATCAGGGCCGCTAGTATCATCATCTAAAATGTCAAAAGCATAGTCATTAAAAGAGCAGTCATTGCCTGTTGAAACTCGTTGCCCGACAGCGTTTGGAGGATTTCCGCTGCGACATAGTCCTAAATTCGTGCCCGTACTGTCATAACGCATCGTGACCCAATAATAAATGGTTCGTGGACTATAACTCGGTAACGTTCCGCTGAAAACGTCATAAGTAGAAGTTCGTCCATTAAAGTTCCCAGTGTATGTTCCGACGGCATCCATATTGGTGAAAACTTCACCGCTTCCATCCCAAAATCGAACACGCAGGTAGTTGGCATCATCTGTAAATTGCCCGCTATCACCAAGTGTGTACATGGTCACTTGTTCGTCATCATAGGCGAATGTGTTAGTGGTGCCAACAGTGCTGCCTGCCACGTGTACGCTTGAGAAAGTGGTGCCAACAGGTTGTCCGGGCACTTGTTGTTCAGCTGCATGATCGCCAGCTGAACAATCAGTAGTGAGATAAGATGAACAGCTAGAGTGATAGACACTATCCCAAGCAGGGGGAGGGGCGCTAGAAGTAATGATAAAAAAACGATCTGTGTTTAGATCAAGACGGAAAGTGACATCTTCATTGGCTTGAGTAGTAGTAAAATTTGCGTTGATTGGAGCTAATGGTTGGTCTAATTGGCGACCTTGTGCATCGTAGCCATACCAAGTGCCTGTTAAGACGATTCTTGCCATGTAAGTGCCTGCTGTGGGGATTTGAACAGTTCTTTCATAGATACCCCCGCCAATATTGTTTAATAGTGTGTTAGGATTGCTGTTGTTCCAACCCTGCCAATCACCCACTGCTGTAAAGGAGGTTGGGTCAACATCTCCGCTTACATGGCCGATGTTAGTAGCTGGGTATCCGCCATCATTCAATGTGTTTGTGTTAAGCGAAAAAGTGAGGGTTGTATTGTCGGCACTAGTTTCAAACCACATATTATTTTGTGTAGTGGTTTGTGACCAATTTGCGCAGGCAGAAAACTTGAATTGATGTTGTCCTGCGGTTGGAATAACGTAATTGGCAGTATAAACACCATCTCCTGAAGTTACATCCCCATTTGTACCGTCATCGAATAGAGCGAGACTATTATTATCCCAGCCTTGCCAACTGCCTGCTACACACCATGTGCCAATAGCTTGACGGTTTGGCGCGGCTTCAGAGAAATGAACTTGTCCATAGAGTGGGAATAAAAGAAAAATAATAGGGAGTAGTCGAAATAACCATCTTCGACGATGAAGAGGCAAAAGGGCCATAATAAAAAAACTCCTTAGTTAAAAATAACCGTACTTTAGTTTGCGTTTGTCAGTATAGCATTAGCAACAAAAAATTCGGTGATATATACCACCGAATTTGTAAAAATTAACAAATGACTTTTTGTTGTTAAAAAACGAATGATCAGTGATACCTGACCTAATTTAACGAAAGTGCTGTTGCCACTTTGTTCGATTTGCAGCACGAGCAATCTTTCCGCTAGAAGTCTTTATAAGCCATTCACGATCTACGATTTGTACATAAGTCGCTGTGACTGTTGTTTGCTGCGCAATCTTTTGCCGAATTTGTTGCCCTATACGGTGACGTTCGTCAGGGTCGCTAGTATCACTTTCAGCTACGATACCAATAAGTTCAGTCCCTTCGCGTTCGTCATATACCCCAAAAGCAACAACACGCCCCGGATGTACCCCCTCAACAGTATTAGCGATGGCTTCTAAATCTTGCGGGTAAACATTCTTGCCTGCGTTGATGATTAAATCTTTTCGCCGTCCCACGACAAAAACTTCACCATCAGCAATATAGCCCATGTCACCTGTGCGATAGCATCCGTTATGCCATAAATGAGCGTTGAGATCAGGGCGCTTATAGTATTCGGTGAGCATATAGGTACTTTGGACAGCTAATTCACCAATATGTCGTTCAGGTAGAGGATGACCGTTGTCATCAAGAACCATAACCGTTGTATCTGCGATGGGGGGGCCACAAGAAACGTTGATTTGCGCTGTTGGTAGATCGGCATCACAAGGTTCAGCCAAGCGTTGTCCTTCTAGTGCTGCACGATCAACAATGTCTAGACGTGGGTATTGTCCAATTGGGGTTTGAGTGACCGCAAATGTATTTTCTGCCATTGCATAAGATACCCCTAATTGTTCAGGAGTAATGCCACATTGTTTGAATCGATCTAAGAAGAGCTGATGACTGCTATGGTATACAGGTTCTGAACAATTGATGAATGCTCGCATACTATGAAGCGAAACACCTTCAATGTCACGTTGTCGAATACGTCGGGCACAGTGGTTATAAGCAAAGTTAGGCAACCAACATAGTGTACCTTTATAATCATGAATGGCGCGCAACAGCATTGCAGGGTGTTTGACCCAATCAAAAGGCGACATAAGCACTAATGGGATACCTTGTATTAATGGCAACAGAAAACCTGCAATAAGTCCCATGTCATGATAAAGTGGCAACCAACTCACAATTACATCTTTGTTGGTTAATTCAAGGGCATCGCTATAGCTGGCCAATTGGTTTAACACGGCCTGATGAGACAACGCTACCCCTTTTTGAAGCCCTGTAGTTCCGCTGGAATG
>RFGP01000058.1 GCA_003697365.1 Chloroflexota bacterium | reverse complement strand
TATTTCCAACGTGCTGTTGCCGAGCAACCAAACCGTGAAGATATTCACCGCAATATTATGCAAATCTACTATGAGGCAGGCCAGTTAGATCGTGTTGTCAGCCAATATAAAATGCTAGAATCCCTACTACAACGTGAATACGACATTTTACCTTCAAGAGAAACCCGTAATCTCTTCGCAACATTTGTTAATTCACAATAAGTTTAATGATAAGAAACCCGAACCGCCAAGTGTTAGATACTTGTACGGTTCGGGCCTAATACCTCCAAATTCTCATAGATACCTCTAGGGCTTTGGACAGCGCGGTTTCGGATAAATGCTTCTTAACTACGCCCAAAACGCTTTTCAGCTTCTTCAAATTCTTCTGTGTTAACTTCTAGAATGACCATTCCACAGGTACGACAAACATCAGCATCAACCTTAGTAAGATGTTTGAAGGGGCGCAAAAAGTTGCGTAACCGCTTAATTTTCAAGCGGCGTGGTGCTAAATATACAGGCTGAAATCCATCGCCATAGTCTAATAAATAAGCAGAAGCAAGATCATCTGAGCCACAACGTGGGCATTCCCAACGACGATGAAAACGAACCGCACCTGTAGTTCGTGTATCTTCTGGTAAAGATGGGGGCGGTGATACAGTTGGCGGGATGTGATCACTCATTCTTCAAAACCTTTCTCAAATATCATAAACATTAAAATCGGTCGCAAGCTCAATTGGGCCATCATAAGCCACTCGTGCCTCATCAATTAAAGGAGTAGGATCATGCTCCCAAACTTCGTAATGAATTAAAATTAAGCGTTTGCAATCCGCTTTCGCAGCTATTTGTCCCGCTTCATAAGCGCTTGAATGCCCCTTTGGATCATGACCAGTAGACTCATGAATAAGTATGTCTGCATCTTGGGCTAAATTTTGGACGGCTGAAATGGGAGCTGTGTCGCAAGAATAACTGATGAGTTTACCGCTTTTTTTACTTTCAATGCGCAATCCAATAGTTGGGATGTTGTAATGTTTGACTGGCCAAGACCAAATCCGAAAATCTTCGTTATCAAGTACCAGATAGCCATCTTCAGCTAGCACTCTATGAAATGCTACAGGGAAAAACTGCGGCCAGTCATCCCAAGAGAATGCTGACATCAAATCTTCTGTGCGCAATAAGCAATGATCTAACCCATGTACACGTAATGGTATGCGCCTGCCCAAAAGCCACAAATGCATTAATAGCATGGGCACACCATAAACATGATCAGGGTGAAAATGTGTCAAGATCATGTCAGTCACTTGATTATGATCAATACCAAAACGACGCAGTTTTACCATCGGGTTCGAGCCACAATCAACCAAAACAACACTGCGCTCACCTTGTAGCACAAAATGTGTGTTGTCATGTTCTGTGTCTGAAACAGCAGCAGCTGAACCTAAAACGATGAGGCGTGCCATGTATTCCTCTTATAAACGCACTTAAAATCCAATTTGTAAGGCCCACTCAACGGCATGAGGAGTCAGCAACACTTCTAGTGTAGCAGCAACTACCAATAAAGGAAACACGACCGCTATGCCAACTTTGACCATATCCGTAATTGCGCGCAGCCAAGCCTCGCCAACGGTGAGTTCTGTGCTAGATTTCGTGATAATCATACTTGCGCGCAAAATGAGCGCCCCTGCTAATAAAATTGCTGGAATTTCAACAACACCATGCGCGATAACCGCAACGATAAATGGAATAGGATTAATACTATGTGCGAAAAGATTTCCAAAAATGTATCCTAAGATACCAAATGGCAACGCCACGATAATCGTTGAAAGCACTCCAAGTGATAATAAACCCAACACAGCCGCCGCCAAAAGCACTCGCACATTTTGCCCTAATACTACCCCTATAAGTTGTGGATTATCAGACGCAAATTCTTGTAATTCCTGTAACTGCTCCAAAAGTGTTTCATCGCTGAATTGCCATGGGGGCGATTCAACTTCAATAGGTTTGGGTTGAGCCGCAACAATTGCTTGCGAGAAGCGTTCTTTTACAGATAATGGCTCAGGTGCTTTTTCTGGTAAAGGCGCAACCTCAAGTGGCGTTTCATAATAACCAAAGGGCGTTTCTAGCGCTTTTTGCCATGCTTCTAACACGTGTATTTCTGTTGTTGGTGGTTTACGCTCAAGTGGCAAAACGTAGATAGTGGATAAATACCAGCCTACCGCAAACATTCCCATAATAGCAACGCCTATCGCCATTAATGGATGTCGCAATTCAGCAAAAACAGGAAAGACAGAACGCTTATACCAATGAAAAATTGTCGGCGAATGTGGAATTGGTACACCGCGATGAACGAATGCCTCGCGTTCTTGAGGGGTGATGCCACGCCATTGATCAAGGATGACGCGAAAAATCCATTGCAAATTAATCTGATCAACTGAACGCCCTAACAGCTCTTCTCGATTGAAAATGCGCACCCCTCTTCGCACAAATAAAACCACCACAATCATCAACCCAACAGCGATCCACCACAACACAAAACGGCGATTCGGCTGTACCATAATGAGGCTTTCCACAATTACAAGCATTGACATGGGAATAATGATCACGCTTGCGAGGAGATTTGCGGCACGGGTCGAAGTAGTTTGGCTAGAGATAACGACAGCCCCTGTAACCATCACAGCAGCCTGCACTGTGGTGAGAACAAGAATTTGCACAACAAGCATTAAAGCTGGCCGCCATTGCTGCTCTCCTAAAATTAAGCCGCCTAAGTATACGCCAATGCCTAAGTAAGCAGCGATGAGTGGTGGAAACATCGCAGCAAGCACTTTTCCAATGTACAGCTCTGTATTTGTGAGTGGTGTAGAAAGTAGCGGTTCTATGCTACGACGCTCTTTTTCACCGACAAAAGTTTCTAGCGCAATTACTAAAGAAATGCTGACTGGAAAAAAGCCTACAATCATTGGCATCAGCGGCAAAAATGACTCAACTAATGCGCGTCCATCAGCCCCATATCCTTCAAAGAGGTTGATAAAAGCTGCACTTGCGGCATTTGCCAATGCTGGAAAGCAAAGCGTGAGCAAAACAATTGGTACAATGATGCGCCAATCACGCAAACTATCTCGTACTTCACGCCGTGTAATAATCAATGCATTTGAGAATGTTTGCCACATTGAATTTGAAGCTGCAAAAGACTTCACATAAGAGCTCTGTTTTTCGTCGATTTGAGAATGCGAGGGAGAAGTGATCGTGCTCATACAGTTGTACCTTGCCCTTTTTCATCTTCTTCAACGATATTGAGATAAATTTCTTCTAATGTCTGCGATACACGACTTAGCGTCAGAATATCAATGCCAGCATTCATCAAATGGCGAACGATGATGGGGTTAGTTTCTGCAGGGGTATGAGTTTCATACAGCACGCGATCAGCATAGACTTCACGAATTTTTACTAGCTGAGTTAATTCATCTGTAAAGCCATTGAGAGGTTGTACTGTTCGTAGCTCCATCAATGGTGGGCCAACAAAACGTTGTGATAGAGTATCAATATCTCCTTGTGCGATAATGCGCCCACGCCGAATAACAGCTATTTGATTTGATAGCTCTTGCGCTTCAGTAAGATTGTGTGTCGTTAAGATAATGGTACGTCGATCATATTTAAGCTCAACAATGGCATCACGTACTAATCGTGCACTTTGAGGATCCATGGCGCTTGTTGGCTCATCAAGTAATAACACCGGTGGATCGTGTAAAAGTGAGCGTACTAGCGCTAGTTTTTGTTTCATCCCTTTAGAATATTCACTCACACGTCGGTTAAGGGCATCGCCTAATCCAAATCGCTCCATGAGCTCGCGGCTTCGTTTTAGGCGTATCTCGGTTGGCAAGCGATAAACGCGCCCAAAAAAATCGAGGTATTCTAGTCCCTTCATACGCTCATATAGCCCATGTTGTTCAGTAAGTACGCCTACACTAGCTCTCACTTGGGCAGGATGCTTAACTACATCATAGCCAGCAACAATGGCAGTGCCAGAAGTGGGCGTGAGGATAGAAGTTAGCATACGAATTGTCGTCGTTTTGCCTGCACCATTGGGTCCTAAAATGGCGAAAACAGTACCGGGTTCAACTGCAAAGGTAATGTTATCCACCGCTAAGAATTCGCCAAAATATTTTGTTAAACCCCGCGCTTCAATCATTGCACATTCTCTCCGTGCTTTGGGTATAGATAGCCTTATTGTAGAGAAAACCGTTATCAAATTGCATAAAAAATGTATAGAAGGTTGCTAACGGCGTGCAGTCCATTCAGCGTTGTCATATTGTTCTCCTATTAATGCACGAACGCGTTCTGCTTCTTTTTCCGAGAGCGAGGTCTCTTGCAAAATTAGGCTAAAAGTACTACGAAAACCCTCTGCAATAGCTTCTGCGGCTACCTGCCAATCGACCTGTTGCCCTAGCGCTTCTTCCAATGTAATTGCACGCTCTTGTACTTTTTGACGAGCCCATTGCCTTTCGGCTTCATCTTCAAAGCGCAAAACTTCAATTATGCGCGTAATATCTCCGATCAGTGGTAAAGTTCCGTGTTGCAATACACCACCAAATCGCCGAACTTGGGCACTTCCCACCAGCTTTCTACCATATGCAGTGATTTCGTAATTAGAAGGTACCTCAAAGCAAACAGGCCCTTGTGCCCGACCAGCAGCATCAGGAGAAGTCACATCAGCATGTGCTCCCAATAGCTCTAGCGCAGCCAAAAGCGCAACACTCAATCGCCGATAGCTCTCTATAATACTTCCCTCAACGAGTGGCATATTATCAGGTAAAGCAACGCTATAAGTGATTTCGTCAGTATGTAAGATTGCTTTTCCGCCAGTAATGCGTCGTACAATTTCCCATTGGCGCATTTCAAGGGCATCAAGATCAACTTCTGCTATGCGTTGGTTATATCCTAGCGAAAGACAAGGACGTTCCCATGCATATAAGCGGAGCGTCGGTGGAACCTCACGTTGTGCCACAGCTTCAAGAATGGCCTGATCAATAGCCATATTCTCTGCACCGTGTCGTGCCCTATCAAAAATTACGCGCCACATAAATTTATTCTCCATTTTTGATAAAAGCTGCTATTATTTGCCTTCAATAGTGTACTCGCTTAACATAAATTCATGATGAGATCAATCTATATTATGACGCAAACACAAAACAACTTTTTGATGCGCTTAGTGACAGCTGTTGTTGGCGCGCCAATTGTATTATTTATGATTTGGGTTAGCCCACTTACGACTGTTGCATTAATGCTACTTGTCTTCATCCTTGCTGTCATGGAATATCGCTATGTAGCAAGCCATAAGCCAAGCCCAAAGTATATTCATATTTTCGGCATTATATACTTAGCAGTACCACTTTTTTTGGGTATATGGTTGCGCACAACAGAAGATGGCGTATTTTGGTTTTTAGCCGTTTTGGCCACAAATTGGATGACAGACATAGGAGCTTATCTAGTAGGACGTAAGTTTGGACGTACTCCGCTAGCCCCTAAAATTTCACCTAAAAAAACTTGGGAAGGATTTATTGGTGGGCTTATTAGCGGGTTTGCCACGATTATGGCGCTAGTGGCTATTTTCCATTCTCCCATTTCAGCGGTTACTTGGCTGCTAGGTTTTTTGGTTCCTCTTGCAACATCAGCTGGTGATTTAATAGAATCTAAGTTCAAACGCTATTATGGCGTTAAAGATTCTGGCTTTTTGTTACCCGGACATGGTGGCATACTAGATCGCATTGATGGCACATTGCTTGCCATTCCTGTAGCCGTCCTGATCATAGGATTAGTGATGTAGGACTAAGGACATATGGATATTTTAGGTGTAGGTGCAGCAGAATTACTCATTATAGGTTTACTCATACTCATTGTTGCTGGCCCTAAGCGAAGTGCAGAATGGGCACGCACTGCTGGCGAATATGTTTACAAATTACGCCAAATGTGGAACCAAATGATGCAAGAATTGCGCAATGAGTTAGGCGAAGATGCAGATGTATTTGTCCAAACCGCGCAACAGCTCCAGAAAACATCTTCAGAGATACGTCAAGCGACATCAACACGAAATATTGTGGGGAAAGCAATCCAAGTTGGTGATGCTGTTACGCGGCCCACAAATCCTTCTGCTGATGCTCCCAAACAAACAAGTACGGAAGAAAGTTCGCGCTATTCAGCTTGGACAAAACCCGTTATTAACCCTCCTAAGTCTGATGAAGCACCTAATGGTACACAGAATAAGGATAAAGATGTATCTTAACTATTAGACCAATCGCGAATATAAAGAAAATCGACACCTATGGTTCGTTTGCTTAGTTTAGCGATGTTAGGTTGTGTACGTTTGTAATGATTGCGTTTTACTCGTTGCCATATTTGCTCGACAAATTCGCGTTCAAAGCCCTCTTCTACACAGGCTTGAATAGAATAACGTTCATCGATCAGCAAATAAAGTAATTGGTCAGCGGTATCGTAAGAATAGCCTAGTTCTGCCTCGTCAGTTTGTCCTTCCCATAAATCTGCGGAAGGTGCTTTATGAAGGATACTGTCTGGTACGCCCATTGCTGCAGCTAATTGTCGTACTTGGCATTTATATAAATCAGCAATGGGTTGCATCGCAGCCGCACTATCGCCATAAATTGTGCTATAGCCCAATAGCATTTCAGTTTTGTTGCTTGTTCCGACAACTAAACCACCAAATGCCATTGATTGATCGTAAAGGATAATCATTCGTTGGCGTGCCATGATGTTTCCACGCCGAACATGATTCATATCGGAAAAACGTTCAAAAAGCGGTTCAACCATTGGAGTAATATCTACTGTTTCAGATTGCACGCCTAGTGCATCAATTACAGCTTGCGCATCAGCTAGACTATTAGGGGAAGAAGTACGATAGGGCATTCTTATGGCTAAGACGTTTTCAGGCCCCAATGCCCGCGCCGCAAGATAAGTACTTAATGCCGAATCAATGCCTCCACTCAATCCTACTACTACTCGCTTAAAGCCGTTTGAATAAACCTCATGGCGAATAAAACGTGTGAGAATGTCCTCAGCTAGCCTCGTGTTAATCTTCAACCTTGAAAGTAAATGTGTCGTTGCTGTGGGCTGTGAATGCGTAGTAAGATTCATCGTTAATTGTTGAACTTTCTATTACTAATCCACTGAAGGACGAGTGCCTAATACTACAGGAATTTCTAAGACTTGTTCATCACGTATAACGGTTAATGTCACCGTATCACCGGGGGATGTATTTTCGACGAGATATTGCAACAATTCATCTAAGTTCATGATCTCTTGCCCATTGATACCAATGATAATGTCTCCACCAACACTAACTGTACTTCCTCGTATATCCACGTTTTCTGTACCACCGCGTAACCCAGCCGCTTCAGCAGGCGAGTTGCGAAGCACTTGGGTAACAAGCACACCATAATTCACAGGTAAGTCGAGCTCAATTGCCAACGCGGCCATACTGAAGCCGGGTTCATCGTTGTTAACAGTTGAAACACCAAGCCATGAATATTCTGCGCGTCCTGTTTCAATAAGCTGTGGAATGATACGTTGAATCGTATTAGCGGGAACAGCATAGGCTATCCCTTGAAATAACCCTGTTTCAGAGCGAATAGCAGTGGCAATACCAATGACCTGTCCATCTAGATTTAAGATTGGGCCCCCAGAATTACCGGGATTAACAGCAGCATCTATTTGAATAATAGCAGGATTACTATACACCTGTGATGTAAGTGGGTTGATCAATTGTTGTGAAGGCAAAATGCGCCCAATTGCACTCACTATGCCTGTGGTCATGCTACTTTGCAAACCAAACGGATTACCAATAGCAACAATATATTGTCCAACCTTCACATCATTACTGTTCGCAAAAGTAACAGGAATCAATAAATTGGGATCAACATCAACTTTAATGACTGCTAGATCGCTATATACATCGTAACCAACGATTTCAGCGCTAGTGACAATATTCTGTGAAAAGGTAACAAGGATTTCACGCGCCCCCAGCACAACATGCGCATTAGTAACAATATGCCCCTCTATATCATATACAAAGCCAGAACCGCTACTATTGATAATATCGCTACGCGAGCGTTCATCAACGACCTCGATATTGACTACAGACGGTTTTACACGCTCATATAAATTTATAAAAACTGTCTCTAGTGCGTGTACTTGTTCAATAACCTCAGCTGAAAGAGGGGTTGCTGTAGGGGAAAATTGACTTGGAAATGATTCAACATCAACGCTATTGCTGACCACACGTATATTGATGTTGGAATGCTCAGAAGAGCTAATATTTGTTTGATCATTGGATGCATTTTCAGGGGCATATAATCCACTGCAACCAATTCCTACAAACGCGATCATCAATATAAAAACACCATAGCGATAAATTTTCATCATTACTCTTTCTCAAAATATCTAATTGAGCCTTTAGAAATTTAGACATGTCGCAAACTTTGTAAGTGACGAAACAGTTCTAATTCTGTATCGCTTAAATCAGAAGGCACTTGTATAAGCGGACGTACCATTAAATCTCCAAATTCTTTGGGATTTTTTAGGCGAGGCATTCCTTTACCTAATAAGCGAATAAGTTTGCCTGACTGTGTTCCGCGTGGAACCTTCATAGTGATTTCACCATCAAGCGTGGGCACTTTTACATCCCCACCAAGAATAGCGGTATATAAATCAATGTTTACATCAACATATAAATCATCATCACGCCGAGAAAAGAGAGGGTGCTCTTGGACAGTAACGATAACGTATAAATCTCCTGATTTACCGCCAGCAAAACCTGTTTCACCTTGCCCTGCAAAGCGCACTTTAGTGCCTGTACGAGCTCCCGGTGGTATATGTGCGGTGAACTGCCGTCCTGAATCTTCATGTGTAATACGGACATTTGTTCCTCGATAGGCTTCTTCTAAGGAGATCGTCACTTCAACATCAATATCAAATCCACGTATTGGGATTTTACTATCATAGTCTGTACGGTTGCGTGAGCGGGTGTTATCGCCAAACAGCACGTTTAGAAAATCGAGAAAAACATTCCCCGTTCGGCCGTTTGTAGTTGTGCGTTGCCGATAATTGGTAGACCGACTCCATTCACTAGCTTGCCGACGCTGCCATGCTGAGGGGCCAAGGCGATCATAGCGCGCGCGTTTTTCAGGATCACTTAAAACTGCATAGGCTTCATTAATCTGTTTAAATCTTTCAGCAGCTGCGATGTTATTCGGATTCACATCTGGATGAAAACGTCGCGCTAACTCTCGATAGGCCCGCTTAATTTCTTGTTCAGAAGCATTGACGCTGACACCCAAAATCCTATAATAATCTTGTTGGGTCATAAGTTTACCCCGACACCTCTATGTCTTGAGCATTATTGTAGCACAACTTCACTTAAGTAATGACGTGTACTATATAAATATTAGAGTACTTTTAAGGATTTTGAGAAGTTTGAATCTTTTCATGAGGCAACAATGTTTTGCCCCAAGCGCAAAAATGATTATTGACAAATGTATCTATAAGCCCTATAATTTGTTGTTCATTCGTTCTGGTTAGGCAAACCCTCGATATTCGCACCGACGCAACACCTAAAATAGTTAGCCGCATGAGGAGATATGATGCCGCATATCCGTGAAATCAAAAACTATGCGCGAACCCGTGAAGTCCAAGAATTACCGTCCCTCATTGATATACAGCTTGAAGCATTCGATTGGTTCGTAAGAGAGGGCTTATCCGAACTACTCGATGAAATCAGTCCTATTGAAAGTTTTAATGGCAATTTAAAACTTTATCTTCCCGGTAAGGCCGCAGCAGCGGCAGGTTTCGACGATTTACGCTATCGCTTTGAAGCCCCTAAATATGATGAGGAAACTTGTTTAGAACGTGACATTGACTATGCCGCTCCATTATATGTTGAGGTTGCTTTAGTCAATCACGATAAAGGTGATCAAATCACTAAATCGGAAATCTTTTTCGGCAACTTCCCGATCATGACCGAAAAAGGTACCTTCATCATCAATGGGACAGAGCGCGTTGTGGTCAGTCAGTTGATCCGTTCACCGGGTGTTTACTTCGCCGTTAATGAAGATCGTACTACTGGGCGCTTGCTTTCCACTGCCAAGATGATCCCTGATCGTGGCGCATGGATGGAATTTGAGACTCGTAAGAGTGATTACATTACGCTCAAATTCAACCGTAAGCGCACCGTTCCCGTTACCATTTTGTTGCGAGCACTCGCTGCCGTAGAAGATGGCATCGATTATCCCGATGATCTTCCAATTCCGCGCGAAGGTACCGATGAAGAGCTTTTAGCATTATATGCAAGTGCTGATACAGATGAAGAACATCCTTACATCTTAAGCTCTATTAAGCAAGAACCACAGTTTGATACAAAAGATGGCAAGCTCACGATTGCTGAAGCTGCTTTACTTGAATTTTATAAGAAAATGCGGCCGGGTGATCCACCCACACTTGAAAATGCCCGTGAATATATTATTACGCAGCTCTTCGATCAACGTCGCTACGATCTTGAGCGTGTAGGGCGTTATAAGTTAAATCAGCGTTTGCGCCTTGATGATGTTGTTCCGCTTTCCCATCGCGTCATTACCAAATATGACATCGTCAAAATTATTGAGCGCATGATTCATATCAATAATGGCGTAGAACAGCCTGATGATGTTGATCATCTCGGTAACCGCCGCATAAAAACCGTTGGCGAGCTCATTCAAAGCAAACTACGAGTTGGTTTGCGTAGAATGGAACGTGTCGTTAAAGAGCGCATGTCTATTCGTGAAAATGACGATCCTACTCCAACGGCATTGATTAATATTCGCCCAATTATGGCTTCTGTGCGTGAGTTTTTCGGCAGCAGCCAACTCTCGCAATTTATGGAGCAAACTAACCCACTTGCCGAATTGACACATAAGCGTACTTTGTCGGCGCTTGGTCCCGGTGGTTTACGCCGTGAGCGTGCAGGCTTCGACGTCCGTGACGTTCACCACAGCCATTATGGTCGTATTTGCCCCATTGAAACCCCTGAAGGGCCAAACATTGGTTTGATCGGGCGTTTAGCCTCTTACGCTCGTGTCAATGCCTATGGCTTCATCGAAACCCCTTATCGTATCGTGAAGCATGAGTTGCCAATCGATAGCGATGATCTATTGGGGCGTAAGCTGGGTGATGATTATGAAGATGAAGACGGTGAGCTCATTTATGAGGCCGGCACACCCATTACACAAGAAATGATTGATACTTTCCGCAAGGCAGGTATTACAGTTGTGCCAGTGCGTCCTTTTGTGACAAACGAAATTCAATATATGTCTGCAGACAGTGAAGATCGTTATCGTATCGCACAAGGCAACGCTAAGCTCGATCATCGTGGACAATTTATAGATGATCGCGTGTCGGCACGTTACTATCAACGCTTTTTGATGGAAAGCATCAAACGCATTGATATGATGGACATAGCCCCACGTCAGATTGTTGGTATATCAGCATCACTAATTCCCTTCCTTGAACATGATGATGCTAACCGTGCGCTTATGGGTTCTAACATGCAACGCCAAGCTGTGCCATTGTTAAACCCTGATACGCCCATCGTTAGCACTGGGATGGAAGTCTACGCTGCACTCGACTCAGGGCAAATATTAGTGTCCAAGCATTCAGGCGAGGTGCTAAGTGTTACCAGTGATCGCATTGTCATTCGTGACGACGAAGGACAAGAGCATACCTACCAGTTGCGGAAATATAACCGCTCTAATCAAAGCACATGCATTGACCAACGCCCAATTGTCTCAAAAGGACAGCGTGTTGAACGCCGAATGGTCATTGCTGATAGCAGCAGCACCCAAAACGGACTGTTAGCATTAGGGCACGATGTGCTAGTTGCCTTCTTGTCTTGGGAAGGTGGCAACTATGAAGATGCAATTGTGCTCAGTGAAGAGTTGGTGCGCCGCGATGCATTCACTTCAATTCATATTGAAAAGCATGAAGTTGAAGCGCGTGATACCAAACTTGGCCCAGAAGAAATCACTTACGATATTCCAAATGTTGGTGATGCTGTCAAAGACCTTGATGAATTCGGTATCATCCGCATTGGTGCAGAAGTTAAACCTAATGATATTCTTGTGGGTAAAATCACACCAAAGGGTGAACGCGAATTAAGTCCTGAAGAAAAATTACTACGTGCCATTTTTGGTGAGAAAGCTCGTGAGGTAAAAGACACCTCGCTACGTTTGCCACATGGTGATCGTGGTAAGGTCATTGATGTAAAAGTTTTTGATCGTGAAGAGTATCGTGACTTACCCGCCGGCGTTGAGCGAATGGTACGTGTAACAGTTGCCCAAAAACGCAAGCTCACACAAGGCGATAAAATGGCCGGACGACATGGAAACAAAGGTGTTATCTCAATGATCGTCCCCGTTGAAGATATGCCGTTCTTAGAAGATGGTACGCCTGTTGAAATTTGTTTGAATCCAACGGGTGTTCCCGGCCGTATGAATGTAGGGCAAGTACTTGAAACGCATCTCGGCTATGCCGCAGATCGTCTCGGTTTCCGTGCGATCACACCTGTATTCGACGGCGCTAAGGAAAGCGAAATTCAGGCCGAGCTTGCCCGTGCATGGATCATTGATCGCGCATGGTCAGATGTCTTGGCACGTGCATGGGAAATGCTAAAAGCAGAAGAATACCCAACTGAGCAATTGCGCGATGAAAATGAAGTGCGCGGCATTTACATTGCTGAATGGTTAGGTGATGAATATGACGTTGAGCGCTTAGCGACAGATTATGTATATGCTCGTCGTTCTGTGATGAGACGCTGGTTAGAAGAAAAAGGATTTGCCGCTGATAGTTTGCTTGCTTTTGATGTCAGCAATTTATCACTAGAAGAACGCGCACGACGTGATGAAAACGCCATTACAGCTTGTCTACGCCTATGGATACAAGACAAAGCTGGGGAAGATTTAGGAGCATCTGCAAAAAGCCTTGAAGAACTTATGGCAATAGCAGATCGCGTCGCCATTCGCACCAACAATCCTGTACCGATCTATGGCAAGATGAAGCTGTTTGATGGCAAAACTGGTGAACCTTTTGACCAGCCCGTCACTGTCGGCATTATCCATATGCTGAAATTAGCTCACCTTGTTGAGGATAAAGTACACGCCCGCTCCACTGGCCCCTACAGCCTTGTGACCCAACAACCATTAGGTGGTAAGGCACAATTTGGTGGTCAACGCTTTGGCGAAATGGAAGTATGGGCACTTGAAGCCTATGGTGCAGCTTATACGCTTCAAGAGATGCTCACGGTTAAATCTGACGATGTTCAAGGTCGTGTAAAGACTTATGAAGCCATTGTGAAAGATCAACCCATTGAAGAACCGGGCATCCCTGCGAGCTTCCGTGTGTTGGTGAAGGAGCTGCAAAGTCTAGGGCTTGCAGTTGAAGCACTCACAGAAAATAACGAAGTTATTCGCTTTGGACGCGAAGATGATCGTGATAAAACCCCTCAAATTTCAGGCGGGTTGCTCGATCTCAATAACAACAATGATTAGCTGATATGCACTGCATATCGCTTTCAAAACAGGCCGTGTGTAAATACGCGGCCTGTTTTTGATCAAAGACTTGTTCAAAACAAGACTCTAATTATAAGATAACGACATAAACGCCAAACTAAAGTTGCTTTACAGTTTATGAAACATAAAATCTTGCTAGAAGATCGTCAAATCCATTACACAGTCCGCATACATCCACGCGCAAAACATATTCGGATCAAGGTTAATCCGATTGACGGTGTCATTATCACAATGCCAGTGGATACTAAGCGAGAAGCGAGCGATGTTCTACGAGAACACGCCGCATGGGTATTGAAGCAACTTGATCGTTGGGCGGGCAAAGTCACATATCGCAAATATGTTAGCGGAGAAACGCTGCCATTTTTAGGTGTTGCGCATACTTTGCAAATCATCCAGAAGGCAAATGAACGTATCTCAACAGTGAAACGCCAAGATGAAACGCTCATTATTCGTCTCGCCAACACCATTAAAGAAGAAACGCAAAGGGAGCACATCCGTAAAACATTAGAACGTTGGTATCGTAAACAAGCGCGTTCTTACCTAACACAACGCACTGAATTTTGGGCAAATGAAATTGGTGTTACATATCAACGTATTCGGATCAAAGGACAACGAACGCGCTGGGGAAGTTGCTCTGCACGAGGTGGGATCAATTATAATTGGCGCATCATGATGGCACCGCCGCAAGCGGTTGATTATTTAATCGTTCATGAATTATGTCATTTAATAGTCATGAATCATTCTCCTGTTTTTTGGGGTATTGTATCAGTCTATTGTCCAGCCTATTTACATTGGAGGCATTGGCTAAAAGAAAATGCCTTTTATCTACAGCTATAAAGGAGTTCAACTTGAGCATTTTTAATGGTCAACGTCTTACAAATGATGTACTCCAACTAGATTTTGAAGGCATCCGACGTGGTATTTACACAGATCGTTATTTTGAAAATGTGCGTTTCTTGCTCTCTGAACTATCACAAAAAGGGTATACCTATCGTAACCAAGCCATTGGCGACATAGAAGTTGAGGCCCAATGGTTTACTCGTCGGGCACCGATGGCTATTGTTGGGGGTGTTGATGCTGTTCTAGAGATTTTTCGACACTGTGTTGGTTATTTTGATGAAGAAAAAAATTTTGTGAATAAGCGTGATGCACTCGAAATAGAAGCTGTGCAAGATGGCGTTTGTGTCTTTTATCATGGCGATCCCGCTGATGTTGCTCCTGTTATAAGAGTACGCGGTATGTATCGCTACTTTGGGCAACTTGAGACTGTCACATTAGGGCTGCTCTCACGAATTAGTCGGATGGCCACAAATACCTATGAGTTGCTAAAAGCATCAAAAGGGAAGCCCGTATTGTTTTTTCCTGCACGTTATGATCTTTATCAAACCCAAGCAGCTGATGGCTATGGCTATCATTTAGGTGTACAGCGTTATAACATGGATCATCGTGCTAGTGCTCCCACATTCATCAGTACAGATGCTCAAGGTGCGTGGTGGGGTGGCAAAGGAGGGGGCACAATTCCCCATGCCTTAATCGCCAGCTTTTTAGGCGATACCGTAGAAGCAATGTTGCAATTTGCAGCTATTTTGCCACCTGCTACGCCACGTATCGCACTCGTTGATTTTGAAAATGACGTTGTCAGCACTTCGCTTGCCGTTACGAAAGCAATGTTTGAACGTTACCTCGCCCTAAAACAAGCCAACGACGATAGCGCAGAACGCTTCAAATTAAATGGCGTGCGTGTAGACACAGCGACCAATCTACGCGATAAATCAGTAGAACCTTTAGGCGATCCTAATTTAGATTTAGGTGTAAATCCACGTATGATCACCACGCTACGGCGTGCACTTAACAATGCTTGGCAATCATGGGATATTCCGACGGCATGGCAAGCTGAAGCCGAAGCCTATTGCCAGCAAATTCGGATTGTTGCCACTGGTGGCTTTTCTGTTGAGAAAATAGCACTTTTTGAGCGTTTAGGCGTGCCTGTAGATGTATATGGCGTAGGATCAAGTTTCTTGCTGAATGACAGTGCGCACAACACCGATTTCACAACTGATCTTGTGCGCGTGAAGTGTGACGGACAATGGATCGACATAGCAAAAGTGGGCCGCCGTCCTAATGACAACCCAGACCTTGCCCTTGTTCGTTAAAGATCGGTATAGACAATATTCAATCCATCTTTTGCGAATTCTTCAAAGGCGCGGTTTGCGATTGCATCAAAATCGATTGTTGGGTGTGCGACAGATGACATAGCGTCATACAACACATGCAACTTGCTGATAATGTCTGTGTTAAAATAGCGCATCATTGATGATACAGTTTCAAGTACACAATGGCTCTTGGCTTGGCCAGCAATATAAATGACATCATAGGTCGCAACCATGTCTAAAAAGGAGCGATTAATCGTTCCTTGCGGATGATCGGGAACTTTCACTTCTGGCTCTAAAATTGAGTAGTGTTCTGTTTTGGGCAAAGAACCTTTTGTTAAGAAAATAGGCTCTGTTTGACGTGCTGCAGAATGATACGCAATAGCTTCATATAACGCTGGAGTAAGACAGTGGCCGGGTGTTCCAATCATGGTATGATAGGGCCAAATCATCAGATTCTTTTTGGCTTGGCTAGAAAGTTTCTGAACATATTCTCGTGACCACTCAACTTCATAACGCGGAATCCAAACGCCTTGCAATACATCTTCAACAGTAATCTCCGTATAAGGAGACGGTGGGTTACCATCTGCATCTGACCACCATGAAGCGTAGAAAATTTGTACAGGAAGATGACTATCTAATGAAGCGGCAATAGTAGTCAGTGTTGAAACGTGCTTATATATCCACTCAATTGTACGGCGAGTGTCTTCCACAGCACCCGGAACGCTCAATGTACCATCGGGATGTATGAAGTCAACTTGCATATCTACCAACAAAAGCAAAACGCGCAAGCGATCTTCACTTGCTGCTGAAAAATTAGTTGCTAAGCCTGCTGAGATAGCTGCAGCAGTATCGGGTATATAGAATTGTCCCACTTTTGAAGCATCGTAAAATGATGGAGTTGTCATAATACGCTAAAATTTCCTTTCATGCTAAAAAACGAAGGCTTATGCGTGTAGTATATCGAAGATAAGAATATCGTCTGTTTGCTCTATTTGCGTCATTCAAACGTCATATAATCAGTGGTGAATTCTTGCTCAAAATGCACTAAGGTTAAAGCATGGTCAAACATAATACTAAATTTCATATTTTCATAAGCTGTACAATCATCATAGCACTTACTATAGGGTTAAGTGTAGCGATGTTTGATACGCACGCCTACGCTCAAAATGCATTTACGCCAACGCCAACTCTTGCCCTTGATCCCATATATCGAGCTAACATTGAGCTAGCAGAAGCACAAGTGAGTAATATACGCGGGTTGCCAATTGCTACTGTAAATAAACAAGCGGTTACTCCTGAAGAACTTAGTGCCTTAGTACAGGCGGATTTTGAATCAAAGTATACGATTGAGACTGCCCAAGCTGATGCCGCTTTTTACCAAGCATTAGGGCTTTTGCCGTATGGGGTTGATTTATATAGTATTGCCAATAGCATTGTAACGACATCGCCAACCGACTACTATAACCCTGTAACCAATACAGTTTATATGTTACCGAATATATCTGAAGGGCCGTTATCTCTAAATCAGACTGTTCGTTATGGCGAGAACTATATCTATGCTCTCCTAGAAAATCAATTTAATGCTTTTACTCAACTCAATGCGACAAACAATTTAGATCAAGCAACAGCCATGCGCGCAGTTATTGAAGGAGATATGCGCTTCACCTTAGAACTTTTATTGATAGAACTCATTCAAAGTGGGACGTACAGTCTAGAAAGCCTACTGAGTCAAGCAGCTTCAGTGGGAGCATTGGAATTTGTTTCTACTCCTCCACCCATTTTGGCAGAAGAAGCAACTTGGGGCTCTGAAGCAGGGTATCGATTCGTAAGCAAGTTATACAGTGAAACGAATACGTGGCGACTTGTCAATCTCCTATATGAACGTCCTCCCTTGAGCACTGAGCATATTTTACATCCAACTTTATATTTGCTTTATGAACAACCAGAAAAAGTTGCCCCCATCTCTCTAGAACAATTCTGGTCAATCCAAGAAAGTAATCATTGGCAACTGGTCGTTGATCAAACTGTTGGCGAATTCTACCTTCGGCAGCACCTATTGTTAGGGCTTGATGAAGCTCAAACTGATCAAGTTGCCACAGGATGGGGAGGAGATCGAATGATGATCTACGCTAGCGCTGAGGGAGAATTTATTATGCTTTGGCGCATCAGCTTTGACACCACAACTGATTTTAATGAATTTGCACAAGGCTATCGAACCTTTTTGAATAATTGGTTATTGACCACAGAAAGCGCAACAGACCATAGCATCAACTGTTGGGAAGCAAGCAACCGTAATGTATGCTTTGCATCTATAAATGAAGATGTTCTCATTGTTAGTGCACCTAGCTTGACCACTGCTCAAGAAATTTTGCAATTCCAGATTAACGCTCTGACAGCAATTTTTGGCTAGAAAGTAAATACGGATGGCATACGCTGAACCTCGTCCAAACCAAGCTCCATTGATTGCTCGTTTATTACAAAGAGTAAGACAGTGGCCGCGCAATTTTTATCGGCAAACATTTAGGCGTGGTGATTTTGAGGCCTTGTTTATTGCTTTTGGAATGCTTCTATTCCCTATACTGGCCTTAGATCAAGCAGGTTGGACAAATAACCTTCTTTTGCTCATTCCTATCACAGCTATAGGTTTACTTATAAGTCATTTGCTGGCAAGGAGTGGATTTGGCGAGGGATATGCACTTCTACTTTCCATGATTTATGGTGGCGCAACCATTCTGATCGTTCATATGCTAGCCTTACCCGATCAAGGCTCATTTTTGGCGCGTTTCCAACAACTTGTTGAACGAATGCAAACATGGGCAAACGATGTTGGAACCGGGAGCTATGGTTCTGAGAACCTTGCTTTTTCATTGTTTTTAGGCATGGCCTTTTGGTTACTAGCACATATGACCGTTTGGTATGTCATCCGCTTAGATCGTGTTTGGTGGGCTGTCATACCAACGGGAATGGTGCTCGTTTTCAACAACAGTTTTTACACAGGAGAGCGAAACCTTAACATCTATGTTACTGGGTTTTTATTCTTCGCACTCCTACTCGTTGTACACAACCATACTCGTAATCGTGAATACGAATGGCGGCAGTTGCGCTTACGATTTAGTCGACGAATCCATTCCGCATTTATTGTTTTTGGTGGAATCATTACTTCAATAGTCATACTTATTTCAGTATTGTTGCCCTTTGGAGATGGAAGAGACGACTGGGAAACTTTCGAGGATTTTTTAGGCAGCGATCCCATTGCGGCACTCAGCGAAATTTGGCAAAGGTTATTTTCTTCGTTGGAAGGGCAAGGTGTCGCAACTACTGATTATTATGGTGGAGATCGCTTAGATTTAACAGGCGCAATTCAACTAGGCAATGATCCAGTCCTTGAAATACAAATTGCCGATAACATCCCTGCCAATATTCGTTTTTATTGGAAAGCAACAATTTTTGACACTTATGATGGGCGTGGTTGGGAACATCGGCGAAGCGTTCGAGCGTTCAAAGAAAGTGCTGGCATGGATTTTAACGTCGGAGATTACGCTGGCCGCCAAATTATTGACCAAAGAATCACAGTTTTCATTCGTTCTTCGCCATTGGTATATGCTGCTACAGAATGGCAATCTATACTCGATGTTCCCGTAGAAGCCGAATTGAATTGTGCTGATGGATCATCAACTTGTGTCAACAATAATCAACAAGCTGATGTGGCTATTATTCGCGCTCAAGACCCTTTGCGCCAAAATAGCAAATACCGCGCAGTATCATCAGTGAGCACTGCATCTGCCTTTGAATTACGTAGCGCAGGCACTGATTATCCTGAGTGGGTACTTCAAATCTATTTACAAGGTGGTGAAAACGTATCTGCTGATGTTCGTGCTTTGACACAACAAATTATCGCTGCAAGTGGTGCAACAACACCTTATGATAAGGCTAAAGCAATTGAGCAATGGCTGCGGGCAAACATCGCCTATGATGAGAGCATTCCAGCCCCTCCCATAAACCAAGATGCCGTAGATTGGTTCTTGTTTGATATTCAACGTGGCTATTGCAATTATTACGCAACAGCCATGATTATGATGTTACGCTCAGAAGGAATTCCAGCACGAATGGGGGCAGGTTTTGCGCAAGGGAGCTATGATCCTGCCACACGTACTTATAGAGTAAAGGAAAATGACGCACATACATGGGTAGAAGTCTATTTTCCTAGCTATGGATGGGTACCATTTGAGCCTACTGCCAACGAAGCACCACTTAATCGAGATGGAGATACTCCACCTAACACAAACCCTGCAGACGTGACCCCACCCCCTACGAGTACGCCAACGCAGCAACCAACAGTACCAACAATCCCGCCCCAAAATGTGCCAACGGCGACACCAACATTTACGCCAAGCCCAACCTTAGAGTTTATTGATCCAGCGGATAACCCAACACCAACGCCGGATCAACGTTTCACTTCTACGCCACAATTTACACCAACGCCAACACCAGAGCCTGACTTAATCGTCACAAATATAGATAGCAATGGAGATAGTGGCTGGCTACAAACATTACTTTTATTACTCTTGGGGATATTTTTAATAGTCGGCAGTATAGGTGGTTTCTTAGCTTATCAAATTTGGCGTTTAGAGTATCGTGGAATGCGCGGACTAAATCCAATTCAGAAATCGTATGCACGCCTACTTCGTTATGCTGAATGGCTTGGCATTCGACTTAGCGATAAACAAACACCTTATGAACGCCGAAAAGTGCTCACTCAAAAAGTGCCAGAAGGCGAAAAACCCATTGATACAATTACGATTCTATATAATCAAAATCGTTTTGGTCGACCTTTAGCAGAGCCTTTGCAAATTCAAGCTGATGAGCTTTCTAAAGAAGCATGGCAAGAAGCTCGCTACGCCTTTTTGCGACGCAAATTCGGACGTTATAAGCCGTCTTCTCATTAACAAAAAGTAGGGTAAAAAATTCTGCCTTATAATTATTTGTGATGAACGGCTAATTTGGATACAATTAAAGTCTATTAAGCCCCATAAGGAAAGCCGTCGGTTGAAGAGAAGAGGCTTTAGGATACTATGGAACGAATTGTTAACCTTGTAAAACAGGGTCTTGTCATTTATGGTGCGGTTGAAACCGCGTTAGTACGATACTATCATGTACTATTAGGAATAGCATTGGGAATGCTTATTGGCATCTTGTTTGTGCCTGTATATTTTCGCCCCAACGCCGTTCCTGCACAATTAGACGACACTTATCGCGAGCAGTGGATTAAAGATACCGCTAATGGGTATCAATATATACTGGACTTTGCTAATCAACTTGAAGACCAAGAAGTGGCTGCTGCTTTGCGTACACGTGCAGAAGAGGAAGTGAAGCGCAAACTTACCGATGTTGGCGCTACACCTGACGATATTACTGCCCTCATCCAAAACAATGAAGAGAACACCTATTTAGTGGATAGTCTAAATTCGATTTTGCCTTTTGCTGAACAGGTAGAAAATGCTGCTCTTGAACAAAAAGAGCAATATAGCAAAGGCCCACCCGGTGCAATTTCTAGGGCACTCACTACACTGGGTATCTTTATATTATTTGCCATTTTAGGATTGATCGTCACTATTGTATTCAAGCTATGGGATATTCCATTCTTGAAACAGATTCGGAATCTCATCAATCCCAAAGAAGAAGACCCCAGCTTGAAAGCAGCCAGAGAACGCAAGAAAGAGCGAGAGCGTGCTGCCGCGTTAAGAACCACATTTGATACCCCACCAGTTGCTCAATTTACCACCTCCTATCTAAAGGGCGATAACTACTATGATGACTCGTTTGCAATTGAGTTAGGTAGCCCAGATGATCCCAAGCGACCATTTTTGGGTGAATGTGGCGCTGGTATTTCTAAGGCATTTAAGGCAACAGCAACATCAGATAAACAAGTCGTCGCTATTGAAGCCTTTCTATTTGATAAGGTGGATGGAGCTACCATTACACACGTAATTATGTCTCCAGCAGCCTATCAAGATGAGGCACTTCGAGCTGAACTTGCACCGCGCGGTGAACTACATGCCGCACGTGTCGGTGACTCTTTTGTTCTTGAAACACAAACCCTGCAGGCGCAAGTCACCATACTAGACTTGGAATATGATAATGATGCAGAAAAGCCTGAATATGTCTTTACTAAACTGACGCTTGAACTTGCAGTTTGGCAAAAAGAAGGCGCTGAAGTTCCTGATGCAGGTGATGATGATTTTGTAATGCCCAAGCCCATTATCGACATTCCCTTAGATGATGAACCAGTTTCACCGCCGCCTGCTCGTGCGGAAGTACAGCCTTTGACACCAGCAGATATACCGCAACAACAAAGGCCTGCACCACCGCCACCACCGCCACAGCAACCAATGGCCCCACCACAACAGCCATTTGCGCCACCGCCAACGCAACAAACAACACAGGGAATGCCTCCACAGGTGGGAGACATGACGCAGCCGCGCCAACCGTTCCCTGCACAGCCACCTCAGCCACCACAGCGGCAGCCATTCCCGACACAACAACCGCCGCAACAGCCAGCAGCGTCACCACCGCAGATGCCGCCGCAACAACGTCCACCTGCGCCCCCACCAACACAGGGGCAACGCCCACCGATTCCACCATCTCAAGGAGGCCGTCCGCCCATCCCGCAGCAAGGCGGGCAACGTCCACCTGTGCCACCACCAACACAAGGACAACGCCCACCTATCCCTCAACAAGGGCAAGGTAATTATCCACCGATGCCTCCCAGAAGACGTGTAGAAGATGATTCACCTTTTGGTGATACTGGTGATTTTAATTTGTAACAACAAGTTTGTATAAGTTCTTCTCAATATCCGCTAGCTTGATTTTGTATCAAATAGCGGATATTGTGTTCTGTATCCACTACAATGAGAGGATATGTAAAATTATGATAGATTGGCAAAAAACAGCTTTTTTGTTTCCCGGTCAAGGGTCTCAACAAGTTGGGATGGGCAAGGCGATTGCCGAAGCATTTTCAGCAGCAAAAGCCATTTTTGACGAAGCAGATCGCGTATTTGATGTACCCTTCTCTCGCCTTTTATTTGAGGGGCCAGAAGATGAACTTAATATGACTTATAATACGCAACCTGCGCTTTTTGTTACAAGCATTGCAGTACTGGCAGCATTAAAAAGTGTTTATGGTGAAGACATTCAACCCGCAATGGTAGCAGGGCATAGCTTAGGAGAAATTACAAGCCTCGTTGTTGCTGAGGCTATTAGGTTTGAAGATGGGTTGCGCTTAGTGCGCGAACGTGCACGATTGATGGGAGTTGCTGGCGAAAAATCTCCGGGTGCTATGGCAGCGATTTTAGGGCTTGAAGTAGAAACTTTAACCCAAATCTGTCAAGAAGCCTCTGAAAAAGTAGGCCGTCCTGTTGTTGTTGCAAATGATAATTGTCCCGGGCAAATTGTCATCTCAGGAGACAGAGCCGCTCTAGAACACGCGCTAGAATTATGCAAAGCAGCGGGAGCCCGTCGTGTTTTGCCGCTTGCTGTCAGTGTTGCTGCTCACTCACCGCTTATGGCAGAATCCGCACAACAATTTAGGGAAACAATCTTAGCCGCAACACCAATTCATCCACCGAAAATCCCTGTTATTGGAAACGCCAATGCTGATTTTTTACCCACACCTGAAATTATTCGCCATGAGCTAGGCATTCAAATTACATCACCTGTACGCTGGACAGAAACCATGCAGCTCATGTTAAAACATGGTATCTCTACATTTCTAGAAATTGGCTCTAAAAGTGTATTATGTGGACTGCTCAAGCGCATCGATCGTAATGCGGTGTGCATTGTCATTGAAAAACCTGAAGATATTCATCAATTGTCTACTATCAGCTAATAGGTGGTTAAAGGTGTTTGACTTCAGCTTAAAGCTGCCTTATACTTTTAAGTATCAAACAGTTTTTAGCTGAGGAAAGTCAAAGGGATGCGTAAAACGCCTAAAAAAGCCTCAAAAACACAAAGAACAACGTGAAAGACACGGGGTAGAGCTTGCCACGTGTCTTTTTGTTTAGATATACAATGCATCAATTTCAAGATAAAGGAGTTTGATACCTATGGATTCTGCAATGATTGGCAAAATTCAAAAAGCTAAGGAATATGCCGAACAACCAGAAAGAATGCAATTTGTTTCTTTTAAAGTAGATTTTGAAGGCGAGAATAGCACACATCAAGTCATCTTTAATGAAGGTAATTGGGAATGCGGGTGTAGTTTCTTCAAAAGTCGCGGCTTTTGTAGCCATACGATGGCGCTTCAGCGCGTGTTGGGCAAAATGTTAACAGCCCACAACAAAGAAGAAATGCCAGAACAAAAAGTTGTTGAAGCAAGTGCAGAATAAAAAAAACTTCATCATAAAGATTGCGCATCTCATTTATTCAGAATAGCCCCAACTTATGGGGCTACTTTGTTTAAGGATGCTCATCCTTGAAGCTCATAACTACTACCCGGGTCTAACACTATTGCATTAGAAAGTGTTTTGCTATTAACTTCTGCGGCCCATGCAAAGACATCTTGTTGAATTGGCGGAAATGTATTGTAGTGGGCAGGCATGACAAAACGAGGGCGCAATAATTGAACTGCGCGAATAGCATCTGCCGGGCCCATTGTGAAGAAGTCGCCAATTGGTACGATAGCAAGATCAATACCTTTCTCACCTATGAGACTCATATCACTAAAAAGCGCTGTATCTCCGGCGTGATAAATACGTAAACCATTATTGAGAGTAATGTACAAGCCATTTGGCGAACCACCATCACTGCCATCAGGCATAGTGGAACTATGAAAAGCTATCGTCATTTGTACAGTGCCAAATGCGAGTTTTGCTGTTCCTCCAGTGTTGCCACCAACAGTATTTTGTACTCCTTGTTTAGCGATCCAATTTGCGACCTCAAAATTTCCAAAAACTGTTGCACCCGAACGTTTAGCTATTGCAACTGTATCTCCAACATGATCACCATGCCCATGTGTCAATAAAATAAAACTAGGCTTTAAGCTCTCAGGATCAACAGATGCAACAGGATTACCACTAATAAAAGGGTCTATTAAAATCAAGTGCTCTTCGGTTTGGATTGAAAAAGCAGAATGTCCAATCCACGTAATTTTAGTAGCCATTAAAACCACTCCTCATCATTTTTAACAGCTTTAATGCTTTTATATTATAATCGAACCCCACGATGATATGTTGAAAAATGAGGAAACCAAGCGATGATCAAACTTTTACACTTTGCCGATGTACATATTGGCATGGAAAACTACGGTCGACCTGATCCCAAAACAGGGCTTTCATCGCGTGTTATCGATTTTTTAAGGCGCATGGATGAGATGGTCGAGTATGCGCGCGAAAACAACGTTGATATTGCGATTTTTGCAGGGGATGCATTCAAAAATCGCAATCCAAACCCTACATTCCAGCGCGAATTTGCTTGGCGTATCCTAGACTTAGCGGCGCTATGCCCTGTAATTTTATTGGTGGGGAATCATGACTTGCCGATTAATGTTAAAAAGGCTTCTAGTATTGAAATTTACGAAACACTCAAAGTAGAAAATGTATATGTGGGAAGTCGGTATGAATGCTTTGAAGTACCAACAAAATCTGGCCCGCTTCAAGTTGCCACAGCCCCATATCCTATCCGTGCTCGTTTGTTAGAAGATGAAGACTTTGTATCGCAACGAAACACTATCAACGATATTGATACTTTAATGCAACAAAAACTAGAACTTATTATTCGCGATCTTGGACACCAAGCTGATCAATATGATATGCCGCGCGTATTGACAGGACATTTTAGTGTATTAGGTGCGCTATATGGCAGCGAACGTCAAATCATGCTTGGGCGTGATATTGCTGTTACGCTCAGTAACATCGCTGATCCTGTTTGGGATTATGTGGCCTTAGGACACATTCACACCTTCCAAGATTTAACGCGCAATCGACAAAATTTGCCACCTGTAGTCTATAGCGGTAGCCTAGAACGCATTGACTTCAGCGAAGAAGGTGATACAAAGGGATTCGTATGGGTTGAGTTAGAACGAGGCAACACATCGTATCAATTCATCCCTCTAAAGGCACGGCCTTTTTTAACTTTACGTGTTGATGTACGCCGTACATCTACCCCAACAGAGATCGTGCTAGATGCCATACAAAAGCACGAGATGAGCGATGCGGTTGTACGAGTGATCATTCAAACTGATCCAGAAGCTGATCACTTACTTAATCTTAGTGCTATTGAGCAGGCGCTGAAAGCTCGTCATGTGAGTGCGATTGCCTCCATACAGCGCAAAATTGAACACCCTATTCGTGCTCGACTTGGCACAACGCCAGAAGGTCTGAGCCCTTTAGAGCTTTTGGAGCGCTACTTTGAAAGCCGAGATGTCCCGCGTGAACGGATTACTCATTTACTTACCTACGCTGAAGCGCTAATGAATCAAACAGACTGAGCTCACTAGCGGTTGCCAATATCACTTGTGTTCATAATGCGTTGTAATTGCTGAAAAGTTAGTGTTAGGCGCTCATCACGAAGCGTTGCGACTGCGCGCCGACTGCGCTCAGCTTGCGCAAGATCAATCGTATGATAAACAAGCGCTTCCTCAAATCTGGGTGCACATATTAGTTGTCTTCCACTAGGATCAAAAATAGCGCTTGCACCCCAAAAACTTTCCCCATTCTCAAAACCTACACGATTACAATGTATGATGTGCGTTGTATAGAGCATTGCATAAGTCTGTAAAAACGTGTTGACATTGCGCTCTGTTTGTAATGCTTCATGTTCGTCTAGCCCGCGTCCCGGACTAGCGCTATGAAAAATCATCAAATCAGCACCATCTAACCACAATAAATATGAAGCCGAAACATGCCAAAAATCTTCACAGATTAAAATGCCCACTTGTCCAAAACGTGTCTGAAAAGACATGATCGCATTACCGGGTTCAAAATAACGCATATCGTCAAATTGACCATAAGTAGGTAAATAGCATTTGTGATGAACATGTAATACTTCGCCCCGTTGAATATAGGCCGCAGCAATGTGATAATTACCGCGTCCAGAATGATCAACAAAGCCAACCACAACATCAATATTGAGCTCTTGAGATGCTTCGCAAATGGCTTGCATTGGCGTGTCATCGATAGTGATCGCTAAAGGTTGCACTAAATCGCGTAAGTAATAGCCCGTCAAAGATAGTTCAGGAAACACCAAAAGTTGCACATTATGAGATGCAGCCTGTTTCATCCATTCGATATGACGTTCTACGTTCGCGTCAATATCACCAAACTTGGGGTTAAATTGAGCTAGGCCAACATTTAATCTCATCAGTAGTTTTTCCTCACAATTTGGTCTACACTGTATCATGAACTAGTTTAACACGGAAAAATATTGGTGTGATGAGTATCATGCACAGTTCATCAACAAATGATCCATTATTAACTTGGCGTTCGGAATTCCCTATTCTTTCAGACTGTACGTACCTCATCAGTAACTCGTTAGGAGCAATGCCTAAAAGTGTATATGATTCACTCAAAGCATATGCAGACACTTGGGCAACACGAGGCGTGCGCGCATGGGGTGATCTTTGGTGGGAGTTAAACGGTAAAGTGGGCGATAAAATTGCACCTCTCATGGGAGCCCCACAAGGCAGTGTTCTTATCCATCAAAATGCTAGTATCGCTAATTCAATTTTACTGAGCGGTTTAGATTTTGAACTACCACAACGCAATAAAGTGGTTGTTTGTGATATGGATTTTCCCTCAGATGTCTATGTGTTGCGCCAATGGTTACCTGAATACTATCAAGTAGAAATGATTCGCAGTCATGACGGAATCACAATTGATACGGATGAACTTCTTGATGCAATTGACGAACATACGCGCTTAGTGAGCTTATCCCATGTATTATTTCGCAGCGCTTATATTATGCCTGTTGAATCTATTGTTGAAAAAGCGCATCGTGTAGGCGCACAGGTTTTACTCAATGGATACCATAGTGTCGGCGTTATACCTGTAGATGTCACTGCGCTAGATGTTGATTTTTACATTGGTGGAACACTGAAATGGTTGTGTGGTGGTCCCGGTGGCGTTTTCATGTATGTTCGTCCCGATCTACTGCCTACAATAACACCAAAAGTGACAGGATGGTTTGCCCATCAACAACCTTTTGCTTTTGATATTGAGCACTTTATCCTTAGAGAAGATGCTTATCGCCTAATGAATGGCACTCCCGGTATTGCATCTCTTTATGCTATTCAACCGGGAATTGACATTATTAACCAAGTAGGTGTTAAAGCAATCCGTGAAAAATCAATACGTCAAACAGCTTTACTCATTGAGCTAGCTGAGCAATATGGTTATGAGATCGTTTCGCCCAGATCACCCCAACAGCGCGCTGGTACAGTAACCGTGAACCCGCCTCATGCTTATGAGGTTTCGCGTGAATTGCTCGCACGTAACATTGTGATTGACTATCGAGCAAAAGCGGGCATTCGGATTGCGCCACATTTTTATAACAGCGATGCAGAAATACACTTAGTCATCAAAACCATTGCTGAGATTTTACAAGACAACAGTTGGCAACAACATACCCAAAGGACGTTTGTAACTTGATGAAGATTTATGATATTACGCGCACTATTTCAGCAACCATAGCAACTTTTCCCGGAGATACGCCTTTTTCTGCAGAGCGTAAAGCCGCTCTAAGCAACGGCGATCCTGTTAATCTGTTTACGTTTCATACAACCGCACATATCGGCACACACGCCGATGCACCATATCATTATGATGACAGTGGTTTGCATCCAGATCAATTAAATTTAGAGCGTTATATCGGTCTGGCACATGTGGTCACTGTCAAGCGTTCATCAGGTGCTATCATACCTGATGATCTTGCACATGTGGATTTGAGAGGCGCAAAACGTTTATTACTTCATACTACCGCAAGTGAATCTCCATCTGATCAGTGGAACCCCAACTATCCGTATCCAAGCGTTGAACTTATCGATTGGATAGCTGAGATAGGCGTTGTTCTGATCGGCGTTGACGGCTTTTCCGTAGACCCTCCAACAAGTAAGACATTAGACAGTCACCATCGATTAAACTATCATGACATCTATATTCTAGAAACCTTGTGTTTAACGGGTGTACCTGACGGAACATATGAGCTTATTGCACTTCCTCTAAAAATTGCGGGAGTCTGCGGTACTCCTGTACGCGCTATTTTACGCACACTAGATTGATACATTTCTTGATAGATGGCGGGGGCTTGCTGTCTATCACGGCTGCAGCCCCCTCTAACTTATGATACTTCCAACACGATTAAAGCTCCCATCTGCCTGATGTTTAATCCTGTATAATACAAAGCATGAAGTCTGATAATCTTATTTCTGGCAAAGGAGTCTAAGCATCAAATGGCGGAAGTTTCTGGAGTTGGATTCGTATTTTTGGGGATTTTTTTCTTCAGCCTTATCGGTTTTTATGTTGCGATTCGGCGTAATCTTCTAAAACTATCAACGGCAGCGCTCCTATGTAGCACAACAACCATTGTCTCACTGATTCTTTTTGGGCTAACCAATGATCGTGTGGATGACAATTTAGCTTTAGTAGGTGGTTTCGGTGTTGGGCTTGCATTTACTGGCATGATGATCACAATGGCAGCGTTTTTCCAAAACAACGAACCATCAACACTTGCAGCCTATGATGCCATGATGAAGAAAAAAGAAGAATGAGAACACTAACCGTTGCTTGTTCATAACCAAAGCGTATACGTATTGTTGCTTAGTCTATGATACAGTTATAAATAGACTCAAGATTCTATCATAAATAGGATAGATAGTTAAAATCTATGACAGAACAATTGCCACCTCAAGATTTACCCGAAGATATTGGAGGCGTAACCCAACCACATCACATCGATGATGACGATGATCGTGATGATACTCCTGATCCTAATCGCACACCTGTTCGTCCTGCGGTTGCGCCACCTCCACCAGAACCTCTAGTATCTCCGCAAAAACATGAACCTTATATGCGCTCCGCAGAAGCAGAACGTACACAAGAAGCACCACGCCCCGATATTTATAGTCAAAATACAATGCCAATCCCTGTACAAGGAGTTCAACCTCAAAAAGCTGCCGATCCGCTTATAGATGGCAATGTGCCTGCTTCTGTGAGCTACAAACGCAAACGTCGACAGCGTAAATCAATGCGGAGAGGGTGTGCCATCAGTCCAAGTTGTCTTATTGGTTGCTTTGGGGTGATTAGTGTAACGATCATCGCAATTTTATTTGGTGGATGGCTAACATACCGAAGTTATACATCTAATCTCAACACATTACTTGATGATTTTGATGTGCGCATTGAAGAACGTGATTT
>RFGP01000057.1 GCA_003697365.1 Chloroflexota bacterium | reverse complement strand
TATGGCCAACATGAAGCCGTCGTAGGTTGGCAAATTGATAACGAATTCGGTTGTGGAGAAACCACCCGATGCTATTGCGAACATTGTCGTGCCGCTTTTCATCGTTGGCTGCAAGAAACTTATGGCGATTTGGAAACTTTAAACAGTGCTTGGGGAACCCAATTTTGGGGAATGAGCTATACTGATTGGTCTCAAATTCCAATTCCCGCCATCACCACTGAACCTCAAAGTCCTTCAATGCGCTTAGATTATCGTCGTTTTTCATCCGATAGCTGGGTGAATTTTCAAAAGATGCAAATAGACTTGTTGCGCGCATATTCTCCGCAGCGGTGGCTAACACACAATTTTATGATCCGCCACTGGTCACTAGATTATTGGAAGCTAAGCCAAGATTTAGACTTCGTGTCATATGATAACTATCCACACGGGTTGCGTGGCCCAGCAGAAACTGCAATGAATCTAGATTTGATGTGGTCTCTCAAACGCAAACCTTTCTGGATCATGGAGCAGCAACCCGGCCCAGTTAATTGGCATCCTTACAATCCGCCAGTGCCAGAAGGACAAGTACGCTTGTGGAGCCATCAAGCCTATGTACATGGTGCAGAAACCGTTGTATATTTTCGATTTCGCGCTGCACCAATTGGGCAGGAACAATATCATCGAGGACTGTTGAAATGGAACGGAGAAAAAGATCGCGCGTTCTATGAGGCTCAACAGTTTACATCAGAAATCAAAGCACTGCCTTCGCTGCATCGTATACCCGCAAAAACTGCTATTGTCTTTGACTATAATGATCTATGGTCAATAGAACTAGAACCTTATAATCGCAACTTTAGTTATTGGAATCTTGTTTATAGTATTTATGAAGCCTATTGGCAACACAATATCCCTGTTGAATTCATCCCACGTGAGGCTTCCGATTTAGATCATTATGAGACAATTATAGTCCCCGCGGCCACACTCATTCATCCACAAGAAATAATACGATGGCAAAAATGGGTTGAAGATGGCGGGCATCTCATTATTACATTTCGTAGCTTTACGCGCACTTACTCGAATACTTCAGCAACACAAGAGTTGCCTGCAGGATTAACCAATTTAGTGGGCGCAAAAGTTACCAGTTTTGATAGTGTTCCCCCAGACGATTACCATGATTGGTATAATCATCGTTTGGGCAAACGAATTCGTCCAGTAGATTCAACATTTGTGACGTTTGAGTACAAGATTTGGGCTGAAACCTTGCAACCCACCACGGCAACGCCATTGTTTCAATATGCCGATGGCTTGCTTGCCGATCATATCGCCATCACTCAAAACTCCATCGGTTCAGGACGAGTTACCTATCTCGGATGTTGGCCTAATGACTTTAATGAACTTGGTAGAGCATTAGGATGGCTCCCATCTCAGCACGGACAATTACAAGAACAATTGTTGCAAGCACCAAATGGAAGAATCTGGCAAGCCTTATTGAATCATTATGAGTATCCGATTGATGAAGTAGCACCTTTTGATGTGCAGTACAGTCAGGTTAGCGATGAATAAGAATAACCAAGCTCTTTCTATTCGTACCATCTCACCCACCAACGTTACCACTGAAACGTGGAAATATGGACAAATTTTACGCGGCATAGATGAAATTGTCATTGAATTGGGCGATGCGCATTGGTATGGTGGCGGTGGTCTTGTTCACCAGCTTTATCCACTAGAAAAAGCCGCGATTTATGCGAATCCTTTTCTGACTAGTGACAATGGTCATACAGGATTACTAGGCATTGCAGAGCCGTTTTGGTTTAATTCCAATGGACAAGGCGTGTGGGTGAAAAATGATGATATAACTATGAGCTTTAATGCCCCAACTTCTGGCGAACCTCCGCAGCATAGTTTTTTTGAAAGTGCTTCAAATGACATACGCCCGCGCCGTGCCAGCGATATAGAAACTGATGGCTTATTAAGAATTCAAGGTAATGACTTAACAATTTACTTATTTGAATGTGATAATGCACGCGCAGTTGTTGAAGCATATTGGGAACAAATTACAATCAGCCCCCCTCCACCAGCATGGCTACTAGAAAGTCCATTATGGACAACTTGGGCACATTTCAAAAACAATATCAACGAAGATAATATTCAAGAATACGTTGCCCGATTGCTCGAACATGGCTTTCAAATGAGCATCTTTGGCATTGACGCTAAATGGCAAGAACAATTTGGTGATACGCATTTTGATCCCGTACGCTTTCCTAATCCTCGTGGCTTAATCGAAAAATTGAATCAATATGGCGCAAAAGTAACTTTATGGTGCATTCCGTTCTTTATGCCAGAATCTGAGCATTTTCAAGAAGCCATAGCTCAAGGGTTCGTACTATGCGATCAAGACCAACAGCCATTTATTGGCCAATGGTGGGAAGGAAAAGCCGCATTTTTAGATGTCACCAATCCAAAAGCAATGGCATGGCATTTAAGCAATCTAAAACGGTTAGCAGATGAAGTTGGGTTGCACGGCTATAAATTTGATGCTGGTGAAGGTATGTTCTTCGCCAATAGTGGCACGTGCCGCTTCATGCAAGATGCCCCTAACTTAGCAACAAAACGTTATATCGAACAAGCAGCCACAGTTTTCCCTTGGTCAGATGTCCGCACAGCTTGGCGCACCCAAGCTATCCCAATGCTCTATCGGCAATGGGATAAAAGCTCGCGTTGGGGTTTTGACAATGGCTTAGCAAGCTGCATCACTCAAGCCATTACGCTTAACCTATTAGGCTATCCTTATAGCTTTTCAGATATGATTGGCGGCAATCAGTATGGTGATGATCGTGCTGATGGAGAACTCATGATTCGTTGGACACAAGCTGTTTCTCCAATGCCTTTTATTCAATTTAGTATTGCCCCTTGGGATTATGGTACAGAAGTCGCAAAAATCTGTGCACGTTATGCTCAGCTTCATCAACACATTGCACCGTATACACTCAAAGTAATTCAACAAAACGCCCCCATTATACGTCCTATATGGTGGCTAGACCCCACGGATACAATCGCACAAGCTATTGATGATGAGTATCTAGTTGGTGATGAGCTATTAGTTGCTCCGATAATCGAAAAAGGCGCTGTTGCACGTAATATTTACTTGCCAAAAGGGAAATGGCGCAATTATTGGAACGAATCCGAAATCTATCAAGGTAAATGCTGGCTAGAAGCATATCCTGCCCCATTGGATGTTTTGCCTTTATTCATACGCCTTCACGATTAAAGTTTAGCAACAATTAAGTTGTTGTGATTTTACATAAATTCATTTATGCTGAAATTATAGCCCAACAAGTGAAAAGGCGCTGTTCATATGGATAAGGTGCAAAAATCCTCTAAGCCAGCTCTTAACGAGCATTTATCTCGTGAATTTTTAAGAGATGGTCGCATTGTCGCTTTCAAAATCCGTTCCTTAGATCGAGAAACGCTAGATACTTGGGCAACAGCAGCCGCATTCGAGTTAGAGCATTGGGATGAAAAACTTCCATTCCTCAATTTGCAAGATTTTTCTGATTGCAAAAATTTCTCATTTACCCCCTATTTACGTCAGAAGTCAGAAGAAATTACTAGCGTGCAACCGGATAAAACTGGACGTACAGCTGTCGTAATTCCTAAGTCGTTAAGTGCCTATGTGGTATGTATGTTTTTCATTGCTAAGCGCGATCTTTATCGTCAACGTCAGGTATTTTTCAGTCGTGAAGAAGCTGTTCGTTGGCTAGAAGAATGGCTTAATCTAGATAATGTCCCAACGTAGAAAGTAAACAACATCATCGCCCCTTTTCTGTTACGAATGAGGTGGCACGTTTCAATAACATAAACTTAATTTTTAGTTGTTACGAAAGCCGAATACATTTTGTATTCGGTTTACATTTTTAATATACTATTTATTGAGTGTTAAGTTATGAAGGAGAATGTTATGTCCAGTCAACAATCTCAACAAGATGAATTAAGCTATTTATATCAACGTAGAACAAGAACTGTTAAACCAGAGCACCAGTTATATCAGGCTTACGATATTGAAGAAGATATTGAACGTACTAATGTACACTATGAAAAACACCCTGATTTCTTTTACAGCTTTACTGCTGGGCGCTGGCATGTCTATTCTTGCAATATGTGGTCAGCAGGTATTGCTGAAGATGACGACACCGCTGCTCAAGAAGCAAAGTTAGATAAAATGGCAGAAATGATGGGCTTACAGGCGGGAATGCGTATTTTAGATGTGGGCTGTGGATGGGGAGGGCCTCTGACCTATCTTTGCCAACAATATCAAGTTAGTGGCGTAGGATTAACTCTTTCACCTATTCAAAAATCTGCCGCAGATCAAAGAATTGCAGAACATGGCGTTGATGCAACAGTACTAGTCTGCCATTGGAAAAAATACCAACCTTCTGAACCATTTGATGCTATCTATACAGATGAAGTTATTGTCCATTTTCATGACTTGGTTGATTTTTTTAAGAAAGCACATTCCATGCTTCGTCCCGGGGGCATGATGGTAAATAAAGAAGTACATTTTAATCGAAAATCAGAATTGCAGAACCTAAAGCGAGGTGATGCTTTTGTAAATCAAATTTACGGCTTTACGGGTAATTACCACACGCTATATGAAGAATTAGAGATGGTAGATCGCGCAGGTTTTTATCTATATCAGCATTTTCAGCTGAGTCGTGATGATTACCCTAAAACATTAAGTCGCTGGATTGATAATATGTATGCAAACCGTGAGCGTATGATTGAAGTAAGCGATAAAAAGACGTGGCAAGATTTTCGTAAATATCTACGCCTAGCCCGCATGATGTTCTTCCAACCCGGCTCTACTGTAGATATTATTGCTGCTAAACGAGCTTGAATGTAAAAACTTATGACTGCCTTAAAAAGTCGGCAGTCATAAATATTTAGCACGCCAACTAATGAATCCAATAGATTACTCATTCAATCCAAGGTTCAAGAACTTCAGCTTGAAAAACAGTAAAATGTGCACCTGCCGGGTCAGAAACAACTGTAAAACGTCCTACCCCAGCCGAAATGATTGGAAAATGAGCTTGACCACCGTTGCTCTTTACTTTTTCTAATGTGGCCTCAATATCTTCGACTGAAAAATACACCATCCAATGCGGGGGTATATCTTTCCATTCTTCTGTCATAGTTATAATACCGCCATTGCCTCGTCCATTGTTGTAGATCACTACATATCCCGGTTGTGGTGCTGGTTTAAAAGTCCAACCAAGAAGTGCACCAAAAAATTCCTGTGCTAGTTGTGGCTCATGTGTCCCTAGTTCATTCCAAATCATTGCGCCCGGAGTGTTGACCAAACTAGCCCCAATATGATTTTTAGGCTGCCATAACGAAACCGTCGCTCCAGAAGGGTCTTGAATAACCATCATTCGCCCACTATCAAAAACATCAAAAGGTTCAGCAACAACTTTCCCCCCTAATGTAATGACTTTTTCAGCCAAAGTATCAACATTATCGACAGAAATATAGCTATTCCAATGTGAAGGAATGCCCTGAGCTTGCATTTCCGGTTGCATGGCGCTAATTGCTGCTACATGCTTTCCCTGACAAGAAAACATAGAGTA
>RFGP01000007.1 GCA_003697365.1 Chloroflexota bacterium | reverse complement strand
TGTAATGGCCAAGGTTGATGGTGAATATCTCCACGATAGAGGTTTCCCTTTTTATCCTGAGCGTAAAGGCAATAACGCTCTACCAAAAAGTATTCCAACGTATCAGGTTGTGCGACATATATATCGCCACTGGGGCCATATTCTCCCACAAATTGCGCTGGCTCAGAACGTCTATCACGGCGCATACAGTAATAGTCAACAGAATATGTACGCTCTACAACACTCATCGTCGCATTGAAATATGGCAAATGATAAAAAGTCCGCGCTATCATAACAGCAACTGGGTTAGCAGCATCTAAGGAGAAAAACCAGACTCCGGGCTTGTCTTCATGCGTCACATAAGTTCGCACATTCAATTCAGGGAAGGCCGATAGCCACGGCAGCGGAAAAGTAAAACGCGGATATACATTACTCATCAAAAATGGTACTACACTAATCCAAGCATTTCCGTCAAAAGTATCGAGCTTCAGCTCATTAGGAATGTAAGGTCGCACAACATCGGCAGGCAAAGGCCAGTGCATGAATAATAGCTTGCTCCATGTTTGCCTCATTGCCCAAGAACCTTCTGGTAATGGGTAAGGACGATGCTCAACTATATCTGTTAAACGCATAAAATTTCCTCACATTCTCTCTTAGATATTGATCACTAACTGACGTAATTCGGTCATCTCCTGAATAGCATAGCGCACACCTTCACGTCCAAACCCTGACGCTTTGACCCCACCATAAGGCATATGATCAACCCGAAAGGTTGAAACATCGTTGATTTGTAAGCCGCCAACTTCCAGCCTTTCCCATGCATCCATAATCAAGCGAATATCATGGGTAAAAATGCCACCTTGTAGCCCATACTCAGAATCATTCGCTATATCAATAGCCTCGTCCCAAGTTTCATAAGATACAATCGTGACAACTGGGGCAAAAATTTCCTGTGCGCAAACTTTCATTTGCGGTTGAACATTCGTCAATACTGTTGGCCCATACAAAGCCCCTTCTAAATCACCCAAAAGCAATGGTACAGCCCCCTGTGCGATAGCCTCTTGTACCCAAGCAAATGCGCGTTTTGCTGCAGTGTCATTGATCATTGGGCCAATATCTGTTTCAGGATCGCGTGGATCACCAACTTTTAATTGTTTCGTTGCTGCAACAAAGCGTTCACAAAATTCGTCATATATCTTGGAATGAACCAAAATACGCTGAACAGCTATACAATTTTGCCCCGCATTTGTAAACGAGCCCGCCACCGTTTTTTGAATAGCCAAATCTAAGTCAGCGTCATAATGCACAATAACTGGTGCATTCCCTCCAAGTTCTAGAGTAACGCGCTTACGTCCTGACTTGTTTTTGATGGCCCAACCAACCGCAGCACTTCCCGTAAAACTCACCATTGCAATGCGATCATCTATCACCAATTTTTCCGCACGTGGTCCCGGCGCTGGTAAAAGACTAAAGGCTTCTGGTGGAAAGCCTGCCTCAAGCACTAACTCCGCTAAAAGTAATGAGGATAAGGGCGCTACTTCTGGTGGCTTGATTATAATAGCATTACCGCTTGCAATTGCTGGGGCAAGTTTATGCAATGCCAAATTCAAAGGATAATTAAAAGGCGTTATCCCTAAAATCACGCCAACAGGAAAACGACGAACAAAACCACAATGTCCAGCTCCAGCGGGTGTCCATGCAAGATCAATCACTTCACCTTCAATGCGCCCGACTTCTTCAGCGGCAATCCGCGTTGTTTGAATGGCGCGCATGGTTTCTGCGTGGGCAGTTTTATACGTTTTGCCACTTTCCAAAATCATCAACTGTACAATCTGATTAAAACGTTCCTGCAAAAGTTGACGCAATTTATCTAAAATTTCGATACGCTTATAGGTTGGTAAGCGGCGCGTAGTTTCAAAACCACGCAAAGCCATAACAACAGCTTGTTCCATGTGTGGCTCTTTCGCCATACACACTTGTTCAACCACTTGGCCGTCATAAGGAAAAACTATTGGTTGAATCTCATCACTAGTTAACGATTGCCCTCCGACAACAAACGGTTTACCCATCTTGTCATCCTTTCATTTTTCACAAAACAACTGATGATGTTATCATACAATTGGGTTACAATATTAAGTAGAGGTACTTGATTTATCGTTAGTATAGATAGCTAAAGGTCAGAACATCATGGCAAAAATCTTATTAGTAGACGATGAGCCCGATATGCTTGATGTTTGGACGCTGTTTTTACGGCATTCTGGACATGAAGTCATGAAGGCAACCAACGGTGTTGAGGCACTTGACATCGCCCAAGAATTTTTGCCCGATTTAGTTATTTTGGACTTGATGATGCCAGCAGCATCAGGTGAAATGGTATTGGGTATTATGCGAAGTACGCCCTCACTCAAAGATACACGAGTGATCGTCATTAGCGCACATCCAAAAGGCGCACAACTAGCCGAAAACTTCGGTGCTGATGGCTTTTTGGCAAAACCAGTGCACTTAGAGCAATTTCAAGCTGAAGTAGCACGTTTTGTAGAAACCAGTAATTAATGAATTCTTATTCTTTAGTCAACCTCCCTAAGGAGTTCCATAGTGTCACGCGGGTTATATTTTGAAGATATGGAAGTTGGCCAAACACTAGAAACTCTTGGCCGTACTATCACAGAAGCCGACATTGTAAACTTTGCTGGTTTATCCGGCGACTTCAACCCCCTTCATATTGACGCAACTTATGCAGCACAACAGCAATTCGGGCAGCGCGTAGCACATGGATTGCTGGGACTTTCTGTGTCATCAGGGCAATCATACTCATTGGGATATTTAGATGGGACAGTGATTGCGTTTACAGAACTTACATGGAAGTTTCGCGCACCCATTTACATTGGTGACACCATCCGCACTATATCCACTATTAGCAAAATGCGCCCGATGCCTGCAGCAGGTGGCGGCTTTGTAACCTTCGATGTCAAAGTACTAAATCAAGACAACGTCACTGTGCAAAAAGGTACATGGACGGTTCTTGTGAAAAGCCGTACTGCCATCAATGAAAGCAAAGACGAAGGCGCTGCGAAATGATAACAGCACAACCTGTGCTTCGGACAATTTCAGTACCAACGCCTTTTGCCGTTGGCAATGTGAACTTGTATCTACTCGAAGGAACGCCGCTCACTCTATTAGATGTAGGGCCCAATACACCTGAAGCCTATGAAGCGCTAGAAATGGGCTTAAAACAATATGGCTATCAGATCAGTGATATTGAACAAATCATCCTTTCTCATCATCACACAGATCATATAGGACTTGTTGAACGCATCGCACGAATTGCTGATGCACCTATCGTCACACATCCATATACAAAGCCTTTTATTGAAACACCACAAGAAGCACGCTTACGCCATGATGCTTTTTTCCGTCAAATATGTGCAGAAGCCAACGTCCCTCATGAAATGTTATCTACGATTGAACGAACAAACGCTTGGATTTTGCGCTTCAGCAATCTACCCATTCCAGTAGCGCGTACCATTGATGAAGGCGATACTATTCTCGCAGGTGATACTAAATGGCACGTATATCATACCCCCGGTCATGCAGGTGATTTGATCTGTCTTTATGACCCCACTTCTGGCACGTTATTAGCTTCTGATCACCTTATCCTTAAAATTAGCTCTAACCCTGTTATAGAACCATCTCCAAATGAGTCAGGGACACGGCCTCGGCGGCTCCTTGAATACATTCATCATATGAAACGTATAGCAGAGCTGCACCCACAAATTGCTTATTCTGGACATGGCCGCCCTATTCAGGATGTTATGAGCCTTGTAGAAACCCGTATTGCGCATCATCGGGCACGTGCCGAAAAAATTTATACTTACTTTAGTGATGGCCCTGCTCATTTATGGGATATTACTGAACGTATGTATGGACACATCAGCCAAAGCGAAAAATTCCTCGCCTTGTCTGAAGTGTTAGGGCATATTGATCTACTAGAAGCTGAAGGACGACTTGTGCGCGAATATTATCAGAGCGTTGTTTATTGGCATCAAGCCTAGATCACACGTTTTGGCAACAAGTTACGGATACGAGTTGGTTGTGCATGTCCACGCCCAATGAATTCTTCATGCTCATTATGCAATAAGAGCACTTGCTTCATTAAAGACTGTGGCACCTCAACATTGCGTAAATCACGGCCAGCCAACCAGATGTCTTGTAACTGAGGATCAGCCAGTAAATAACGACACCCTATAAATTGCTCCCAAAAGCGAGACACAAATTCATGAGAAGGAATAAAACGAGATTTTTCATACTGTCCAATTAAAAGTCCAATAGACATCACAGTTAAATCGCCAAACTCTGCCATCAAATTTGTTGGTATTGCGTATATATGCTCCCCTTTTCGATATAAGTCAAGTCGATATTCAGCAATAATAGGCTCAAAGTCGAAACTATAATCATCCTTCAGCTGTTGAACAATAGAAGAAATTTTCTCATCGCGTACACGTACCCATGTACCATGCGATGTAGGCGGTTCAAGTTCAATGGCAGGAACCACATCAAGTTTGCGCAGTCGTGCTGAAAAAAAGCCAGAAGTGCGAAATAAATGTGGCCACAAGCGCACCGCACGTCCAACGCTAGGATGAAACCCTTCTGCGACAATCCCCGTATGAGGAAACCCCTCTACAGCTTCAATTTCAACAGGATAATCTCGTACAAGCGCCGACAACACACCTTCATTTTCTTCTGGGTTAAGTGTACATGTTGAATACACTAACTCTCCTCCCACTCGCAATGCACGCACACCACTAATCAACAAGGCAAGTTGCCGCTGAGACAAGCGCTCTCGTTCAGTATCAGAAACATGACGTTTTTTGTTTCCTGTCTCTTCACGTAAGGTATCCCCGCTACAAGGCGCGTCAAGCAACACTTTATCAAAAGCCTCATTGAACCAATTTCCTAATTGTTCACCTGCATAATTAGAGAGCATCACCCCCATCGCGCCCCATGTTTGTAGATTAGAGCGAAGAGCTGTCATTCGTTTTTGGCTGCTATCATTCGCAACAATAAAGGCACGATCTGCATAACGATCTACAAGATGGGTTGTTTTTCCACCGGGCGCAGCGGCCATATCAAGGATAAAAGGACGATCTGCCTCGCTAAACATCTCTACAGGTATCATCGAAGCCGCATCTTGAATATAATATTGCCCCATCCGATGAGGTAAGGTTCTCCCTAAAGGTATTTCAGGATTATTTAAAATCTGCCAACCTGTCGCACAAAAAGACACAGGCTCAAGTTGCCAGCCGAAACGCACCGCCCAAGCCTCAATAATTGAGCGGTCAACTTTGAGGGTGTTCAAGCGAATCGACGGATATAAAGGCTGTTCAAGTGCAGCACTCAATGCTGCAATCTCATCAGCACTCAAAAATTGTTCATAATTAGCTATAGGATTTGACATAACCTCTTCACCTGAATAACGCGCAGGATTTCACGCTATCGTGTATAATGTTCAAGTACGAAATATAAACTTTTTCAGGACATTTGAATTATGAGTGATACACCGCAAAAAACAAGAAACAGCGGTTGGCACGCACCACTAGGCACTTCTTATGTTGATCGGCAACGGTGGTATCGGCCTACCTTTGCACTAACCGATGAGCAACTTAAAGCCATTGTAGAAAATACAAAATTAGAACAACAACAACGTGCATCACTTGCCACAGAGCTCATCATTTCTTCAAATCCTAATGTTTTAGGCGGTTGGTATGCACCAGAGGGCCATATTCCTGTTGAGCCTGCTCGTGATCTAGGTGATATTTTACCGCAAATTGGAGCGATCCCACCTACTGCTGTTGCAGCACTTACTGATGAACAACGTGAAGCGTTATCTGTCCAGATCGATAGTGAAGAGCTAGCTTTTCGCCAAAGCCCCCATGTTTTGGGAGAAGTGCAACCTTACCGAGAAGCGCCAGAACTCCCACTCTCTGCCAATCTTGAACGTGGTATGGGTGGCCTGCGTGACGAAAAACGCGACCAAGAAGCAGCTGCCACCATGTCAGAGAGTGCATCAGCTGTTGAAGAAGATGATGATCTCACCTTTGAGGAAATCGCTCAGATGCGTGAGAGTAGCAATATAACAGTTGATGTGCCTCCGCGTGGCTATGGCGGGATTTCAGACGTTGGGCGGCAAGAACCCGCCATCGAACAACAAGACACAGGTAACATTCAAGTCCCCAACATCACAACAAGCGAACCAGCGCGTGCTGATGCGCCCATCGCGCCAGCGCTTACAGGCCCAGTGCAAACACCACAGTTTGCCCAAACTGATGAACCGATGATGAATCAAGTGAATGATGATAGTCAACCTATGAGTACACCACAACCCCCTCAGCCACAAAATCAGTCTGCACAACGATTCCGTGAAGTTGAGCAATCCGTAAAAATATTGCGGCAACAATTTGCAAATGCACAAATTACCCGTGCTCAATTAGAAGCCGAGCTAAGGCGTTTGATGGTATTAGACGAACAAGGGCGTTGGTGGACATTGGGTGTTGATAGCAACCGTTGGTATCGCTATGACGGAAGAGAATGGGTGCCAGATACTCCACCTCAAACCGGCGCACAACCCGCAGTATCTTCGGCTGCATTAAATGTTCCCACTGAAACAGGTATTCAGCCCGCTATAGGTACTGAACCTCCAGCTCCAAAACAGTCATCTTCGCCACCGCAAGTTGCTATTGATGAATACGGAATGCCCTTGCCACAACGAGTGACCATCGATGATCCCGGCGCTACTGCCGTTAATTTAAATGCAGTAACTGCAGGCTTAGATGAAGTGACGATTGAGAAACCGGGGCCACGCCCTGCACCAGTAAGTGCAACGGCAGGAATATCGCCCGAACAAGCCGCACAAGCAGGCGCTAGCATTGTGCCAAAACCACCTTCTTCAGCATCCCAACCGATCACTGCAGAAGAAGCAGAGCCAGAAGCAGAAAAACGCGCGCCTGCGACCACTAAGCTAGATAAATACGGACAACCTGACTATAGCGCCGCACTAGGGAGCCAATTTAGCCGCAGCACATTTTTGCGTATGGCTATGTGGTCAAGTCTTATTGGCAGCGCAGCCATTCTAGGCGTTATCTTCTGTGTGTTGCTATTTTTTGTGGGCTATTACTTCAACACAGTTAATGCTTATAGCGACGAAATCAAGAATTTATCGGAAAGAACAAGCAAGTTTGAAACCGTCTACGTATATGCAGAACAAGATGACGGCACAGATATTGAACTAGCGCGTTTTAACGATCAGCAACGTGGCGCACGTACTGAGGTAGCCTTAGAAGATATATCGCCATGGGCAATTCACGCACTAATCTCTACTGAAGATGAAACTTTTTATAGCAATCCCGGTTTTAGTATTTGGGCAATTGGGCGTGCTATCTACACCAATCTCACCTCATCGGGGCCAACGTCGGGGGCAAGCACAATCACTCAACAACTCGCCCGTCGATTGCTTTTAGATGAAGATTTCGCAGCAGAACTTTCAGCAGAACGAAAAATCACTGAAATCATTCTCGCCAACCAACTTAGCCTACAATATGATAAAAATGAAATCCTAGAGCTATATTTCAATGAAATGAGCTTCGGCGGATTTACCGTTGGCATTGAAGCAGCCTCCCAAGTTTATTTCAATAAGTCTGCAAGCGAACTCAATGTTTTTGAGGCAGCGTTCTTAGTTGGCTTAGTACAATCGCCCGCCACCTATGATCCATTCCGTAATCGTGAGGCAGCATTAGGCCGTATGGAGACCGTGTTAAATCTCATGGTTAACAATACCGGTTGTGTTCAAATGCAACACCAAACCAATGTGCCGGGCTTTGATCTCAGTCAACCTTTATGTGTAACACGCGAATATTTAGAAGTTGAAGTTCCACATCTAAAAGCAATCATCCAAACCCAACCTTTTACCTTCTCCGGTGCTGAACGACGCTATGATCACTTTACACTGTGGGTTTGGGACGAAGTAAACCAAATGTTTAGCCAAGAAGAAATCTTCAATAATGGCTTCCGCATTTACACAACAGTTGATCCTGACATTCAAGAGACAGCACAGCGCGCCGTAGCCGATCAAGTTGCGCGTTATGCTGGGGTAAATAATGGCTCTGTTGTCGTCATCGATCCTCAAACGGGTGCCGTACTCGCAATGGTCGGTAGCGCTGACTTCGACAATTTGGAAATTGATGGCGAGGTCAATGTTGCGCTTACGCCACAACAACCGGGCTCAAGTATCAAGCCCATCGTCTATTTAGCGGCATTAGAAGGTTTACCAGAACAAGGCGAATATTGGACTGCAAGCACCGTTATTTGGGATGTCCCTTCAGCTTGGGGCGATTATATTCCAGTCAATTATGATGGACGTTTTCGTGGCCCAGTGACAGTGCGCTATGCATTAGGAAACTCACTAAATATCCCAGCAGTTAAGGCGATGGCGTTTGTGCAACCACAACGTTTTGAAGCAGTCGCCAATCGTATGGGAATTGAGTTCCCACTTCAATCTCCTGTCGAAGCTGGCTTGCCTGCAGCGCTGGGTGCAGCAGAAGTCTATTTATTTGATATGGTTGCTGCTTATAGCGCCTTTGCCAACACGGGTTATTATTATGAACCATATGGCATTCGCCGTATTGAAGATAAAGATGGCAACATTATTTTCGACGTTCTGGCCAATGCGCCATCTGCACCTGTTCGCACGGTATCAGAACAACATGCATACATCATCAGCGATATACTCTCCGATCAAGAAGCGCGAAGTGATACGTTTGGGGCCATTCTCAATATTCCCGGTTATCCAAATGTTGCCGTTAAAACTGGAACAAGCAACGGCCCTCGTGACTTGCTAACAATTGGGTGGACACCACAGGTTATTGTCGGTGTGTGGATGGGCAATACAGATAATAGTGTAATCTTCCCCAACACTCTCTCTGGGTCTCAGGTTGCAGGCCCTGTTTGGATTCAAGTTATGCAAGCCGCGTTGAATGGTTTGCCATCCGTAGACTTCCCGCCGCCACCCGGCATCGTTGAATCCGTGAATCAGGTTTGCCGAGACTCTGGCGCACTAGCTCCTGCCACAGGTTGTGGTCCCGGCGGAGTCATTCCACGAGAAATTTATGTTGGTGCGGGTGTACTTGAAGATTGGCCCGAAGGTCAGCTGCCCTTGCCACCAGAAAAACACACTTTCCGCACAATTCAGGTTGACAAATTCACCGATCTGCTCGTCAATCAATATTGCCCCAACTATCGTGTTGAGCGCTTCTTCCTTAACGTTGATGATGTTACAGCGATTGAGTGGCTCAAAAATACTGTACAAGGGCGCGCATGGGCTGAATCTCGAAATGTTGATCCAGATACCATTAACGGAACACCACCCACCGCTGAATGCGGTCCCGACTATCCTACACCAACAGCTACGATCACAAGCCCAACCTCAGGAGCTGTATTAAGCGGACGAGTAGAATTTTATGGTTCGGCAAATGTACCCAACTTAGATCGTTTTGAGATACAATATGCTCCAATTAGCACGCCAAATAACTTTTTACCTTTACCTGAGCAGATATATGAAGATTTACCGTTGCCGAATGCTGGTAGCTTATTAGGGTTATGGCGTAATAGTAGTGAACTTCCTGATGGGCAATATTATATCCGTGTAGAAGTATTCGCCCAAAATGGCGCTTCTTTAGCAAGTGATCCTATTCTTGTTACGATTGCTAATGCGCCTGCGATAATACCATCTTCGCCTTCTACAGATAGCAGCGCTACCCCCACAACAGGAGAAGCAATACCCGGCACCGAAAACACAGGGCCATAGTACTGCGATGATAGGAACTCTTCTAAATGTCATAACGGTCGCCATCGGCAGCACATTAGGATTGCTGATCGGCGACCGTCTACCTGAAAAAACACAGCAAAGCGTTATCTTCGGCTTAGGGCTTGTCACGCTTGTCGTCGGCATAGATAATGCTTTCCAAACAGGTAATATCATTATCCCTTTGCTAAGCCTAATTATAGGCATTTTTATTGGTGAGTGGTTGAACATTCAGGCCGCGCTCGATAGATTGGCTGATTGGCTACAACAAACTTTCATTAAACACTCTGATCATGAAGCCAACACCAATGACTCTGCACGAGAACGCTTTATCAGCGGTTTTGTAACCACGAGTTTATTATTTTGTGTGGGGCCCCTCACTTTCATTGGTTCGCTTCAAGATGGCATTTCTGGTGATTATGAGCTATTAGCCATTAAAGCTATTTTAGATGGTTTCGCTTCGTTGGCATTTGCTGCATCTTTAGGAATTGGAGTGATGTTTTCAATCCTCACAATTTTAAGTGTACAAGGTGGTTTAACGCTTTTAGGAATGCTTGCGGGTGAATTTATGACTACGGCAACGATTGACGAAATGACAGCAACAGGTGGCTTGTTGCTCATTGCACTCAGTCTTGTGCTGTTGGACATAAAAAAGCCCAGTGTCGCGAATTTCTTACCAGCATTACTCATTGCCCCATTGCTTGTTACTATTGCTGTAAACATCGGTATTGATATTTACCCGAATCTATAGTGGAAAAAATGATGAAAGCAACTTCACGTGCTACCAGTAATATTGCCTTTGTAAAATATTGGGGGCGCATCAATGAACAATTACGCCTTCCTATGAACGGCTCTATATCAATGAATCTGGCTGCGGCAACCACAACAACTACTGTTGAGTTTGATCCAAAACTTGAATTTGATTATATTCATCCCCAAAGTCTCCAACTTAACGAAAAACAAGCAACACGTGTTTTTCAACATATTGATCGCATACGCAAGTTAGCCAAAATTGATATGCGTGCAATGGTGGCCACCCAAAATAACTTTCCAATGGGTGCAGGCATCGCTTCATCTGCTTCAGCATTCGCTGCGTTAACAGTTGCTGCAGCAACTGCGGCTGGTCTAGAACTAGACACGCGCGAGCTTAGCATTCTTGCGAGGCAAGGATCAGGATCAGCTTGCCGATCTGTACCTAGTGGTTTCGTGGAATGGCATTATGGCGAAACAAATGAAGATTCTTACGCTGAGCAAATCGCCCCACCTGATCATTGGGATATACGTAACCTCATTGCTATTACACAAGCCGAACACAAAACGGTAGGGTCAGCTGAAGGCAATGCGCTTGTGGAAACAAGCCCGTTCAACGCTATTCGTGTTCAACTTGCACAAGAAAGCATGAAGATTATCCGCAAGGCTATTTTGGATCGTGACTTCACCACATTAGGAGAAGAAACCGAACGTGAAGCTATACGCTTACATGTAATCGCAATGACCTCTGTGCCTATGATTTTATATTGGAATCCTGTTACTGTGCGCATTATGCAAGCAGTGATGACTTGGCGTAATGAAGGGCTCGAAAGTTATTTCACAATTGATGCAGGGGCCAATGTGCACATTATTGTACAAGGTCAGGATGCAGATGCTGTAGAAACACGGCTTAGAGCCATAGAAGGTGTCCGAGATGTAATTCATAGCCGTGTGGGCAACGGCGCAATCTTGTTAAACGAGCATCTGTTTTAGAGACACTGAGCCGCATTGAGTGATACCACCACACCAGCGGCTCAGTAATTAGAAAGTTAGCGTTGCATTCGTTCGTAGCGCGCTACCCATTTCCAGTTTGAGGTATCGCGTTCGTTGCGCTGAACAATTTGTGCAGACTTTTGGCGATTATGGTGCTCAATCAATGTTGCGACAATCGCGGCGACATCTGGAATGAGCTCATCTTCGTTAGAAGTCATGGTAAATTCTTCTTCAACGAATTTCGTATCATAACGCCCTGCAAGAAAGCGTTGGCTATTCATCAGCTTTTGATGGAAAGGAATATTGGTTTTTAGACCCATGATCTTATATTCATCCAAAGCACGCCGCATCCGAATAATGGCTTCAGCGCGAGTTTCGCCCCAACAGACCAGTTTCGCCAACATAGAATCATAATAAGGTGTTACTTCATAACCTTCGTACATTGCGCTATCTAAACGAACGCCCGGCCCGCTAGGAGCTATGTATGAAGTAATACGCCCAATGGAAGGAATAAAGTTTGCGTAGGGGTCCTCGGCGTTAATACGGCATTCAATCGCATGTCCTTTAATCGATAAATCTTCTTGACGAACGCTGAGTTTACGTCCACGGGCAATACGCAACTGCTCACGCACTAAATCCACGCCTGTGATCATCTCTGTAATTGGGTGTTCTACCTGAATGCGTGTGTTCATCTCCAAGAAGTAATAATCAAGATTTTTATCCACTAAGCATTCAACAGTTCCCCCGCTTACATAGTTTACAGCGCGTGCCGCTGCTACTGCCATCGCTCCCATTTTGGCGCGTAGCTCATCAGTCATAATGACACTAGGTGCTTCCTCCACCAATTTTTGATGTCGGCGCTGAATGCTACACTCGCGTTCAAAAAGATGAATAATATTCCCGTAGTGATCCCCTAAAACTTGAAACTCAATGTGTCGTGCACCTTCAATGAGTTTTTCAATATAGACAGTATCATTGCCAAAAGCACTCTCTGCCTCACGACGAGCTGCTGCAATAGCATCTGGCAGGTCTTCTGGTCGATGTACAACGCGCATACCTTTACCACCACCACCAGCAGCAGCCTTAACCATCACCGGAAAACCAATATCTTCATTAGCAGCACGAATCATTTCTTCGACAGTCGCGCCCGGCTCTGTGCCGGGAATACAGCGCACCCCCGCAGCAAGCATAGTACGCCTTGCTTCTTCTTTATCCCCCATAATACGAATTGCTTCTGGTGGTGGCCCAATCCACACAAGTCCCGCATCAATCACTGCTTGTGCAAAGTGTGCTCGTTCACTCAAAAAGCCATAGCCGGGGTGAATTGCATCAACATTCGCTTTTTGGGCAACATCCAACAGTTTCTCTACGACCAAATAGCTTTCGCGCGGCTGGGGTTTACCAATAAGGTAGGCTTCATCTGCATGACGCACATGCAAAGATTCGCGATCTGCTTCAGAATAAACTGCTACGGTACGAATTCCTAGTTCGCGGCAAGCTCGAATAATTCGCACAGCAATCTCGCCACGATTCGCGACTAATACTTTTTTGATATTGATAATTGGCATTTGTTGTTCTGCCATAATAAATTGCCTCTTTTCTCATCCTCTAGACAGGATAGACAAAAAGATTATAACGTATGAAAGTGTTCTTGTTTATGAACATTTATCGGTAATTTGGGGGGCAGATGTTAACAAATGCACTTGATGTACACGTTTAGCAACGTCAAGGATGAGTTGATCTTGGGGTTGGATTTCTTTCAAGGTTTTGAATAAGGTCGAGGCTTCGGGGTCTTCTACACAAACACGCATAAGAACATAGCTTATCATGCGGTAGTAATCCCACATCCACATCATTTTTAATCCTAAAGACTTGTGATGAATTCCCCATACAGTTTGCCGCTCTGGTAAATGTTGGGTACGGTGCAAATCTAGGGCATCCAACACAACTTGCTGAAGATGCTTCGATGCAGAAAGATGGCTAATTTGCACCGTAAGTGCTTTAGGAATTGGGCTTGATTCCACAACACCGATTATAGGGCGTTTAGGAGTATCCATACCATAACGGATGTAATTTTCTGCCCCAACAGTATCAAGAGGGGCTTGTGTTTGAAGTTCAAGTTGCATCATGTTTTTTGAATCGGCGTTGAATACGTACAAGCAAACTACTTACGATAAGTCCAGCGGCAATTCCAAGCGGTATAAAACCTAGCACAAGGCCAGCAAGCAAACCAACACAAAGCCCAATAACTAATATATAGGTAGTATCACGTTCTGATGTTTGCAATCGAACAGGTTACCTCAAAATTTATTCGTCAGAGTCCTCTCTGCCGCCACGTCCACTATCACGTAAGCGGTAAGTAATGCGGCCCCGATTGAGGTCGTATTCGCTTAATTCTACTCGAACACGATCTCCTAGCAAAATACGAATATAGTTCTTTCGCATTCGCCCTGATAGATAGGCAAGAACACGGTGTCCATTGTCGAGCTCAACAGTGAATTGTGTGTCTGGCAATGCTTCTACCACTGTGCCTTCAACGATAATTTTTGATTCATCTTTACCTTTTTTGGCCATATATCCTCCTCAAAAAATCTTTAAACGCTCTTCATAATACAGCTTAATATAAGGTTACGTCAATTCAAGGTCTTTAAGATACAAAAACGCAGCTTCTTTTAAAGCCGCGTTTTAGCAAAGTTCAAAGTTAGATAGCACTAGCCAAACAGAACTAGTGGCTTAGTCATATTGAGCTTGCTTGCGTTGCTTACGACGTGAACGACGAATCGCCTTTTTCTTCTGAATACGGCGCAATTCGCTCTTAGAAACATACCAACGCTTACGGCGAACAGTGCTCAACACGCCATCTTTGGCAACTTGTTTGCGAAAGCGCTTCAGCAATGCTTCTTGCGATTCGTTCGGCTTCAGTTCAACATATGTCACGCTAGTATCACCACCTTCCTGTTTTTGGCTAATTTACAACAGGCTTTAAGGGCCTGAATATTGACGAACATTGGTTAATGTTATTCTACAGAGTTTTCATCGCCTTCGCTAGGGGCTTCTGTCGGCAATAGCGCAGGATCGATGCTAATTTCTTCAACGCTCAGGTTGTGTTCTTTAGCATATACTTCGCGCTCGCTATCAGTGACATCAACATAGCTTAAGCCAAGACGTTGACGATCAGATTCAATGCTGATGATACGCAGCAATAAATAACGATCAGGTTGCAAAACTGTCTGAACATCTTCTGGCGCAGGATCAGAAATTTGTGAGCTGTGTAAGAGTGCTTCTATACCCGGCTCTAGACGGATAAATGCGCCATAATTTGCCACGCGGCTCACTTCTCCCAACACCAACTGCCCAATGTGATACATCTCATCGACTTGTACCCATGGGTTTTCTTGTAGGCGCTTCAAAGAAAGCCCAATGCGACGGTCTGTTTGATCAAGATGCATCACATATACGCTGACTTCATCACCGACATTTAAGATTTCACGAGGATGTTGAACGCGATGCCATGCAAGTTCACTAATGTGAATTAACCCATCGGCACCACCAAGATCAACAAATGCACCAAAGTCACGCAAGCCAGAGACAATGCCCTTACGGACTTCGCCTTCTTTCAACTCTTCCATGAGTTGTTCTTTAATATTGGCACGTTGTTCACGCATAGCCTCACGTTGGCTGAAGACAAGGCGGCGACGCTTTTGGTTCACTTCAATGATCTTTACGGGAATTTCAGTGTTAATCAAGCGCTTCATAGCTTGTTGGCGCTCAGCTTCGGACAAATTACGAGGAATACTCATCACATGACTGGCGGGCACAAAACCACGTAGATTACCAAACTGAATAATAATCCCACCTCGATTGGCATCAACAACAAGCCCGTTATAAATTTCGTCGGCTTCCATTAATTCTTCGGCACGCACCCAGTCTTCTGCTTGAATGGCTTGAGATAAAGAGACAATCAAGTTGCCGTTGCGATCTTCCATGCGTGTGATCATCACAGGCACTTCTTGCCCTACTTCAAAGCGTACATCAGGGCCAAGACGTTCGAGGTCTTGCTTGGTGACCATGCCATCTTTCTTTAGGCCAATGTCAACCAACATACCCTGTTGATCGATCACGAGAATAGTGCCATTTACAATGTCACCTTGTTCAGGCAGAGGCTTGCTAAAAGATTCTTCTAGCAAAGTAGCAAAGTCGAGTTCCTCTTCAGGTACTATAGTTGTTGAATCAGTCATTTATAGAATCTCCCCCCAGCGGGCGGTACTAACACCAAAAACGACACTTGCTTGGCTTAGCATCAAGTGTCGTTGTGGCGGTTTTGAACGATAAAATAGCATAGGAGTTACAATCAACAAAAAGAAAACTACAGCGCAAAAAGTTGATGCGCCTTATCGGACGATAGATACTTCTTCATCAGAAGCGCACAGTAGTATATAGCGCGCCTTAGCGCTTGTCAAACATATTTTGAAAATTGCCCCTATGAATGGGGTCAATTTTCATCATTGTGTGCACACAGTTAAGCTAGCTTTTACTCAGTTTCATCTTCTGAAACGTCATTTTCCGAAGACTCAGGTGCAGCCTCTGATGATTCTTGTGTTATCTCGTCAGAAGTTTCGGGCAAATCAGTCTCGGTTGTTTCTGCAGAAGAATCGCCTTCTGATTCACCTTCAACAATTTCTGTTCCCCATCGTTGGGTGAATCCTACACGTCGACGATCTGGCTCTAATCGGCTAATACGCAATTGAAGCCGATCCCCCTTCTTCACGTAACTATAGGGCTCTTTAAGCGAGCCATCACCCATTTCGCTAAGGTGTAATAACCCCTCTAAGCCATCATCTAAGGCTATGAATGCGCCAAAATCAACAACGTTTGTCACTGTGCCTTCAACCAACTGTCCTTCATGATATTTAGAATCGGCAGTTTCCCAAGGATCGGGTAGAAGACGCTTGCGGCTGAGTGCAATACGATTATTTTCTTTATCTAAATTAAGGATAAAGACATCAATCTCATCCCCGACAGAGAGCACATCACTTGGATGGTCAACACGATGCCATGCGAGCTCTGAAACATGAATCAAGCCATCTGCATCACCAATATTCACAAATGCGCCAAAATCGCGTAAGCCTGTTACGGTGCCGCGAACAACTTTACCCTCATTCAAAGACTCTAATAGTTCAGCTTTGCGCTGAGCACGAATCTCACGTTGAGCCTCACGTTCGGAGAAGATAAGACGACGACGCTCTGGATTTACTTCTATGACCTTGACATCAATTGGTTGGCCGGTGCGTTTTAATTCATTGAGTGCATCAATACGCTCTTGCCCTTGTAAAGTTGGCGGAACAGTCACCATGTGAGAAGCTGGAATGAAGCCTTCCAAACTTCGCCAACGCACTAAAATGCCACCTTTGTTGAAGCCCACGACCTGAACAGGAACAACTTCTTCGGTCTCCTTCAACACTATGGCATCTTCCCAATCGTTTTGCTGCAAGCCCATATTAATACTTACAACAAGGTTGCCATCACGATCACGTGGTTGCAACACAAAGACAGGAACACGCATTCCAACTTCTAAGCTATCTACGAAACTGGGGTCAAGATGTTCAAGGTCTTTACTTGTAACCAAGCCATCTTGTTTGGCACCAATAAGTTCAACAATAATTTCGTTACGGTCGCGGTTGATTTGAAGAATTTCTGCTTCCCGAATTTCACCGCGTCGGGGAGGACGATAATCAAAACCCTTTTCGATGAGCTCTAAGAATTCTTGTTCCGATAGGTCATCATTTTGGCTATCATCTGGCTGACGATCTAGATATTCTTGATCCATTTGTACGTTATATCACCTTGTGTTGAATAGAATTTCCCTATAGCAATCCACTTATATTTTATTGCTACAAGGATACTATTAGTCTACTATGAACACTGAAATACGTCAAAAGAATCTTTAGAAAATTCAGCATACTCATAGACTCAAAGTGCACAACTAAAGATTTTTTAATAGCATTCTCATGATAATAGTATTTGTTGAAAGAAAAAGCACGCTCACTCTTGAACGTGCTTCTTACTATTCATTGCTATTATTGGGCTTATTTAGCAGACATTTTTAGCATTCACTATATCCGCATGTATAGCAATGTAGGCACCCTTCTTCACGAATAAGCGTTGTTTGGCCACATTCTGGGCATAAATCACCTATGGTATCGACATGCTGATCAGCAGAGCCTAATGCAGAAAAGGGTAAAGCTGTTTGTTGCTCAGACACTTGGTAAGATGGCGCATCTTCTGCAAAGTCTTCAGTTTCTGCCAAATAGGTTTGTAATATTTGCGCCACAGCATCGGGCAAGCTAGCTACCCGATTTGGCCCAAAGCCCATTGAACGTCCTCCGCCGATTCCTTCCAATTGGCGCACAATTTCCTTGACCCGTTCGCGAGGACTTACAGGAGAGGCTTGGCGCAACACCAAAGACACCAAACGCCCAATAGCTTCAGATACAGCAGCTATCTCAGACCCTGCTTTAGCTGTATGCACAAAGACTTCAAAAGGTTGGCCCTGTCCATAACCATTCTCATTAATGGTGACATATGTTGTGCCAGCAGGGGTCATAATACGATAGGTTTTGCCCGATAATACAGAGGGGCGCGCTTTCTTCTTTTCGTGAAAAATCAACAAGGGTTGTTGTTCCTGAACCGTCGGGTCAGATACATTTGCTGAACTTTCCCCTTTTTGCTTTTTCTTTTGAGTTTCAGCGGTTTCAAGCACAACCACATCACGGCTGCCTGTCACATAAACTGTCATGCCTTTACAACCGAGCTTCCAGCCCAATTCATAGGCTTTGGCGACTTCTTCGCGTGTAGTTCCTGCAGGAAAGTTAATAGTCTTTGAAATAGCGTTATCCACATGCGCTTGCATAGCAGCTTGCATTCGGACATGCTCCTCAGCGCTAATGTCACCTGCGGTGACGAACACCCGTCGAATATTATCAGGAACTTCGGGTATGTTTTGGCAGCTACCAGTCAAATTCACCTGTTCAACAATCGCATGAATTTCGTCTTCAGAAAGCCCGGCTTCCTGTAATGCTTTTTCAAACAATGGACTGGTATATTGCAAACTAAAACGTTCTTGGCTGTTGCCGGCATTAGAATTCACATAGCGCATGTAAGCTAGAGCAAAAACAGGTTCACAGCCATATCCTTCAACACCAGAAACTGTAGAGATCGTTCCTGTAGGGGCAATCGTTGTTTGGGCACCATTACGGATACCATATTTCAATATAGATTGTCGAATATTGTTCCAATTAAGTTCTGGTCGTCCCCAATCTGTCACATGCTCTACAAGCGGCACAGGAGGCTTCCATTGCAGGTTTTTAGGATCATAAATGCTGCCTTCAATAGCAGGAAATGCTCCACGCTCCTTAGCTAACTCAATACTCGTCTTCATTGCATGATAACGGACAAATTCCATCACTTGGCTAGCGAATTCTTGCCCTTCTAAAGACCCATAGCGCACACCCACAACATACATCATGTCCGCAAGCCCCATAATGCCAAGCCCAATACGACGTACACGCTCAGCGGCTTCTCGTAACTGTGGAATTGCGGGAACATATTGATTTGAAGTGACAACATCATCTAAAAATCGAGTCGCAAGGGCTACGCTATCAGCTAATTTTTCCCAGTCTACTTTGCCATCTTCAGTGACATGTTGGGCCAAATTCACCGACCCCAAGCAGCAATTCTCAAATGGGCCTAGAAACTGCTCGCCACAAGGATTGGTGCTTTCTAATTCGTATAAATGAGGAACAGGGTTTTCATGGTTTGCGGTATCAAGGAAAAGCACGCCCGGCTCGCCATTATGATGTGCATATTCAACGATCATATCGAAAATCTCACGCGCACGAACAGTTTCCCAAACGGTGCCATCTTGCGGATTAATGAGATCATACGTTGTATCATCAATGACAGCTTGCATAAATGCATCGGTGATGCCAACTGAAATATTGAAGTTCGTGATTGTTCCTTCTTTAGACTTACATTTGATAAAATCACGAATATCTGGATGATCAACACGTAAAACAGCCATATTCGCTCCACGCCTTGATCCTCCTTGCGCAATCTCGCCAAATGCTTGATCATAAACGCGCAAAAAGCCTACAGGCCCTGTTGCCATGCCACTTGAGGACTTTACCAATGCCCCTTTCGGACGCAAGCGGCTAAACGAAAAGCCATTGCCCCCACCCGTTTGTTGGATAAGCGCAGCATGACGTAGGGTTTCAAAAATTCCTGATCCTGTGCGCCCCATATCGTCTTCAATAGCCAGCACAAAGCAAGCAGCCAATTGGCCTAGTGGCGTTCCGGCACCAGTAAAAGTAGGACTATTGGGGAAAAAGTTTAGATTCGTTAATAAGTCAAAATATTTTCTCGCCCAAAATTCAACTTGTTCTTCATCACCGCCTAAAGTTTTTTCTGCCAAAGCCACATGATAAGCAACGCGCCAAAACATCTCTTGCACAGTTTCAATGGGGTGTCCGTCTTCTCCACGTCGTAAATATCGCTTTTCTAGGACTGTTCGAGCATTTTCAGAAAGATTGATCTGACGTTCTGCTAAATCTGATGGTATAGGAATTTTTTTAAATTCATTTATGGTTGGTGTTGCCATTTCTAAGTTCCTTGTACCTTTCTACTATCCTCATCAAGGAACACAAAGCCCCCAGCGATGAGCGATAGATCGCTAATACAACAAAATATAAAATTGTAGAAAATTAAAGTTTTTAAGAGCGGTGAGAACACTAACCTACAATATCAGTAGGATTAGGTTCTTCATCAGCGGACGATTCAGCAAATGATGATTCAGCTTCATCAACGGCCATTTGGGCTTCTTCTTCTAGCAAGTGATCAATTTCATCTCGAACACTTTCTAGGCTATCAAGCCCCAAATAGACAATGGCATATCGGATATAGGCGATTGCATCAAGTTCTTTAAGTCCCATGATCACCATATCGCCAACAATACGGCTTGGAACTTCCAGTTTGTTAAGATGCAACAGTTGATACTCGATATTGTCAACCAGTCGATCTATGTCAATTGCCGCTACCGGACGCTTTGCGCAAGCAATCCGAATACCTCGTAACAACTTCTCACGGCTGTATTCTTGTCGCGTACCATCTGCTTTGATCAACAAGGGCATTTGAGCGATGAGTGTTTCCATCGTATTAAAACGATACCCACACGTCTCACATACCCTGCGACGACGAATCCCCTCAAGTTCTTGAGTCGTATCCAATACACGATGCTTACCATCAGTGCCACAATTTGGGCAGCGCATAGAGAAAATTCACCAAAGTTTGCAATTCGTTGGTCAAAAAACATGACCGCTCTATTTACTTGCATGACTTATCTCAAAACACCATATGTGGTGTTTTCATCGTCAAAAACCACCATATGTGGTGTTTTGATCCTTGAGACAACCCCACTTTATCACAGAACAGGTGTTCATCGCATAGAACTCTGGTACTATTAACAGTCATTTTTGGGTTTGGTTTGATCGAAAATCTAATATGGATAAGGGTTTACGCTTAAACCTTAAAATTTTCGTGATCTGCGTTTAACCTTTCAGATGCAAAAACACTTTCAAAGCAATGCTTGACATCTCCCAAATATCCATCTAAAATGCAGGCAATATCAACTCAATAATCAATTGAGCGTTGATCGAGAGTAGTAGATCAGTGGTACAGAGAGTTAGCGAATGCGGTGTAACGCTAATGGCAGCAAACCACCTGCCCTAAAGATCGAACTCGCTCGTGAGCTCCTAACACTGAAATGAAAAGTAAGTGTTAGCGGTTTGTGACCGTTATCAACGTTTTGAGTGGGTAGTTTTTCTAGGGGCCCATAGCTCAGCTGGGAGAGCGCTACAATGGCATTGTAGAGGTCAAGGGTTCGAATCCCTTTGGGTCCACAACATATATAACAAAGCTACCAATAAGGGTGGTAACGCGGAAAATCCTTTTCGTCCCTAAAAAGGCGAAGAGGATTTTTTGCATTTATCAATAAATAATTTTTAGTTTGAGAAAAACCATCCTATAATAAAGATAACGATATGCAAATTCAGAGTAAGGAGCCAAGGAATGGCAGATACCAAACCCACGCGCAAAACCTTAGCTGAGCGACTTCGCGAATTCCTTGATGCGCTGGAACGAGCAATAAAGCCGATGCCGCCCGCTCCTCAAACTGTGCCTATAAGAGACAAACGCTCAAATGGGCGCTAATTGGGAGAGACCTCCGAATTTCAGCAACCGCGGCATAGGGCTGCGGTTTTTTGTTTAATATAATCTGTATTCTTAATATAAAAACAGTGAGGAAAGCATATGGCCAAAACTTACCAACACTCAGAAATTGAGTCAAAATGGTCTAGACGATGGGAAGAAGAAGGTGTTTATCGCTCTAAAATAGATTGGAGCAAGCCCAAGCACTATGCACTGACAATGCTGCCTTACCCTTCAGGAGACTTGCATATCGGGCATTGGTTCGCCATGACCCCCTCTGATGCTCGTGCACGCTACATGCGCATGAAGGGTTACAACGTATTATTCCCAATGGGCTTTGATGCATTCGGACTCCCTGCAGAACAAGCGGCTATCTCTCGCAACATTCACCCTTGGAAGTGGACATATTCTAATATCGAACGAATGCGAGAACAGCTGCGCAGCATGGGCGCTATGTTTGACTGGGAGCGGGAAATTATCACCTGTACCCCCGAATATTACTATTGGACAATGTGGTTCTTTAAGAAGTTCTATGAGCATGATCTCGCCTATCGAGGTATGGCCCTAGTCAATTGGTCACCCACATTGCAAACAGTGCTCGCCAATGAACAAGTTAAAGATGGTAAAGACGAACGCACCGGCCAGCCCGTCATACAAAAGATGATGGAACAATGGTTCTTCCGTATCACCAAATATGCAGATGAGTTATTGAATTTTGATAAGTTAGACTGGCCAGAACCCGTTAAGATCATGCAACAAAACTGGATTGGGCGCAGCGAAGGCGCAAAAGTTACCTTCCATACAGAAGCAGGCGATCCATTTGAAATCTTTACTACACGCCCTGATACACTTTGGGGGGCAACATTCATGGTTTTGGCACCTGAACACCCTCTCGTCGATAAGGTGACAACGCCTGAGTATGCTGAAGCAGTTGAGGCGTATCGCGAACAAACAGCCCGCGCAACTGAAATTGAGCGCATGTCTGAAGATCGCGAAAAAACGGGAGTGTTTACAGGAGGATATGCTATCAATCCTGTCAATCAAGAACGTATTCCTATTTGGATCGCTGATTACGTTATGATCAGCTATGGCACAGGCGCTATTATGGCCGTACCAGCACACGATCAACGTGACTTTGAATTTGCACGTAAGTATGGTCTAGAAATAAGAGTCGTAATCCAACCTGAAGGCGAACCTCTAGATGGTAAAACAATGACCAGCGCCGTCACAGGAGCAGGCGTTATGGTCAACAGCGGCCCATTTGACGGCACTGTATCCAACGATCAAAAGGGTCGCCAAAACCCGGCAATTAGTGCTGTGATTGACTGGCTAACTGAACAAGGAATAGGTGAGGAATCTGTTAATTACCGTCTAAGAGACTGGCTTATCAGTCGCCAACGCTATTGGGGTGCTCCCATACCGATGATTTATCGCGCTGATGGTACGATTGAACCCGCTAGTGATGACAATATGCCAATATTGCCAGAAGATGTTGATTTCTTGCCAACTGGTCGTAGCCCACTCACCTATCATGAGCCATTTTTGAACACCGTCGACAGCGAAGGCAAGCCCGCCCGTCGTGAAACCGACACAATGGATACTTTCATGTGCTCGTCTTGGTATCAATATCGCTATCTATCCCCGCACTATGACAAATTCCCATTTGATCCTGAAGAAGCAGCATATTGGCTACCTGTAGATGTGTATACTGGTGGTGCAGAGCACGCCACAATGCACTTGCTCTATACACGTTTCTTCACCAAAGCCATGCGCGATATGGGATTATTTGAAGAAGTGGCAAAAATCCAAAGAGAACACGGCCGCGATCCGGAAGGGTTGTTCGATGAGCCGATGTTGCTACTACGTAATCAAGGGCAAGTTCTGGGTGCAGAGCGTAAGGGCGATATTATCATGGCTAAAGGGCGCATGGTCGATGGTAAGCTCTATGCTGACTATGTAGAAGTCATTCCTAATCAAGAAGATGCACCAAGCAACTTTGAAGGTGTAGTTGGCGAGATTATGGATCGCGTAGAAAACATTCTACATGTTGATATTGGCGCTTCTGAACTGCAAATCGTAGAAGTGGAAAACGACGCAGTTATCGTCATTCCTAATATTGAAGGGGAAGCAAGAGTTGACCAGTTAAAACATCATCTAGAAATTCAACGTATGTCTAAGAGCAAAGGCAACGTTGTGAATCCGGATGAGTTAGTACAAGCATACGGCGCTGACACGGTGCGTGCATATTTGATGTTCGCTTTTGACTGGCAAAAGGGTGGGCCTTGGGATCCGCAAGGTATACAGGGCATTGTGCGTTGGATCAATGACGTATGGGATATGGTCACGAATACAACCTTGCCAGCTCAGGGTACGCCAGAAGTAGAACGAGATGTTCTGCGCAAAGCGCATCAAGCGATTAAGCAAGTGTCTGATAGTTTAGAACGCTTCAGTTTCAATACAGGGGTTGCGGCTTTAATGAGCTTACGCAATGAAGTTCGCCCAGCCTTGCGTGAAAATCAAGTCGGTGAAAAGACATGGCGCGAAGTGATGAATATCATGTTACGTCTAATGGCCCCCTTCACCCCATTCATTGCTGAGGAATTGTGGGAAAAGTTAGGAGAGCCCTTCAGTATTCATCAACAACCGTGGCCAGAATACAATGCCGAGCTCGCTGCTGAAAACGAGGTAACGCTCGTTGTACAAGTAAACGGTAAAGTACGTGATCGAATTCAAGTGCCTGCCAACATTAGTGAAGAAGAAGCCAAAAACATTGCTTTATCATCAGACACTGTGCAGCAGTTCATGAATGGCAATACACCCAAGAAAGTCATCTACATTCCGCACCGTAATATGGTTAATATCGTAGTGTAGGGTTGAATTGCCACCTCAAAGTGCCCCATCCATGATGTGATGGGGCTTGAGCATAGCTAAGAGGACATATTCAATATATTGAAAACTACTCCACCTAAAGCCAATAAATTCAACACCACAAGCAACAGAAGCGTTCCAATAGAAGGCCCAGAATGTCGTGGAGCATTAGGAAGCTTTTGCTTAATGGCAACAATCTCTTCTGGGATCATCTCGTAATACACACGCGCTTGAGATGTTATCCCTTGCAAGCCATCAACATCATCGATGTCGTAGTCTTCATCTAAAAACGAACGTTCTTCATCATCTTCTTCATCATCATATAAGTCAAAAGAAGTTGGTGGTGTGGTAGGGAAAACCGCTTTCGCATCAAGTTCTGGTTCCTCTTCGATTGTCTCACCAAAACGTAATGATGAAGTTTCAGGCGCTTGAAATATCGAAGATGATGTATCGGTGAAAGGATCAACTTTAGTGGGCGGAACTGTAAACGCCGGCACATCACTTGCAAATTCATCCCACCCCTCACCTAATGCGCTAGCACCGCTTCCTGAAGAAGGTGGCGCAACAGGTTCATCATCCCATCCTCCAAGATCAGCAGATGTCGATGTACTTTGTGCCCCACCAAACCAATCATCTTCTATAGCAGAAGTAGTAGGTTGGGATGGGGAAGGTGTTTGAGAAGAAGGGTGTAGATCAGCAACATTAAAAGCTCCGCTGGGCGTTTGGCCAATTCCCATTTCTGCGATCCAAGAATCCAACTCGTCATTATTAAATTCTGAGCCTTCGGAGTCTATTCCTGTTCGTCCATAGGTATAACCACCACTTACAGCCGGATCATCGGCAGATGTATCCCAAGGAGAAACATCATCAAACCAGCCCCCCCCTGAATCAGTCGCCGATGTGGTTGCAGAAGAAGCCGCAGGTGTAGAGGTCGTCGTCGGCGCACTCAAATCCCCCCAACCTTCATCTAAAGCAGTTGAAGAGGTATCAATATCCCCCCAAGAATGAATGGTACTTTCCTCTTCAACAACAGAAGAAGTTTGTTTCGGCGGGCTACTTGTTGTGGAAGATTTTGGTGGCGGGGGTGGCGGCGGTGCTACACCAAGTTTCTTATTCAAAACTTCTAAGGCTTTGCGCGCTTGCTCGTTGTATGGATTGATAGCAAGCACATTTTCTAGGCAAAGTTGTTGTTCTTGTTTGCTATCCACAACAAGGCTTAAATATAGCCATCCTTGTTCGTTTTTATCATCAATATCGACAACTTCCATCAACAACTTACGTGCCTCAGCACGTTGGCCACTTTTATAGGCAGTGATGGCGCGCTTAATCTTACTGTTTACATCTGACATAAAGACATTCCTCGCCCAATAGCCAATTTTGCATTCATAATAACATGATTCACAAAATTAGGCGTTAAAACAACCCGACAATATTCCCATCTTCGTCAACATCTATGTTCATAAAAGCAGGTTTAGACCCCAAGCCCGGCATTGTCCTCATCTCACCAAGCAATGGATAAATAAAGCCAGCCCCAACGCTTGCACGCACCTCACGAACAGGAATTGTAAACCCATGTGGCCGACCTTTGAGGTTGGGATCATGGCTGATGCTAAGGTGGGTCTTCGCCATACAAATAGGCAAATGCCCATAACCATTCGCTTCATACATACGAATTTGCTTTTCGGCTTTCGGTTCATATACTACGCCATCAGCGCCATATATTTCGCGAGCGATCAGCTCTATCTTATCTTTGATGGGTAATTCAAGCTCATACAGAAAATGGAAATAATTGGGCTCTTCGCAAGCATTAACCACTGCTTCGGCAAGTTCTAGCGCCCCCTTACCACCTTGTGCCCAATGATCAGTCGGCACAGCAGCTACTGCTCCAGCTTCCAATGCTATCTCTTGAATTAGTGCTAACTCGGCATTTGTATCGGTATTAAAACGATTAATCGCAACTACTACAGGTACGCCGAAACATCGCGCAATATCAATATGCGCTATCAAGTTTTCTGCACCTGCGCGTACAAGCTCAAGGTTTTCTTCGGTATAAGCTGTTGGCAGAGCTTTGCCGGGTATAACTTTTGGCCCCCCGCCATGCATCTTCAGTGCACGTACAGTTGCCACTAATACAACACAATCTGGCCGCAGTCCACTGACGCGACATTTAATATTGAAGAATTTTTCCATGCCAATATCAGCACCAAAACCGCTCTCTGTAATCACGTAATCACCTAGCCTTAGCGCTATTTGGTCGGCAATGATGCTGCTATTTCCATGCGCAATATTAGCAAATGGGCCAGCATGAACAAATGCCGCTTGACCTTCAAGCGTCTGCATCAAAGTTGGCATCAGGGTATCTCGCATTAGAACTGTCGCAGCACCCGCTACGCCTAAATCTTCAGTAGTAATGGGATCGCCTGCAACGCTATAACCAATGACAATACGCCCGATGCGTTGCCGCAAATCTTGCAAACTATCCGTAAGCGCCAAAATTGCCATTAATTCGCTCGCAACGCTGATGTCAAAACCTGTTTGTCTTTCTATGCCATCTTCTTTGGGGCCAAGACCTACAACAATATTACGCAAGGCACGATCATTGACATCAAGCACTCGTCGCCATGTAATACTATATGGGTCTATCGAGAGCCGCTTCAGACCAATCTTTTCTAGCTGGGCATCAGTACGAGTACTTTCATGATATATACGCGCGTCTATTGCAGCAGCAATCAGATTATGCGCCGCAGTGATAGCATGAATATCACCAGTAAGATGTAAATTAAAATCTTCCATTGGCACCACTTGGCTATAGCCGCCCCCTGCAGCTCCGCCTTTAATACCAAAAGTCGGCCCCATGCTGGGTTGCCGAATACACGCTATGGGTTGATGCCCAAGCAACCCTAACGCTTGCGTAAGCCCAATGGTAGTAGTTGTCTTACCTTCACCCAGCGGTGTGGGCGTAATGGCTGTTACATCGATATACTTTCCTAATGGGCGATCTTGTAGCCGTTCACGTACGGAAAGTTGTACTTTAGCTTTATATTTACCATAGTGTTCTAGTTCCTCTGGCAGTAAACCAATTTGTTCAGCAATCTCTTGGATTGGTTTTAAAGTAGCCGCCTGTGCTATTGCTAAATCATTAGGAATATTGACCATTTAAAGTATCCTTTTTAGTTACGTTTAATGACTAAAATCGTCGCGTCATCTTCAGTAGATTGAGTTCCTATAAAACGCGCGACAGTTTGCCGAATAGCAGCATTTAGTGTTTCAGCTGAGTGATGGGCATGAGCCACTATACAATCCACTAAGCGTGCCTCATCAAATTCTTCTTCATCCTCATTGATGGCTTCAATAACACCATCAGTATATAAAACCAAAACATCTCCTGATTTAAAGTTGATGGTATTTTGGTCATAATACACATTAGGGAACACCCCTAATGCTGGGCCTGTGGGATTCAGCATAGTAAATTGTTTTGGGCGCTCTGCCTGAATCCAAATCGGCGGGTTATGGCCTCCATTCGCAAAAGTCATAGCCCCAGTTTGTAAATCCAATAAACCATAAAAGAGTGTGACAAATAAGTTAGAACGACTATCCGATTTCAGTTGATTATTGACTTGTTCTAACAATAAACTTGGTGGCAAATCCGTTTGCGCCATCACTCTTAAGATCGTCCTAGAAAGCGCCATAAATAAAGAAGCAGGAATCCCTTTGCCACAAACATCTGCAATAACAAAGCCCAATCGATCATCTGGCAAATAGATGTAATCGTAAAAATCGCCAGCGACTTCTTTAGCAGGCTGCCAGCTCGCGGCAATATCCCAGCCCGCTAGTTGAGGGTCGCGATCTGGCAGAAAGCTGGTCTGGATCGTGCGCGCTGTTTCAACTTCTTGTTGCAAACGCGCTTGGACAATAGTTTGCTCATGTAGGCGCGCGCGCTCAATGGCTGCTGCTGCTTGATTCGCGAATGTACGCACAATATCAACATGTGTTTGTCGATAGAAGTCGGCTTGACGATGATTGATGCTAAGTTCCCCAATAACTTGATCACCAACGATTAAAGGTGCACCTAGCCATGAATGCATTTCCGCAGTGTGCTCAGTTCTTATCCATCGCGAATCTTCCCTTACATCAGGGATAATCAATGGCAAGTGTGTTTTCATCATTTCTTGAATGAGCAAATTTTCTGTAATTTTGAACAAAGGAGAATGCATCGGTATAGGTTTCTGGAAGCCACGCCCGGCTCTCAACACTAATTCCTGTCCTTCAATTAGTAAAATAGAGGCGAGATCAAAGGGGACAACATGCTCTAATTCTTGTAGAATAAGTTGCAATACCTCCGCAAGTTCTAGCGAACTATTGATAATCGAGGATACCTCGCGCAGTCGATCGGCAATTTGGCGTTTCTCTTTTTCAGACTGTAAAAGACGATTATTTTCAATCGCAATGGCAGCTTGTGAGGCCAATACGCTCAAAACTATCTCATCACGCCGCGTAAAAACGCCATCACGTTTATTGAGTAGCTGTATCACGCCAATAATCTCACCGCCTGCATTCCGCATCGGGGTACAGAGCATTGTTTGCGTGTGATAACCTGACTCTCGATCAAAGTTTTTCGCAAAATGTGGATCATTAGCTGTGGAGGTAATGTTGACCGTTTCACCAGTTTCAGCAACATAGCCAGCGACTCCTTCCCCCATTGGTAATCGTATTTGCGTTAAACGACCTGTATCATCTTGCAAAATTTTAGACACTAATTCATTACGTTCAGGATCATAGAGGTACAATGTTCCACGATCAGCATCGACTACATCTGTGAGCTTATCCACAATCAAATCTAATAGAGCATCAGCATTTCGTTCGGTTGAAAGCGCCCGCGCGACAGCATCAAATACCTGTAGCTCGCGCTCAATACGTTCTTCAACAGGCATCAAAGGCATCACAGGATCGCGCCGCTTAATCATCGTCAAAATTGTTGTGCCATCTTCAAAACGATACTCAACACTATCCATTAAAGTACGCATAAAATGCAGGCCCATGCCGCCGTTAATTCGAGCCTCTACAGGAGCGCTATAATCAAAGGGAGGAATCGCTTCTGGATCGAAAGGCTTGCCCCAATCTTGAATGATGACCTCAATTTTGTCGCCATAATCGCTTATTCGTAAAACAAAATCACCCTCTTCATCTGGGCCATAGGCATGATGAATAATATTGGTTAATGCCTCTTCAACTGAAAGCTCAATATCAAATTGAATTTGTTCAGAAAGATGGAAATCTTGGCTTACTTGGCGAAAAAATTGATAAAAATCTATGAGGCTTTGTCGCTTAGCGGGCAAGCGAATTTGGTGACTAATAGGTTGCATGAACGACCTCGTTAATACAATGCCGAGAGTGGTTTGTTTTAACTATAATGCAAATATTGCGCTTTGTGGACGTAAAAAGTACAGCTTGGCCAAAAATTTAGGTAAAGTAGCACATGCAAAACAAAAAAGCCTAGTTTGTAAACTAGGCTTTTAGTGATGGGGCTGGTGGGACTCGAACCCACACTCCTTACGGAACGAGATTTTAAGTCACGCGCGTCTGCCAATTCCGCCACAGCCCCATGACTTCGTACCATTCTAGCGAAAAGTATGACAGTGTCAAGAACATTTATTGAAATAATTTAGCAACTAATGACAAAATATCGCTCTGAATAGGCACTAAAATTTGCGTCCCATCTGGCAATTCTTGTATCAATACACTGTCGTAGTCAATAGTGGCATTCACAATGTTTTCGCGTGGCACCTCTTCAATAAATGGCGCGAGTCCTAAAATCTCATTAAACGATAAATCGGTCTTGATGTTTTCGCTGACACTGTCCCAGATAGTAGTAGCGTTACGCAGCAAATTTGTTAACCCTGTAACCGACACGATTTTATCCCGTATGGCAAACATAACTTCTTGTTGCCGTGCTGCACGATCAATATCGCCATTAGCAGTGGCACGTGTACGCGAATATTCGAGCAAGCGTTCTGCCCCCAACATTTGACAGCCAGCATCAAAATGAATAGGTCTATATCCATAGCTGCCATCAGGATATTTAGGATCATCAATAGGTTCAGGTGGGCAAACTTCAACTTCGCCAATAGCATCCACAAAGGTCAGAAATGCGTCAAAATTGATCATCACATAGTAATGAATCGGAATCCCCAACAGTTCAGAAACCACACGCTTTGCAAACGCTGGCCCCCCACCGGGATATTGGTTATTTTCTCCGACAATATTTGCCGTATTAATTTTACCTTGCCCTAATCCAAGTGGGAACGTAACGTAAATATCACGAGGAATAGAAAGAACCACACCAGATTTTGCCGCAGGATTCAAACTCAACACAATGATTGTATCTGTAGGAAAAGGCCCTGTTTCCCCTCTGCGTTGGTCAATACCCAACAACAATACATTGATTCGTTGCGGCCCAAATTGGGCCGCTTGCACTTCTTCCGCGACGATGGTAGCGGTGGGTTCAGTTGGGGCTTCGGTTGGCGTTTGAGTACCTTGTGTTGCCTCAGAAGGTTCAGAAGTCTCAATAGCAAGCTCTGTAGGAAGTGGTGTTGTTGTCCCTTCTACTTCAATAATGGCAGGCGCATTATTTTCAACAAACTCATCGGGCAGCTTGGGTTCAGCAGCACCTGTTAATAGTTGAATAGTCCTTAGAACATCTATCCCCTCTTCAAGAGGAGCTATTTCATTCAATTGGCGTGTGCGTTCGCGGGCTTGTGTATAACTGAAGTATCCGCCCAAAACAGCAACAATAACAGTGACAACAACCCAAGCCAATAAAGCATTTGCGGACAACCGCATATTCTACCTCCGATACTTCTATCTTCGGAGCGATTAAATCACAGCGCCCGAATAACCGTCAAGCCATTACTTAATGACGCTTGTCTTACGAAGTAGCGATCATTTTTCATTCAGCGGTATGACCAATTCATAACTGCAATCAGTCAAGTTTTCTACTTGGCCAGATTCATGTAAATAAACCGTATCCTCAACACGAATCCCCCATCCTTTCTCAGGATAGTACAATCCCGGCTCAATGGTTAACACATCGCCAACCTGAAACACCACATGATCGGGCGTGAGGTGGCTCATGTTTGGCGCTTCATGTACATCTAGACCAATGCCATGTCCCAAGCTATGAGTGTAGCCACTTGAGGTAGCAGGTTGAGATCGGCTTGTAGGGTGACCATATGCCTCAAAAATATCACAAACCAAATGTTGCAATGTGTTTGTCGGTTTTCCTAGCGTTAACGCTTCTAAAGATTGTGTGAAAGCGTGCATCACAAGATCATAAGCAGCCTGCACTTCTGGTGTAGCATAACCCAGTGACCATGTGCGCGTCATGTCATGATAATAGCCGCCCCCAATGGGTCTTGGAAAGAGATCGAATACGATAGTTTGACCTGTTTTTAAAACTTGATCAGCCTCCCCGCGACTATGTGGCACTCCAGCATCGCGCCCCATCGCAAAAATCATACCTTCGGAATCTTCCATATCCAATTCCATTAACCTTAGGCGCACATAACGCTTTACATCGCCAATCGTCACAGGTTTATTTTCGGCATCGACGACTATCTCTCCATCTGTATGCAAAGTTGAGAGCCATTCGCGCGTGCGCGTCATAGCCAAACTTGCACGCCGCCCTGATTCTCGTAGAAGCGCTAATTCCTCTTCATCTTTAGAACGACGAGCATGAGTCAGAATAGTCACATCTTCATCTTCAAATAGCTCGATGCGATCTGAGAAATGCTCTTGAACCATCTTTGTAAATTTGAACGTGCTCATTACTGGGGCTGTGCCATAAAAAGCCACTCGCCCATGAATATCTAGTTTTTCAATGATTGCGCGGAAAAATTCCCGTTGAATAGCCATCCCATCCCCAGCATGTTCACGCCAAATATTGGCTAGGTCAAAGTCGAACATATTCATAACGGGATAACCACTCTTTTTTGCTTCGTCAATCTCCATCCCAGAAACAATGAGGATAGGGTCTTCGCCCCGTTTTTTAACAACGGTAGCGTTTGCGTGAATACCACGAGTAAGATATTGGCGATCAGTGTCTTCTGTTTCAGCAGCACGCACAAAAATACAGTCTACGCCGCGTTCTTCCATAAGGCGGTCAATATCTGCTCTCATTAGTCCATAGCTCCGATCTTTTGTTTTGAAATACTATTCTAAGTTGGATCAAATTCATCATCGTCATAGTAGTAACCTTCACGCAAACGCAAAAAGGTTTCCATGACGACAATTGCGATAACAATCACTAATGCAATGGGCCATGTTAGCACTCGTGCAATTTGTAACCAAGCACAAGCACACATAAACACGCCAAACCACAGGCTTTCTCGCAGAATAACGCTATCTGCTACAAATTCACCCACAAAACGATAATTTAGAAAACGAATAAAGGGTAGCGACGTTCCAACAGTTGCAATATAAAAGAGAACGAAAAATAGCCAACGGGGGCCGGGTTCAGGGATCACATTTCGCACTAAAATAAAAATGCCGCCCCATCCTACTAATATCATGAACGCGGCTGCTAAATTTAAACCATACTGAGAAGCGTCTCGATCTATCATAGTTTGTATTATAGCAGGCAAGCTCAAAATGGTGTATTATATCGAACGTTAAATTTTGGGAATCATCGTGAGGAAACTCAATGGCGACTAATGCGACAACATGGTTTTATCAAGAGCCAGAAACTGGCCGACCCTACATGATCTCAGAACGTCTAACCCATACTTTTTGGGCGAATCGTTTAAGTGGAATCTATTTTAAGTGCACCAATGCTGAGCCCCCCTACCAAGCGGTAGGTGAATGGCGTGGCATTACAGTTGAGGTTGAATGGGAAGTCAAAAAATGGTTTGCACTTCGTACACCACAAGAAGAACGTGGACTTATTACAGTATGCAGTGAGATTTTAGGATTTGCGCCCACACTCTCCTATACGGATAGCGAAGGGCGATTCATCACTGAATGGTATTTAGATGAAACAACTGCCAAAGCACGTATTCAAGAAATACAAAGGGACACAAACTACACCATTGTACGCCGCCGTTCCTACTAGGAGAATACAATGACCAGCTATGATCTACAAGGCGATCTCAAAATTTTTCTAGCAATGGTAGATCACCTTGTGCCCTATGTATATGAAAAAGAGCTTTTTGGGCAAATCAGTAACCGCTATCCAAAGTTAACTTTGGGTGGTGTTTTGATGCGAAGGCATCGGATCAGCGCCCTAAGAGATGAGCTTGCTCCTGAACAATCATTGGCATTTGAAGAAGCTGTTCAAAAACTTGAAACTCTTCGGTATGAATGGTTAAGCCATTACCAAGACAAATTATTACAAGAATTTCATTCTCGGATCAATTCGCTAGTGTACTTTGTTGAAGACTGCGAAGTCAGTTGGAATTCTTGTGATGCCAATTGGCCCAACGAAGCGGAAAAACGCACGCTCGTTGCCCACGTCGTGGAAGAAGCACAGTCGCTCAACATTTTTGATACAGAACATCGTGCAGTGTTAACCAAGCTCGATCAAAAATTGCGACGGTTCTTCCGTGAAAGCGCTTTTTTGTGGGATGAGCGTTTGAAGGCGGCCTATCCATTTCCACAATATTGGTGGTTGTATGGCCGGCCCGGGCGCAAGGAAGAACCTCAAAACTAACAAACCGCCTGCTACTATTGGCAGGCGGAAAATGAGGTGCTCACAATTACATAGCCTTCTAATGTTTGGGAAACACGACGGCCAGCAATGGTTGTTTGTGCATTAACATAGATGATATATAAGCCGGGCGTAAGTCCAGTAGTATCTGCATATACCCGTACCACATCGCCAATTTCAGCGCTAGTAGGCTCAACAAACACTTGTGGCCCACTGAATGAAACTGCTGGCAAAATGTCGACCTCAAACTCGCCCGGATACCCAACATTTTGCACTTCAAACTGACCAACCTGCACAATCCCTAAACAGCTTTGCCCTACTTCAACCGTCATTGCATTAGCAACCAACGACATTTCAGGTGCTAATTGCGCTGGGCGACGCTCCATCACTGCAACACGATTAAATGCAATTGTTGGCTGGCCACGTGAATTTAAGAGTGAAAACCAACGCATATGATTGCAAGGTGAAAGCGCTTCAACAGGCAATAAAGACCAATTCAAATTCCACAGGAAGGTTGGCCCAGCCCACGTCCAATAACGATCAGCAAAATCATAAGCGCGCACGATATAATCGGCTTGTGTTTGACCATCCACCTGCATCCACACAAACTCACGCAGCTGAGGATCGCTGGGCGAGCACGATACCCCATCTTCAGCAGGATTTCGTAGCCAACCAAATTCTGTTAGCCAAATTTGCTTGTTTTCTAATTTGTATTCCACCATGAGATCACGGATTAATTCAACTCGTCGAAAATTTAACACATCTGGCGAAGGCTCTTGTTCTGGCGGTGCATTAAAGCCATAGGGATGATAGCCAAAAGCATCGAAGTAGTCTCCTGCGCCCAACTCAAACATTTGGCGTGCGAATGTGAGATCATTCATTGATCGCGCAGAATCTACAGTGGGTGCTAAACCAGCAGAAACTACAATGATTGATGGATTAATCGCTTTTATTTCTGTATACACGACTTGCAGCATTTGCACATATTCAGCGGGGTTTGGCCCACGTGGCCATTCGATCCTGAGATTAGGCTCATTATGTACCTCTATGGCATCCACCCCTAAGGCATTCAATTCTAAAATGCGATTACGGGCATCGATGCGAAATTGATTCCAATCGCTGGGCCAACCAAAATCCATCCGAAACAAGATTTTCTTATCATCATATAAGCGAATTTGAAAAGGCTCATACAATTTGACCCAGTCCATTTGCAAGCGATCAATGAGCGCGGGGTCACCGCCTCCCGCATAAGGGGCAACATGAATTCCATATCCAAGATGTGGGCGCGGCAATTGAGGAGATGGTGCAGCCTCAGAATGATGCTGCGAGCTAGACCCTAAAAGTATTAACATGCAAGCAAATAAAAAAAATCCTACAAATTGTCGCATATTTTTTAGTGTTGCTCCTTAACCATAATCTATTGAGAAGATGGCATTGTGGCTTACCATACATATTTTAGTGTAGAGAAAACGATGCTGTTTTGCTAGTCCACCCTTTGCTAAAATGACGCACGGATCATGATAGAAGGATTATTGCACTTGAAAACATCATCTCTTATTCATCATCGTTTATGGTGGATTGTTGCTATATTGTGGGGATTATGGGCCGTGCGTGCCCATAACATTCTTGCTATGCCAATTTTTGTGGACGAGAGCCTGCACATGATTCGGGCTCAGCTCGTCTTTGAATTTACAGATGCAAAAGCCTCATTTTTACTAGCAAAATTATTGCTCTACTATTATTTAGGATTGTTTGCTCCTCAAGATGTAGGCGGGGCATGGGTATCACGCCAAGCTATAGCCCTACTAGTACCACTTAGTGCAGCTTTAAGCTATCGCCTTGCCGTTATGCTCTTCAAACGTCCTAACATTGGATTTATCACAATCGGCTTAGGAAGCCTACTACCTTTTTATATTTTCTTTGAGCGCATGGCACTCGCTGATCCCTTTGCACTTGTCTTTTGCATTATTGTTGCCATACTTGCCTATCGACTTGCCCTAAAGCCAAGCTACCGCTTTGCATACCTAACAGGTTTAGCACTTGGATTCGCCATGTTAGCCAAACTTACCTCTGCTCCACTTATCGCACTGCCACCATTAGCAGCTTATCTTTTTGGCCGATGGCATTGGCGACAATATTGGCAATATGGGTGGAGAGTTGGGCTTATCACCTTCCTCTGCTTATTACCATCCCTAAGCTATATGGCATACCAAGAGCT
>RFGP01000056.1 GCA_003697365.1 Chloroflexota bacterium | reverse complement strand
TTTCAGAATATCCGCGATTTGTTGGTTGCGCGCATTGATTTTAGTAGTTTTCGTTGGTCAGATTGTTTATGGCTAGCGCTTTTGGCGGCTATTCCTGAAGAAATTTTGTTTCGGGGCGCAATGCAACCTACCTTAGGACTATTGCTCACAGCGCTGATTTTTGGCGTGTTGCATGGAATTACTCGTTTATATCTAATTTACGCAATAGGGGCAGGATTATTACTGGGCATTTTATATGAATATCATGAAACGTTGTGGTTACCAATTGCCACTCATTTTGCCGTTGATTACTTCTCTTTAATATGGCTTTCCAATTGGGCGCGTCAGCAAATCCCACCACCCGATCCCTTGCAAGACTTACAGGCAATAGGCATTGCAGATCGCGGCGATGATCTAGAATCCTTGTAGGAGCGTACGCGGGCCACGATATAAAGGGCATACACACCTTGAACATTCAGGGCGCTGTTTGCGACGATAGGCAGAGCGTAGTGCAATCATCTCTGGTTGGTTAAGATCGTCAAGGTTTTTACTTTCAGAGATGGGGGGTAAAAAATAACAAGGTTGCAATGTGCCATCGACACCGATCACGACTGATATATGTGGCGCATTGCAACGCGGCGGTGTAAAACTAGCTTTGCCATAAAGAGAAGCGAAGTAATCATAAAGCCGACGTAATTTGGTTGGGCTTTCCTCAATTTGTCCGTTAGCAAAATGTTCTGCATGACTTATAAATAATCGTTCTAGTAATGCTTGAAACTCCGCTAATTCAGCTTCTTTTAGAGGGCCAAAATCGTTTTCAGAAGCTATTGGCAAAGTGGATTGTTCTTCAAAGCGTGGCCCAAAAGCATATGGATTATCACTGTCAACAGCTAGAAAACTGACACTCTGCGCTCCATTTGCAAGGGCAACATCTATAATGAATGGCATTTGTCGGAAATTGGCACGCATGACTGTTGTTCTTGTGGTGACATGAACGCCCGCATTGCTAATTACTCGCATTCCTTCTAACACAAGATCGAGCGCATCCACGCCCCGAATACGTTGATATAATTCTGGAGTAGCCGCATCAAGGCTTACAGTAATGCGATCGACATGCTCGATAATTGCTTCCGCTTGTTTTTTTAGCAATAATCCATTGGTTAATAACCAAACTTTGATGTTATGAGCGCGGAACTGTGCTGCTATACTTGGCCAATGTGGATGCTGCGTTGCTTCGCCGCCAGAAAGTAATACCATCTGTGTGCGAAGTCGGCGTGCGCTTTTGACAATATGGTGGACGAGTTCCATGTCCATATTTTGACGAGGCACACGCCAAATATCACACATTGCGCATCGACTATTACAGCCATCTGTCAAATACAACACAATTAAAGGTAATGTGTGTAGGTGATCTTTTGACAGGTTGGAAAGATATAAGACATTTTGCATTTTCATAATACAGTGACTGTTTTCTATTTTCTATGAATGAACAACATACATTTATACAAATTTTAGCACGGCGATGGTCATCTTATTTATTGGTGATAACGCATTTGTTGATTTTGTTCCTATTCTTTTCTGGATCGTGGTGGTGGCGGCCACGCTGGGTTTTTGCTGAAACAACACCAGCTTTTATCCGTGAAGCTATGCTACAAGGAGCTGGCTCAGATGCTTATACTGCTGTTTCCTTTGCGCGCTTTGCTCATACACCTCTTATTATAATGATTTTTTCACTTTGGGTTTTGATGGGGTTTCGCGGATTACGGCAACTCGTGTTAAGTGGACGTTGGTATTGGGTGTTAAGTTTTGGGCTAGCGATATTCTGGATAGTGTTATCAATTGGTTGGAGTGTAGAAAATAGTTTTGCGGCTCAAAACCAAGCGAGCCAATGGTTTTTGGTGTTTTTATTAGTGCTTGTGATTTCATGTGTAGGGCCATCAACTCGTATGGTAAGCCTTGCTATATTAGGGGGGGCTGTTTTTCAAGCTCTTTTAGGTATTGTGCAAACATTGCTTCAACATGAAGTCGGCATCCACCTTGTTGATGACAGAGTTTTTAGGATTGGTATAGGAATATATGAATTCGATCTAAACCCAGAGCTTTCTGGTGCAAATGTCATACAAAGCAATGGTATGCGCTTTTTGCGCGCGCAAGGTTTAACTCCACATCCAAACTTGTTAGCTCCTGTTCTTGTATTAGGTGTTTTGAGCAGTTTCTGGCTATGGCAACATGCATCCAAAAGCCGAGCAATGGTCATTGTCATGCACGTGATCATGCTATGGGGGCTTTTTTTAACTTTTAGTCGAGCTTCAATAGGTGGCTTAGTATTAGGCACAATGCTTTTAGGTATAAGTTCATTGACAACAAAGCAAATTAATAGGCATGAGTGGCGCGCTTTTTTGGTTTTGTTGGGGTTTTTAGCGGGATTATTTTATATATTTTATCAACCGCTTGTAAATGTACGTGTTGGCATAGGAGATGAGGGCCAAAGTTCTATAGAACCGATTAGCGTTGTTTCAAGACAAATTTATCTTCAGCAAGCTCAAAAAATTATTAATGCACATACTTTTTCAGGCATTGGTATTGGCAACTTCCCTTACGCTAGCCAACGATTATTGCAACAGCGTCCTGATTTGCGAATTAGAGGAGATAATGTTCATCGTGTGTATTATTTAGCGGTAGCTGAAATAGGTTTAGTAGGTAGTGGCTTATTCGCAATAACAGCACTTGTTGTTATTGGTTTTTTACTACGCAATTATCGACACATGCCGCTTTCAGCTTGGGGGATATTGGTGGGTATTGTGGCATGGCTGGCGATAGGCTGGTTTGAATTTTTCTGGTGGGCATTGATGCCTTATCAGATTTTGTTTTGGGGATGCATAGCAGCTTTAATGTACGATGTTTTACCGAACACAGAAGATGACCCTCTTGCCACGTCTAGCTGACGAGGACATTTCAGCCTCTAATTCGGAACGCATTTTGCTATAATAGTCAGTCACGAAAGTTGAAAGGGGAATAAGGGGCTTTGTTGACGAATCGTTCTCCACGTTCTACTGCGATTAGTTTTTCGATTTTTATATCTATTGCGCTTATTATTTTGAGCTTAATTGGTACACTATCACCTGTTGAAAATGTAGCACGAATACCTCTGACTTTTCTGCAAAATATCTTTGGCGAGATTAGTACCACAATCAATAGTACAAGCGCTGAGTTAGCAGAAGTGCGTTCGTTACGTCAACGTAATCAAGAATTAGAAGAAGCCCTAGCTGCATTTCAAGCCGAAGTGGCAGAATCCCGTGAGATTCGTAATGACTATGAACGCTTAGCCGCACTGGTAAATTATGTCACGTTTACGCGCGATGATTGGCAATTTGTGGCAGCAGATGTGATCGGACGCGATTCCTCGCCAACTGTGCGCGTCATTCATTTGAATAAAGGAACGCGCGACGGTGTAGAAATAGGTGATCCTGTTGTCACAGATCAAGGACTTGTAGGGCGTGTGACCCAAGTTTCAGCAACAGGATGTGAAGTTTTGTTGATTACTGACCAAACAAGTGCCGTTGAGGTGCGTCTACAAAGTACGCGCGATTTGGGCCTTGTTCGCGGAACTTTGAGCGGCGATATAGTGCTAAGTTTTGTAGACGCAGATGCGCAAATTATCCCTAATGACTTAGTGCTGACTTCTGGTGCAACCCAACGTTTTCCGCCAGATATTATTGTGGGGCAAATTACAAATCCCACCCTTAGTGAAGATCGCTTATTCCGAGAGGCTCCAATGGTGAGCTTTGTAGATTTTAATCGTTTAGAGATTGTGCTCATCATTACAAATTGGGAACCGGTTGATCTCGCAGTTTTTGATGAAGACGAGCCGTAAATGTCAACGTATTATGTGGGAATCCCTCTATTAATTTTGGTAGCTGTTTTTGATACTACGCTAATGACTTTACTATGGTTGTGGGGTGGTGGGCCAAACTTAATGTTGATGGTGATAGTGTCTTGGGCTTTACTAGTGGATTTGCGCGAAGCTCTGCCGTGGGCAATTCTTGGAGGGGTTTTCCGAGATTTATTATCAGAAATACCGACTGGTTCATCATCATTATTTTTTGTGATTTTGGTTATTGTAATTGATCTTTATTTGCCAAAATTGAATTGGCGAAGTTTACTAATTCCTATTTTGACTATTGGTGCAGCTACTGTGGCTTATATGCTTTATATTTTTGCGATCTTAGTCATTATTGGGTGGCCTGTACCGAAGTTTGCAGTGCTAACCTACGTAATTTTACCTAGCACTATAGAAAATATGCTATTGGTGCTCATTGTGTTTCGGACAATAGGAGCAGTTCTTGCCTTTTTACGTCCATCACGACCGAGCCTGATTGACTAAATTGGTATTGGAGAGGAAGCTATTATGCGAGCATCCAAAACGCTATTGCCTTTTCAAGGATGGCGAGTCACTTTTTTCCGTGCCATAGCCGTTGGCTTATTTATGATTTTGATCCTAAGAACATGGCAACTCCAATTTGTGCAAGGGGTATCATTTCGGCAAGATGCAGATGAAAATCGTTTCCAAACCGTACCTGTTCAAGCAACACGTGGGCAAATTTATGATCGATACGGCAATCCTCTAGCCTTAAATGACCCCGCATTTTTGGTTACTGTGACTCCTGCCTTGTTACCTGATGATCGAGCAGAGGTGCTTGCTATATACAATCGTCTATCAGCATTTGTGGATGTGCCAGCTACTCGCGCTGTTGCTATTGCTTCTGGACGGAATGAGCGCAGTATTGATGAGCTCGTTACTGAAGGTGAAGGTCTAGCGCCATATCGCCCTGTAGTGATTGCGGTAGACATCGACAAAGAAATTGCGATGGAAATTTTGGAAACCAAACAATCATTACCCGGCGTAGATGTTGAAGTTCGTGCTGTACGAAATTATCCTTCAGGAATGACGACTGCTCAAATTGTAGGATACCTTGGCCCTATTCCCGCAGACCAAGCCCAAGAATTGCGTGAACTAGGCCTTGATCCAGCTTTTGACCGCATCGGTTATGCGGGGATTGAACAATTCTTTCAAAATGAGCTAGCGGGCACAAATGGCAGCATCACTTATCAAGTTGATATTGCTGGTCGTCGTGAACGTATTGTGGATCGTCAAGCACCGATTGCTGGTAGCAATATTCGCTTAACAATTGATCTTGATTTACAACGTTTTGCTCAAGAAGCGCTGGTAAATCGTATCAATGCAATTAATGCTGAAGAACAGCGGTTGCGTACCCAATCGGGTGTTGTGATCGTCATGAATCCACGTACTGGTGAAATCCTCGCTATGGTATCTTGGCCAACATACGATAACTCACGCTTTGCGCGCGCAATTGATGCTGAATATTATCTTGAAGTAGCAGATGACCCATTGCGCCCATTAGTGAATACTGCTATTAGCTCTTTATATCCTCCGGGTTCTGTTTGGAAGATGATCACGTCAGTTGCTGTTGTTGATGAAGGGGTCATAGAGCCAACGACCACGCTTGTTGATCCCGGACGTTTGGTTTTGCCAAATGCGTATGCGCCAAATGACCCTGCTGCAAGTCAAACGTTTGTATGTTGGAATCGGAATGGTCATGGAAATCAAAACTTGATCGATGCTATCGCAAACAGTTGCGACGTTTATTTCTATCAAGTTGGTGGAGGAAACCCTGAAGTCTCGCCTGCTCGCTTGCGTCCCGGAGGTCTTGGCATTATTGATTTGTATCGATGGGCTACAGCTTTTGGGATTGGCTCTCGGTTGGGGGTAGAAGTGTTTGGTGAAATTCCCGGCCAAATGCCTGAACCAGATTGGAAACGACGCTTATATGGAGAAAGCTGGTCTTTGGGAGACACCTATAACGCAGCCTTTGGACAAGGGTACATTACAGTAACGCCTTTGCAACAAATTTCTTATGTAGCAACCATTGTGAATAATGGGGTGCAGATGCAACCTACTTTGATTCGACAATTTGAAGACTCTGAAAATAACATGGTTGTTGTGACGGATGCGAACGGAAAAGTACATGCAGAGTTTGTGCCGCAAGTTATTCGTACTTTAGTCCCACCGACAGATGGTAGCCCAATGGTTTTACACATCCAAGAAGACGCTTTAATACAAGGGGAAAACAGCCTTGCGTGTCGTTGTGAACGGACTTCTGATTGGTATGCACCAGATCGTTGTGACCCGATCAATTATTCGGCTACATATGATCCAAATCCTGATGATGGTGTGGATGAAGTCGTGAGCTATGTAGTTAATGTGCCGTTTGATTATCGCTGGACAGCAGGCTTATGTGATCCGCTTGTTTTTCAGACTATTGGGCGTGGATATGTTCCGCCAGTTGCGAGTTTAGAAAGTATCTCCATTTCACAACAAGGGATGCGAGAAGTTGTTACACGTGGTACTGCCAGCGCTTCTGTGAATCCGCAATATCCACCTTTGAGCTTGCCCGGTGGAGAAGGGGGAAAGACAGGCACTGCTGAATATTGTGATGACATTGCGGCCCCTCAAGGGTTGTGTATTCCCGGTCGTTGGCCTTCTCATGCATGGTATGTTGGCTATGCTCCTGCAGATGATCCTGAGATTATTGTGCTCGCATTTCTTTATAATGCTGGTGAAGGATCACAGCGCGCTATGCCTGTTGTCCGCGAAGTCATGAATTACTATTTCCGCCGTCCACCCCAGCCTACTGTGCAGTAGCAGACAGCTCTTAGATGGCTTAAATACGCAGTATTGCAGGCTTATGACATTCTCTCAAAAGCTCTCAAAAGCTCTCAATTTACATATTTGGGAGCTTTTGAAAGTGAACTTGTTATATAGTTTGTGCAACTTGGAACAAATTATGTTGTGAGGTGAAAATAATGAGAGTTGCACAACACTGGCGGCTTAACAACCAACGTTATATGATGAATGCTGTTGTGGATAATGAAGGTCGGGTCAACTTTCCGCCACGTCCGAAAATCCAGCAGCGCCAAGATGAACGTTATGAAATTGCTGTATCTACAGAAACAGCGCAACAAAATCAACATATCAAGAAAACTGAGTCCTCCTTTGTAAGCGTGGCGTAATTTTAAGGAGCTAAGCTGGTGACGAATCGTCCTTTAAGTGGTAAGGGCATTGTATATAGTTTCTCAATTGTCGCAGATGCGCCTGCCGATTATCGTGAACAAGCGCCCTATATACTGGCGCTTGTCAAAATGGATGATGGCCCAATTGTAACGGCTCAGTTGACAGACGTTGATGGCCCTGTCGAAATTGGAATGCCAGTTGAAATGGTCACACGCAAACTACGGACGGAGGGACCTGCTGGTATGATTGTTTATGGCTATAAGTTCCGTCCATTACTTGAACAAGCACAACTCACTGAATAAGTGCTGGTGCCTCAATCTCATTTGTAAGATTTCCGAACATTTGAAGCTAACGATGTGTACTGTATAATGATATGTCACATACGTTAGCTTTTTTGCGTGATCAAAGGGAGTATATAAAATTGGCAAAAAAGAATTTGTTTTTCATAATAGCCGTTCTCCTCATTTTTACGTTATCAGCTTGCTCTGGTGATGTTTATAATCTTGCCTATACAGCTCGTGGCGAAAGCACAAATATTCTGGGCTTAACCCAGACCGAGTTCTTTCGCAATAATGAAGATTTGAATGTTGTTGTAAAACTCAATGAACATGATGGCGTTACTGTAGGCGCTCGTTTTATCGACCCTAAAGGTGAACAAGTAGGGAATATCGTTGAAACGAAGGTCAGCAGTGATGTCGGTAGTGTTGTATTAGGGCTTGATTATGAGCAATTAAATGCTGGTGTTGCCGAAGACGATATAGCATTTTGGCGATCTGGCGCTTGGAAGGTCGAGATTCTCATCGATGGCGAAGTCGTTGATACTCTTGAGTTTGATGTCGCGTAATTTCGTGAGGTAAGCAAATTAACCCGACTTTTGTCGGGTTTTTGTTTGTTCCGAATTTTAGCAAAATGTGTTATAATTTAACTGAAAATTTATTAAAAAGCTAAAATATTTTAAATAATTTATATGTCTTTAAGAAGAAAAATTTGCTAGGATACTTGTTAGGACATACCGTGCAAAAAATTCACCTAATGTGATAGGTGAATGGGGTGCTATCGGTTTATTATCCAACGTTTATGAGGAGCTATTTTTCGATGAATCAAAGCCAAACCGTGATTTTGACATCACCAAATCATGCACCAAGCAAGGCTTATGAAACGGCTCTTGCACAGTTTGACCGCGCTGCATCACGATTGGGTCTAGATGACAGTTTGCAGCAATTTCTGCGCTACCCAAAGCGCGAATATACCTTTAATTTTCCTGTTAAGATGGATAATGGCGATGTGCGGATGTTCACGGGATACCGTGTGCATCATAATATTGTGCTTGGCCCCTCTAAGGGCGGAATTCGTTATGCCCCACATGTTTCTTTGGATGAAGTGCGCGCGCTTGCAATGTGGATGACATGGAAATGTGCACTAGTGGGTTTGCCTTATGGTGGAGCGAAAGGCGGCGTTATTGTTGATCCGCGTGACTTATCTTTAACTGAAAATGAACGTTTAACACGTCGATTTACTTCTGAGATGGTGTCGATTATTAGCCCTTATGGCGATATTCCTGCCCCAGATATGGGAACTAATTCTCAAACAATGGCATGGATGATGGATACATATTCCATGACGGTTGGTTATTCTGTTCCAGCCGTAGTTACTGGCAAGCCTCTCAATATTGGAGGTAGTGAAGGGCGAGAAGAAGCTACTGGGCGCGGTGTGATTATCATTATGGAAGAAGCATTACGCCGTGAGGGAATTTTTGATAACCAAAACACTCGTCTAATTGTTCAAGGTTTTGGTAATGTCGGTTCTCATGCTGCTTTATATGCTCAACAATTAGGTTATAAGGTTGTCGGGATTAGCGATATTAGTGGTGGTGTCTATAACCCTGAAGGCTTAGATATTCAAAAACTGTTTGAGTATACTCGCCAAAAACGTCGTCCAATGCCAACTCTCAAAGATTATGCCAATGAACACAATGATGTTGATTTCGTAACAAATCAAGAGCTCCTAGAGCTTGAATGTGATGTTCTAATTCCTGCTGCCCTAGAAGATCAACTCACTGAAGAAAATGCTCATAAGATTAAGGCTAAGCTGATTGTTGAGGGGGCTAACGGCCCAACAACTCCTGAAGCAGATGAGATTTTCCAAGAGCGGGGGATTACGGTAGTACCCGATATTTTGGCCAACGCGGGTGGTGTTACAGTATCTTACTTTGAATGGGTGCAAGATTTACAGATGTTTTCGTGGGACGTTGAAGAAGTATTCCGACAGTTACGACGTATTTTGCTCAAAGCCTACGATAATGTTGCTGAATTTGCTGAAAAACATGATGTAACCATGCGAACGGCGGCCCAAATGTATGCTATCAATCGCGTCGCACAAGCGACAATGACACGAGGAATTTATCCCTAAAGATTGAGGTTTGTTCTGGTTGCATTCTTGAAAAGTGCCTTACCATTTTTAATGAAGGCACTTTTTAATTATTGCTATAACGGATGAAGCGTTCTATCTCGCGCTCGCTCATTAATCGTCCGGGTGTTAGGATACTGTACCCTTCTGACCATATCGGTATTGTTTCATCTCGTAGCGCTGGATAAGTGTCTCGTATAGCTTGTGCTGTTTGTTGCATTAAAGTTTCTGCAATGACATTTGGCATTTCTTTGGCTGGCGCTTCAATATGAAGATTGATCCACTTATCTTGAATATCAAGTGCTATGATTTCCCATAAGTTTTCTTCTGCTATGCGATAGAGCCAAGTTTCCAACGCTTGTTGAAGCTCATCATGAAGGACGATTTCTTCGTTTTCAATAAGCCACGCTAGTGCATATCCAGTATAATTTTCATCTTTTCGAGTAATGGAAACAGCTTCAGCAACATTTGTTGTACGCCGAAGGTCTTGAGGGGGACGCAAGTCTGTTGGGCGACTTGGCAAGGTCGTAGCGGCGGATGGTTCTTCCTTAATGGGGGTAATAGGATAGGAAGTTCCTAGCTCGGCGGACAGTGCATCTGGCTCAACGTTAGCGAGTGCTTCCGTGATGCGCTTAGCTTGTCGGCGAATGGTTTTCAATGGCGTGTTGGCATTGAAAATGAGCGTCAAGATTAAATCATCTGTTGTCTTCAAGCTAAATAATAATACTTGTCCATATCGCTCTAAGGTGCGATAGATCAGTCGTGTGTTGCCTCCATCGCTTTGTTCCCAAGCAAGTATCACTTGCGCGGCCAAGTCTTGCCAAAGTGGTTTTGACAAATCACCAATGCTTGCAATAATGCGATCATCATAGGTGAGCATTGTGCCAATTGCGGCGCTTTCTAGAGATAATTGAGTTAATTGTAAAGCCGCTTGGGCAACAAGCGTTAATTCTGCCTCTTCTGGATTAATTTCCTCATCTATTTCGCTAGATGATTCATCTTCTTCATCTAAGACAATGCCCATTGATTGTGTGATTTCTTTGACAGTCGTGGGGACTAATTCTTCCTGTAAAACAGGCTCTTCTTGCTGAGAGTCTTGTATTTGGCTAAGCACAGCTTGTAGACGACTATCTTCAATGTCCTCAGCTTCTGCAAGAGCATCTAACAATTCATGATTTAGTTGTTGGCTACGCATCGAAAGATGTGATAATGGTGTTGGGTCTTCAGGAATAAGGTCTAATTCTGGTAATGCTACCGGCTGTGTGGGGGTAGCACTTGGTATAGGAGGCAACACCATAGGTGGCAGTTCGCCTAATAATGCAATAACTTTATCTTGAGCTTCTGATGGTGGCAATTTATGCCAAGAAGGCAACGGACGAACTCGTAATTCTGCTTCAAAAGAGTGTAATAATTTTTTAAGTTGGTTATCATCATGGCTCAAGCGCAATACGCGGCTTGCAACTGAATCTTCTGCCGAGATTGGTGGTTCATCTAAAAGGCGCTCTTCTAATTGCGATGTTGATTCTGGTAATGTATCAGGTATAGCCGTGTGAACAACAACACCGCTTTCATTGTCTGGCGTTAATAATGCCGTCATCATGTCGCCAATGGTAGCATCTTCATTAATGGGGGGCTCTTCAATTGTCACACTTTTATTAGAGACACCTTCTGAAGGCCCGTGTTGGGCAACTTGGGCTAATGTCCATTCAATAATTGTGATGAGATCGCGCGCAACATAGGGTTTGTTGATGTATGCGTCAACAGAAAAATGTTGTACAGCTTCTACATCTTCTTTGCTGTGCCCAGAGAGGATTATGGGCAGCTTAGGGTGATGTGTGCGAAGATGTTTGAGCACTGCTTCAAACTCGTCAAAGTCAATGTCAATGATAGCTATATCATATTGCCCCGCAGTGATTTCTTCATATGCATTGGAAGGGCGACGTGCTGTTTTAACTTCAAAATTTTGTGATTCAAGGGCCTTGCGCAAACGCACAATAAAACTAATTTCATTGTCAAGAATCAGCACTCGTTGCATGAGCTAAATATATCCTGAGTTATTGTGTTGTTAGATTGATTGTTTCTATTGTAGAAGTTTGTTGAGGAGTGTGCTAGTGCTGGCGCTGCTTGAATACCCAGAATGTCTATTTATAAGGTATCGCAACGGGGCTTTTGTTTATGGCTGTGCCCCCTATCGCTAGGGGGCGTGCAGCACCAGCACTAAAAGGGTTTATTCTAGAAGCCTAAGGCTTATTCTCCACGAGCAGCCAACTTGGCAGCCATGTCGATGCTGAAAGCACCCCAGTGAGCGCCACCAAAGAGTCCATCAGTCTCAAATGGGCCGGTGTACCATGGCTTCACCAAGACGTAGTCTGAACGCAAGAAGATTGGCGCAATCGGGTGTTCACCTTCTGGGCCAAAGAAGCCTTCTTCGATTTCCGCATAGAGCTCTGCACGACGATTGGGATCTGCTTCACGGGCAGCTTCATCGATGAGATCATCGATTTCGGTGCATGGACGCAAGAAAGCGTTGTCAGCAGTGCAGCTCAATACGTCATTAACCCAGTTGTTGGCATCACCATAGTCAGGACCCCAACCGAGTGTCCAAGCGTTGGGACGATCTTGGGTGGGTGTGCTGGCATCGATAACTTCCAACAACACGGAGAATTCAAGTTGTTCAACTTGGAAAATGCCGGGATCACAACCAAGATGTTCTTCAGCACCAGCAGCCCAGAACTCAGCCCAAGTACCAGCGCCTTGATAGGTTGCGATTTCAACGTTGGGGAAGCCCTCGCAGTTAGGATAACCAGCGAGTTCAATTTGCTCACGAGCATAGTCTGGGTTGAAGCCCACACCAATTTCGTTGATGGGAGGAGCATAAGCCATGCCGGGAGGTGTGAAGTGGATCATGGGTACACCACGATTCTGACGAATTTGGCTGACAAATGCTTCACGGTCAATGACAGCGCTGAATGCACGACGTGCATGGACGTTGTCAAATGGTGGTTTGTCATGAGCAAATGCAAAGTAGAAGACAGCTAAGTCGAAGACTTGGAGCAACTGATCAGCATATTCAGGATCGTTCAAAATCGCTTGTAATTCAGCGGTAGGAACGCCAGTGCTGTCAAGTTGGTTGTCTTGATAGAGTGCAAAAATTGTACCGCCATCTTCGATGAGGGGTTGATTAATAACTTCAATGTTGCCATCACCAGAGAACAAATCAGCTGGTAAGGCTTCGTTGCGGACGAATGTGCGACGTACACCGCGTGTATTTTCAGCTACGAAGTATGGGCCGTTGGTAACGATGTTACCGGGTTGGGTCCAGTCGTCGCCAAATTCTTCAATGGTTTCTTGGGGTACAGGGCGCAACATCCACATGGGTGTCATGCTGAAGAAGTAGCTTGCAGGGAATTGCAATGTAATGACGACGGTGGTGTCATCGGGAGCACTCACTTGGATGGTGTCACCAAAGACCAATTCGTCGGTAACTTCTTCAGGATCAGAGAGGTTGACAACATCGCAACCAGCAATCACTTTGGCTGCAACTGTACCATAGTAACCACCCAAACGCGGGTCGCAAGCACGCTTGATGCCGTAAACGAAGTCTGAAGCCACAACGGGGCGGATTTCAGTAGCTTCGCCACTGGCAGGATCATAGCGCATCCACATTACGTCATCACGAAGGGTGAATGTCCATGTCAAACCATCTTCGCTTACCAACTCGGTCACATCATCTGGCAAAATGGCTAGTTCAGAAACCACGTTACCAGTAATGGGATCATAGTTGGTTAAACCTAAGAAGAGGTTTTCAATGGGAGTGATGGATACTGAGTCTGAAGCAACCGCTGGATCGAGAGTGCTGATCTCAGAGGTAGATGCAGTATCACGGGTGACAGGTACGTCTTGACGATACTGAGCGACATAAGTGAACTCAGCATCACCAGCCAATGCAAAATTGGTTGGCAACAATGCTACAACCATAGTTGCTAAAATCGCAACAGTTGCCGCAGTACGGAAAGCATTCTTAAACATAGGTTTTTGCTTCTCCTAGAGGGCTAAAAAAAACTAACAAATTATTACTGACCGTAGCCTCAGTAAGCATGGTAGACCATAATTTTACAAAAGCCCGTTGCAATTTCTGGGCTCTGGTAATCATGAAGGATTACCACGATTTATTCTACGCTACAGATTATAGCAATTTGGGTACAGAATGCAAGATAAACACAAACTACTCTTGATTCTGTTTACCCTAATCTCTAAAGTAGGTAGAAAAATCCAAAAGTAACTAACCCTTAAATAGTTACATTCTAGGGTATCTGATTAGTTTACTATGATGCTTTTCAATAGGTTCAAAAATTCTTGGAGCAATTTTAATCTTACTCTAAGGAAATGTTGCTTTTGAGATGATTGGGATTTTTGCATTATAAGGTAGATAGATGTTCAATAATGGCCGTAAATGAACGCTTTGAAACTCTGATTCAAGAACGTGTGCTTGAGCCAAGTGGTTTTGTTAGTGCAACATTCTCAGGAGTACGTCGTCATCAAACCTTGCAGTGGCAGAAGATTACTTTGCGTCCTGTAATGCTCAAAGGGGCATGGCATCTGCAAATTATTTATTTTGATGGTCGGCATGATATTCGTGAAAATGTTACTCAAGAGGCTGCAGAGAAAGCCTTGCAAGACTTATTAGCAATGCCCTTCAGTCATTATTTTGTGCGTACTACTGAAGATGAATTGCATATTCGCATTACAAAAAAAGGTAAGGCGCTCATTAAAAAACAGCGTACCTCAACATCCTTGCCAAATATGAATCATGATCGTCGTAAACATTTACCACTGCCTGATCATGTTCATGATCCTTATTTACAAGCTAGCGGGATCATGAATGCGCAAGGGCAAGTGCTCGCTAATAAACGTTCAAAATTTGTGCAGATCAATAAATTTTTACAACTCGTAGAAGAGATGGCGGAACTTAAACGCTTTGAGCATACACCACTTCATATTCTCGATTGTGGTTGTGGAAGTGCGTATTTAACATTTGCCGTTCATCACTATTTAAATCACAAGTTACAAATTCCGACAGTAACTGTTGGCGTTGACATTAGCGAAAAATTGCTACAGCGTCACCAAGCGATCGTTGAACAAATGGGGTGGGACAACATTCATTTTGAAATTGGTACTATTATTGAATATGAACCCACTTTTCAACCTGATATTGTATTGGCTTTACATGCTTGTGATACTGCAACTGATGAGGCTTTAGCAAAAGCAATTTGGTCTAAAAGCCAACTTATTTTTAGTGTGCCCTGTTGTCATCATCATTTACAAGAGCAACTTGAAAATAGTGTTGTTATATCGCCATTTGAACCTGTTTTAAGGCATAATATTTTACGTGAGCGGATGGGAGACATTTTAACAGATAGTTTTCGTGCAGCAATTTTGCGTATTCTAGGCTATAAAACGCAAGTTATTGAATTTGTTTCTTCTGAGCACACAGCGCGTAATTTGATGATTCGTGCTGTATACGATGGCAACGTAGCTGATAAAAATCACATTCGAGAATATATTGCGTTAAAGTCTATGTGGAATGTAACTCCATACCTTGAAACTCTGCTTGGCGACAGTTTTAGTGCACTTATTGAGTAGTAGCTATTTCATGAGTCGCACGTTGTGTTCTAAGCGTGCTGACCGCAAATGCACTTGCACCTGCTACAATTGGCGGGATACTCCAAAGGGTCATGAACACAATGGCATTTGGATGAGCTAAGTCTCCTAGTCGGTCTTGATAAACTAAACTGTAGTCTATATATCCTCCCGTACTAGGTTTAAATATCTCGTTCAATATAAGCGCTAAAGTTATATAAATCATAGTGCCAATTGCTGCATTAAAAGCGTGAACTGTAGGTGATGCATTGCGCTTCAATCCAATGATGCCTCCAATAAACAGTGCTAAAAAGGCATGAAATAAAGGATTGACGAGTAAATCGAGATGGAAAATAAGAATGGTGGGAACTGTTTCTTGTTCATTGTAGGGCAGGGTTTGGTTGACATTTCTGACTTGGCGCTGATAGCTGCGGAGAAGTGCCTGTTCATCTTCATAACTACATATGTCACTGAGATTACTGAGTCCATCTTCAATATCGCACACATTTAGCCCTCCGATCAGCATTAATGCAATTGAAAGCGGCGCGATAGTGGCAAAAATGATAGTAATAGGCTGAAGATTCGGAACGGCTTTGAGTTTTAATTGTAGATATTCATTGGCAACCAAATAACCCGTATAGGTTGCGACACCTATCAAAATCGGCCCAAAAACCAAGCTCATCAAAATGAAGACATAGTAAACGGGCAAAGGCTCTATTGAAACAAGGTCACGTAGAACACCAAAGCTATCAGTTGGTATGTTGGGGAATGGCCCAAGTATCATCACATAAAGCGTAATGGCGAATAAATATCCTAAAACAACACTGCTTATTACATGCCAAATGGAAACCGTTGGTGTATTGGCTGTTAAGCCGGTCACAATCCCAACAACATAAGCTGTTCCCCAAATAGCAATAATTGAATATGCAGTATCTCGTGTAGAACTAGGATATGTGAAGGTGCCATCGCCAATGATGTATGTAAACACAAAGCTATTGAGCAGAATAATTGTTCCAAAGCATATCCAGAAAGTTAAGAAAACAATCCAACCTTGAAATCGCAAAGCTGGCATTTCTTTTTGTTGCATTATGGAGGCAGTATTTTGCGTTGATGTTAATGTGTTCACGGCTTAGCTGGCGGCTTCTTTTCTGATTCTTTAATGGATTCGGATGATGACAACGATGATGTGGGCTTTGTTTTGTTAGCAGACTCTGATTTAGACGTTTCGGTGTTTTCTTTGAGCTTACGGCGCTTAGAGACGACATCATCTAAGATGGCGCGCAGCTCCGGCATAGCAGGCAATGGCTTATACATAAGATAATCTGCTCCTGCTTGCTCAATCACGGCGCGTTCATCTTCCGCAGATAGGCGATAAGCGGTGATTAGCACAATGGCCGTGTTGTTGAGTTTTGCGCTCTTACGTAAGCGATTTCCAACTTCTGGCCCACTGGCTTCTGGCAATCGAATATCTAAAATTGCTAGCTCTGGCAAATCGCCATGAACTCGCTCTTCATCAACGGCTTCAATCCATGCGATAGCTTCTGCACCATCGACAAAAGCTATGCCTTCAATCCCCCATAATTCAAACATTGCAAGCAAGACATCATAGATGTCGGGCTCGTCTTCTACTACCATCCATGTTGACACAATATACGTTCTCCTAAAGCCTTGAATTATTTATCATAAAGACATGGTTCATCATAAAAGTAATGCTTAAGTTAGGCCAATCCTGAAATTGGTAGTGCAATCGTAAATGTACTGCCTTCATATAGTGTACTGGCAACGCTGATGCTACCGCCGTGAGCTTCTACAACAGCGCGAGCAATGTAGAGCCCTTGTCCTAATCCACGCGGATCAATGACTTTGCCATCGGGGGTGCGGGCTTCTCCGCGATAAAAACGCTCAAATATATGCGGCAAATCCTCAGAGCGAATGCCAACACCTGTATCAATAACTTTGAGTAAGAGTTGCCCATCCCTAACACGCCCTAAATGTACCACAATCTCACCACCGGGCAAGGTATATTGAATGGCATTTTCGATCAAATGTCCCAGTGCCCACTGCAAACGGCGAGCATCCCCTCGTATCTGAAGTTTTTCAGGGTGAACAACCATAATATTTACGGTTAATTTAGCTTTTGTTAATCGAGGTTCCATGCCTTGTATGACAGCGAACACTTGTTCATCTAGTCGAATATCATCCTGTCGGATTTGAAAGCTGTTTGCCTCAATTTCAGATAGGTCGAGCAGTTCAACAATCATACGATCTAAAATCGCAACATTGCGCCCAATTGCTTCTAAAAAACGGCGATTGGGGGGACGGCCTTCTGGCATATTGAGTAAGACATCACTCATTCCCTTAATAGAGGTGAGTGGGGTGCGTAGCTCATGGGTCATTTGGGTGATGAAGGATGTTTTTAATCGATCTGGTAATGATTGTTGAGGTTGAGATGATAGTTCTTTGATGATCATCAATGTTCCCAAAACATTGCCACGATTTGAGAACGCACGGGCCATCCGTATTCCTAATGTGCGCTCTCCTATAATGATTTTGTCAGGCTCTCCAATAAATTCCATATGGCTATGAGCAGAGGAAGAAATGGGCTCTGCTTGATGTGCGCGAAACTTTTCTCCCAGTGGCCCATCCCAGAAGGCCTGTATTGAACCAATCATTTGCTTAGCGCTATCATTCATCAAGACAATGCGACCTTGTGGGTCTTGCATGATGACACCTTCTTCCAACGTCGCTAGTGCTGCGGTTAAGCGAGCAAGTTCTAGACTTTGTTGGCGACTGCGGCGTTGTAATGCGCGTGCATGGGCTTGTGCACGTCGAAGTGCCTCAGTATCAACGAGTGTTTTACGGCGGCGACTTAGGCTGCCATAAATGCGTTGAAAAAGGGTATCTGTCGCCGTGCCCAGCTCATTTACGACGCGCAAAAAACCCCGAAATTGTTGGGTCGTGTCACCAGATAAAGGTTGAGAAGAAGGTGGGTTTTGCATGGCTGTGCTTTCTATAAAATTTTAGAATGGCGGTTTGTATGTACCGTTGACGACTTCCATGATCATTTGATTGAACTTGTCAAAGTCTGGCAATGGTTTGAATATAATGCGGTTTACACCGTCATTTGTACGAAAAGCACTTTGTTCACTTTCGGATAATTGGAATGCCGTCATGAGTATGACTGGAATTTCTTTGAGCTTTTCTGATTGACGTATCCGATGAGCAATTTCATTGCCATTTGGGCCGGGCATCCGAATATCACTCAACAATAATTCAGGAAGTTCTCCCTCATATCTGCCCGCATCAACGTCTTCGATAAATTTCACGGCATCATGCCCATTAGAAAATTCGATGACTTGATAACCCCAAACTTGGAACATCACTTTAACAATATTGCGAATATCTTCCTCATCTTCAACAAGCATCCATGATGCCACGGGCGTGCCTCCTCAGGTTTGTGATGATAAATTGTGATTGTCGTTCTTTACATCCCTAGTATTGGATAGAAATTTCTCAATAAACTGGCGCATTGATCTTAACGAGCCACTGTCATTATAGCAAAATTCCTCATACTGTTAAGAATAGCTCAATGCGGTATACTGCTACTAGTTTACCCGTTTTGTACAAGAATAGGATAAATGCCAAGAATGACTGCTTCAAGTGATTTGGTGCGTGCGGGGTTGCGGCATTGGCCTAGCGGTGTAACTGTGGTGACAACTCAATTGCCTGCACAACCGCCGATTGGTCTTACAGTAAGTTCTTTCAATTCGGTATCCTTAGAACCGCCATTGTTATTGATCTGTGTCTATAAAGAAGCTGAGCTTGCTAAGGCAATTTTAGAAAGTCAAGTTTTTGGTATTTCAATTTTAAGTCATCAACAAGCACATTTATCAGTACGTTTTGCGGGCTTTGATCCAAAATACCCTAAAGGCTCTGATCGGTTTGACGATCTGTCTTTGCGTCAGCTTACAAGTGGTGTTCCTTTATTGGCTGATGCATTGGCAGCTTTTGATTGCCGTTTATGGGCACAACATGATGGTTCTACGCATTACATCTTTGTGGGCGAAGTTCTAGATGTTTTCTCAACACCTGATGATGGTTCTACACCTCCTTTGGTCTACTATAATCGTGGTTATCATGATCTCGTTTCCCAATCATAGGGAACTTTTAGCAAATATCTGTGTCTTTAATAGCGAAGGCCTGCTATGATTTTTCTTTGTTTTATTAATGTTGTTTGACGGAAAGTGAACATCTGAATGCGACGCTATTGGCTTAGCATAGTTATGGGTATGCTTTTTTTGGTAGCATGTGAGGGTAACAATAGACCTGTTGCTACAGAGTTTGTGATCATTACACCCGCAGCTACTGAGTCTGCAAATCAGAATTTTAGTGCCACGATTGTGGCCTTACAAACTGAAAAAGCGCAATTGTTAGAAACCATCGCGGCTTATGAATCACAATTGGTAGTATCGCCAACACAATTTGCCATTGCGACTCCTATAGTGCCGCCTACTTTGACACCTATGCCCACAGAAACTCTACGCCCAAGTGCTTTCCCTACACCACGAGTGGAGCTTGTAAGTATTGTTGAACAAGTTTTTGAGCGTGGGCGCATGATTTGGTTTCGAGACACTCGACGTGTTGCTGTGCTTATTGGTGATGATGTTGATCCAACCTCAGGAGAATGGCTATGTTTTAGGGATACTTTCCAAGAAGGTGAGCCTGAATTTTTGCCGACTTTTCAACCACCTGCTGGCATAACGACAACCTCGCAATTTACAGATGCTTCTATTCAGCAACCTATTCGTGGTTTCGGAAAAATATGGCGAGAGAATTCAGATATTCGTGAGCGCTTGGGGTGGGCGTTGACTTCAGAGATTGAACACAGCGCTGTTTATGAATATATCGCTGGTGGTGTCTTGGAAGGTGAACAATACATACCGGGGCCCGGAGAGCATCGTGTCCAATCTTTTTATGAAGGGGCAACGATTATTTTATATGAATCAGAGCTGGGTAGTGATTGTCCTAGTGGGCGTTGGGTACTTCGTCGCGCCAGCTAATCTGCTAGGCCCATAATGCGTAATAGATTAGGGGTAATATCAGTTAGCTTTGAAAACCCTTCTGCGAATCGATGGCGCTCTTTGCCAATGATAATTGTGGGGACATCATTCTCTGTGTGACGACGATCACCTTGTTGTTCTAGGTTGCCGTGATCTGAAGTGATAATGATAAGACCATTATCATCATCCCATTCATTTAAGAGTCCCTCCATTACACCATCGAAAGTTTGCATATAGGCAACGCCATCTTCAAAGGGGCCTCGGTGCCCTATCTCATCTGTGATCCACGTGCTAAAGAATGTAAGATTGTATTTTTGTGCTAACTTAGCGAGGCGTTGCCCTGCCTCTTGCGGAGTATATACTGGGGCATCCTGATAACCTAAAAATGTTGTCCAGCCGATTCCTGTCCAATCTGGCGAAATGGCCTCTCCTTGATAATAGTCTTCAACTGTTTTTAGCGAAATATTTGCAGATAGAACCGCATGTTGAATACTACTTGGAAGTCTTTTGCCACGTTGTATTACCTCAAAAAACTGTGGTGGATAGGGGTTAATAAGTGTCGCTGATAGATTGGCTTCAATTATTGCCTTAAATAAATTGTTTTCATCTAAAATGGCGCGAATCTGTGGCGTTGGTTTTGGCCCATAATGTCTTCCTAACTCGGCTGGCACGTTACGCCCAGTCAAAATGCTAGCCTGCCCAGTGGCGCTTTGTGGGCGACCTTCTACGCCTAAACGCGGGTCTGTAGGTATAAAGATAGAACGCTCTGTTTCAGTATAAGGCGTACTCCTGAGCCAACGCTGCCCTCCAGCAAGTTGATGTAGGGTAGGGGCATTGATAACAGCAAAAGGATTTATTGCGGGATCATCATCCCCTAAACCAATCCCATCTAGAAAAATAATGATATGATGCATTGTCGTTATCCCGATGTTGTGTGCTAAACTTTATTTTGGAGATATAAAGTGATGAGTAAACAACTTGCTATTGTCGCATTGATCATAATGTTATTGACTGTAACACAAGCAACCATTGTTGCTCAAGATGATGATCGTGTTTTTACACCTCAACAACTTGCCTTAATTTCGCAAGTGGAGGCATCTTTGGCAGAGCAGGCAACATGGCAGTCTTATCGTGTCTTACAGATCGATGCTCAAAATTATCGTGAGCGGGTTATCGTGACTGAAGGGACGGTATTTGAAAATCATCAATCTATTACTTCAGTCATTAATATCGCCTATGATGCAAACCCACATACCTCTGAGTTACATTATAATAGCGATGCGTTGTTGACGGTTGAAGTGCTATCTAATAGTGATTTTGGAAATGGTATTCAACTCAGTGAAAACTATGAGGTCGTTGTCAACGCGCGTTATTATGATGGGCGTTTATATATACAAGCATTACGGAATGGCGGCTCAGAGAATTTAGCACCAATGCCTGATTTTACTTGGCACGATGTTACTGAAAATCCTAATCAATTTGAGGCATTGCAAGGTATTAACTTAAGACGATTTTTGCCTGATCCACCACCGATTATGTCTTCTAATCCTGTTTTTGGTATTGATTTTATTGGGATTGTAAACAGCCCGCTCTTCCTAGAATTGATCTCTGATATTGAGCTCGTATCAGAAGGTGATGTGATTCTTAATGGGGCTGGCGCTGAAGTGACAACTCGCCAAATACTAATCACATTTGATCCGATACGTGTATTAGCGGCTGCTTTTTCAGGAGTAATTGGCCGTGAACGACTAATAGCTGCTTTTGCGAATGATGATGCTGAAATGACATTGACATTATGGCTTGACACGACAACGAGCCGCCGTGTTTTTGAACAGTACGTTTTTGGTATAAGAGGCACACCAAATCCATTACTTGTTGGGTATGGCTTAAACGACTTAGAACCCGATGGTAGTGTGCAACTGACTTATAGTTATACAAGCGATATATTATTTGCTGATATAAACATACCTATTACTATTCTGCCACCTGATATACGCTAAAATACAATCATAGCTTTGTTCTTTTTAATTTTATTGGAGAGTACCCATTGGCTGGCGAACGTATTCTCATCTGTGATGATGGACGCGAAAATCGTGAATTTATTATTGAATACATTATGCAACCTAATCAATTTGAACCGCTTGTTGCTCGCAATGGTTTGGAAGCAATGGAAATTTTGCGTCAACAATCGGTGGATTTGGTCTTGCTTGATCTTCAGATGCCCAAAATGGGCGGTCTCGAAGTGCTAGATGCGATGAAAGCTGAAGAGATCGATGTGCCAGTGGTGTTGATGACGTTTCATGGCAGTGAAGAGATCGCCGTTGAAGTTTATCGTAAAGGGGTAAGAGATTACGTTAAAAAGCCATTTTCAGTTGAAGAAATGACTGAAGTTATCACACGGGCCTTATCTGAAGTGCGCTTGCGTCGTGAAAAAGAAGCTCTTACTGAGCGATTACTTGCCGCAAATAGCGAAATGAATCAGCGTATTCGTGAGCTGAATATGCTATATCAAGTTGGCAAGAGCGTGACATCATTAACAAAATTAGATGATTTGTTGCCACGAATTCTGCGTGCTGCTGTAGATATTACAGGGAGCGAAGCCGGCAGCTTATTCTTAGTTCAAAACGATACTTTGATTGCGCGTGCTATTAAATCACCCCAAGACCCACAAATTTATGCAGTCAATCAACCTCAGAAAAATCGATTTGCGCAAAAAGCATTAGAAACAGGTAGACCCTTCGTTTTGAGCCGTGCGGAAATTGATGCTATTGTAGCAGACGGTGATCGTCCTTATGCTGTATTAGTCACACCTATGGTGATCGGACAGTCTCGTATTATTGGTGTGTTGCTTGTCAGTAACTATTCGACTGAATCGCGACCATTTCGCAAACAAGATGCTGCGATGCTCAGCGCATTATCAGATTATGCTGCGATTGCGATTGAAAACGCGACAAATTTTGCTGAGCTATCTCGTTATCGCTTATCGGCTAGCAACATAACTGCTGATCGTATAGATGCAATTTTAGTTAGCTTACAATTAACGGGATATGACATTAATGTAGCTGATCCTACCGCTTTATTAAATGCTCTGACACAGCGTATCGAAAACCTCATGAAAACATTACAAGCGAAAGGAGCATTAATTCAACCGCTTCTTTCCGATGGGCTTATCGCAGCATTTAATATGGAATCTACGAATGTAATGCAGATTCTAGAAATTGTTCAGCAATTAAAAGAAGTGAGCGATGTTCCTTATCGTATGGCGGTACATACAGGCACTATTGTTGTGCGCGGTGATAGTTTGCGTATGGTTGAAATGGCTGGGGCAGCTTTAAATGAGCTACTACATATGCATCAACACACACAACCTAATCATATTATTGTAAGCAATGCAACATTACAAAAAACAGATGTAAGTCTGCTGCAACTAGAAGTAATAAAACATTTGCCTGCTCATCGTTTTCTCAATATAATTAAATAAAAATTGTGCCCAAATTTTAAAAATACTAACGCATTGGTGAAACGATCATGACAGGACCTCTAGTTAGCTCTATGGCCGCAGTGGAGGCAGCTGCCACCCAGTCTGATATTGATGTATCTCAATCTAAATTGACGTTTGTTGATGAAATTCGTACAGATCGTCTTGATACTTTGTGGAAGACGACACTTGCTTTTGTTCTTATATTGGCATGGTTATTGCTTATCTTAGCGGCAAGCAGTAGTGATGCAGATGCTAGCGACCTTGTTTTGCCTGTAATATTTACGGTTGTTGCCAGTTTGGCAACGCGCTTTTTTCTCAAAGCGGATCGTTACCATGTAGCAACATGGGCTTATAGTCTTGGATTAATAGCTTCTGCGAGTAGCTTAACCATACCTGAAAGCCCTGATTTAAATACAGCTGCACCGATGATTGGTATTCTTATTATCTTTATCATCGGGATGTTGCTTTCAGTGAAAGAAACAGTGCTACTCGTATTTTTGATGTATTTGTCAATGATTTTGCCGGCTTGGATACTACGGGGAGAGATACCTGTAACGACAACAGGTGGTTTTGGGCTTGTTTTAATGGCAGTCGCGACGTTGTTGGTGACTCAAGTAAGCGGTGAGTTATTTAGTATTGCTGAATGGGCATTAGAGAGTTATCGCAAAGAACGTGAAACGGCTACAAAACTGCATGAGAGCCGTGCAGAAGTTGAAAAAAGTCTTCTAAAACAGAAGAACTTAACCATGCAGTTGCAGCAAATTAACGAAGAGCTTGACGAGGCAAGGCGTGCAGCTGAGTTGGCAAAGCAGTTTCGTGGGCAGTTCTTGGCTAATATGAGCCATGAATTACGAACACCACTTAACGCGATTATTGGTTTTAGTGAGACAATGCTGAACTTTCCTATGATGTATGATAATGTTCCACTGCCTAAGGAATATCATCAGGACTTGGAACGTATCTACAACAGTGGTCGGCATTTGCTTGGTATTATTAATGATATTCTTGACCTGAGCAAAATTGATGTGGGGCGTTTGGAAGTGGAGATTCAACCTGTTGATTTGGAGCCTATTCTCAAAGGGCTGCTTTCTACAGGGGTTGGTTTAATTGCAACAAAACCTATCGAGTTACGCCGTGAAACACCAGAAAAGATGCCTATGGTATTAGGCGATCCATTACGGGTGCGGCAAGTATTGCTCAACTTATTGAGTAATGCGGCTAAGTTTACAGAAGAAGGCGCTATTACCTTCAAGGTGGTACCAGAAGATGAACGTGTGATCGTTTCGGTTTCAGATACAGGCCCCGGTATTCCTCCTGAACACCATGAATCAATATTCCAAGCCTTCCAACAAGGTGAAAGTGGCCGCAAGATGAAACGCGAAGGCTCTGGGTTAGGATTAGCAATCTCTAAAGAGCTCCTTACGTTGATGAATGGTGATATTTGGCTTGAAAGTGAAGTTGGGAAGGGGTCAACGTTTTATGTTTCATTCCCACGCTATATGCATGATCCAAATGCTGAATGGGAAACTGCAGAGGAACATGCATCTTAAAGTGATGAGGAGTAAATAGTTTTTATGCGAATTATGTATGTTGAAGACAACATGGTAAATTTAGCCCTAGTTGAGCGTGTGGCGCGCATGGGGGGGCATACAATTCTTTCTTATAAAAATGGTGTAGAAGCCCTCAAAGCCTTAGAAAATGAGCAAGTTGATCTGATTTTGATGGACATAGAACTTGACGGCGAACTTGATGGCATGGAAGTGACTCGTCGGTTGCGCGCACGCGGCGATAAACGGCCTATTGTAGCCGTAACAGCATATGCAATGCGCGGTGATAAAGAGCGCATTCTTGAAGCAGGCTGTGATGATTATTTGCCAAAGCCTATCCCCATTGTTGATTTTCTCCAAATCTTAGCGAAATATGATCCTTCTAATGTGAAACCTGAGCCAGTGCCTCCCATTGAAGTTACAAATGCAGAACCCTCTGTTATTCGAGGGGGAACATCTGCTGCTGTTACTCCAACATCTGATACCGCACCTTCTGTTGAAAAGCCAACCGCTGCCGCAGAATCTCAACCTGAAGTAAGTCAAGAAGATGCAAGTACGAGCTCGGTTGAAAAAAACGTAGAATCTGAACCTATTTCTGCTCAAGATGTTCCTTCTGAAAAGAAGGAAGCTGAATCAGCTGCTACTACTGCAGTTATACCTGATGACAAAACTGATGTAAAGGATTCCTCAACTGCTGAAGAAGCAGTGTCACCTACTTCTGAGGAAAAGGATAGGACAACTGTAACCTCAAATTCTGAAGCAACAGTAGAAAAAAACTCAACGACTTCTCAGCCTCCTTCTTCTGAAGAATCTAAAGAGCTTGCGTCGACTGATGAAGAGACTATCTCTTCTACCCCTGCACTTCAACAACCTACAACTGAAGTTGATGAAGAAAAGACAGCCACTGCAACGGAATCTATAAAGTCCTCTGATAGTAAAAATATGACGGAAGTGAAAGATGACTGATGTAGGGATTAGAAACGACTCTAAAGTAGAACTTTCTATGAGTGATCCAAGCGTTCAACCGACTGTTCCCCCCAATGACATTCATGCACTTGTTGTTGATGATGAGCCCGCCAATCGAGATTTTTTAGTGAGACTATTACAACAGGCCAAGCTAGAGGTACATGGAGCAGGTTCAGGAAAACGTGCATTAGAAATTATGTCTGAGTTGGGCGATAGTATTAAGCTAGTGATGCTTGATCGCCAGCTTCCTGATGGAACAGGTATAGAGATTCTCGAATCCATCCGCCAAAAATTCCCTGATGTCGTTATTGTTATGGCAACCATGCATGATGAACGCGCTATGATCCGCGAAGCATTTGAAAAAGGATGTAATGCCTTTTTGGTGAAGCCACATGGTTTCATGGAACTGTATCGCATGGTAGCAGCTGCTCGTGAAGATGTGGGTGATTTTCAGTGTCTTGATGGCTTAATTTTTGATCACTATGGCAAACGCCAGTGGCGAGGTTACTAGCGGATAACAGATTGGGTTTATTTTCACATCCTCCTTCGATAGACTATTTTATTTAGGAGGATGATCATTTATGTATACCATTTGCCTTGAGATTAATGATGAAGAATGGGATGCCTTCGTGGCATCTCATTTGCGTGCTAGCTTCTTTCAAGTTAGTGCTTGGGGAAAGCTGAAAGCAGAGTTTGGTTGGGATGTCCAGCGTGTTGGTATTGTGAAGCATGACCAGCTTGTTGCTGGGGCTCAAATCTTATACCGACCACTAGTTGCTAAATTCAGCCAATTAGCCTACATACCTCTTGGGCCACTTGTTGATTGGCAAGATACTCTTCAAGTGCAAGCGTTGATGAAGGCCATTCATCTAGCGACACGTCAAAGAAAAGCTGCTTTTCTGAAAATAGAACCCGGCTATGATGTTCCAATACAAACTTTACAAGCACTTGGATTTCGTCTTAGCCCACAAACCGTACAACCTCCCCGCACTATTCTTATTGACATCAATGGACAAACAGATGATGGAGATTCTATTGATGAATCCGTCATTCTTGCACGAATGAACCAAGGTACACGCCGCAATATTCGCAAAAGCGAGAAACATGATGTAACTGTTCGTCATGGCTCACGTCAGGATGTGGCTAATTTTAACCATTTGCTAGCAATGACTTCAGAGCGTCAAGATTTTGGGGTACATACACCTCGTTATTATGAGCGTGTTTATGACTTATTTATTACGGCTCAAAGTCCTGTAAAAGCAACATTATTGATGGCAAGTTATACAGATGCACAAGGGCTGGAACACGATTTAGCTGGTGTATTCGTTTTTGCATTAGGAACGCAGAGTTGGTATGTTTATGGTGCAAGTAGCAATGAAGAGCGCCAACGTATGGCTTCTTTTGGTGTACAGTGGGCAGCAATTTTGTGGGCACGCGAACAAGGAGCTCATACCTACGATATGGTGGGTATACCAGATGTTGAACCGCATATTCTAGAAGCTGAATTTGAGAATCGCCATGATGGTTTGTGGGGGGTTTATCGATTCAAGCGTGGCTGGGGGGGACGCATAGTGCGTACCGTTGGCGCTTGGGACTATGTTTACAACCCATTGATCTATAATTTATATCGTGCATATTTGCGCTGGCGATCTTGAGAATGGAGCTATCTATGCAAATTGGACAGTATCAACTAAGGCAAAAATTGGGCGAGGGAGATATGGGAACAGTGTTTGTTGCCCAATCTATCCAAACCAGTGAGCAAGTTGCCATAAAAGTTCTCAATAAAATTGATGTTCAGTCAGCAATGGATCGGGGGGCTGCTGCTGAAATATTGGATTTTGCTGCGAGTATTCAACATCCTATATTGCACCCAATTTTAGAAGTTATTGATACAGATATTGATGGTGGGATGCTGGCAGTGGTGATGCCATTAGCTGCTGCTTCAATTGGCGATTTTTTCGCTCAAGGAAAGCCCATACCTCCAAAACATCATCTTAGGATTATTGACACTGTTATTGAAGGACTACAATTTTTACATGATCAAGAAGTTGCACATGGTAGCTTGAAACCCACCAATATTCTTGTAGATCGTGGTGGTAATCCTACTATTACTGATTTAGCTATGGCACATATTCGTGATTTTGGTCTTGTTCCTCGACAGGCAACATTACTTCAAGAACATTATATCTTTACCGATCGTCTCTTTAACTCTACACCAGAGCTGGCTGCTGATATATTTGCATTGGCAACTTTTATCTATCAACTTTTGACAGGTGGCCGTTTGCCTTTTAGCGATCCACGTTCTGAAGTTCGTAAGGTTGAACAACCCTCTGCTGAGGGCTTATCTCCGCTAGTTCACTCAGTATTATTACGTGGGTTGACACATCGTAAGGAGCTAGCCTATCCTGATCTTGCAGCTTTTGCTGCTGATTTTCACTCTGCTTTACAAGGGAAAATTGATCCTGAAACAAAGCGCTGGTTCTCAGTAGATACAAACACCTCTTCACTAGATGAAGAGGAGTAGGAAGAAACTTATTCGTCTAATTCTGTTTCTAAGTCTTGCGTATCTAATGGGCTGCGCTTAATAAACGAATAAAATGGGTAAGCTAGTTGATCGGCGCTTGTGTAGCCGTGTTCCAAAAATTCTGCGTTGGCAATTTCAAAATCTCGATGCATTCGATCAAGCAGCATAATACGATTACTTGAGGGTTCTACTGAAAAAAGCACAATTAATGTTGTGTAAGCACCACTCATAAAACATAGCCATTGTCCGTTTTCCATCTCTGTGCTACGGACTCCTGCTTGAAAAATTTCAGCTGTTGCTTGCCGATAACTACTGAGCATGGGAACAATGAGCTCAGCATCTAAGCTAAAATCGCCAATCGTTTCAATAGGCATTCCTGTGCGGTTATCGTAAATGCTAAGCCCAATTGCCTTTGCTTCAAATTGCCTGCGAATATGTAAAGTGCTTTCATCTGATTTCACTGCTGTTTCCCAACCGCTTGGATCGGATTCAGCAATCATTTGAGATACTGTCATAATTTGGCGCTGATAACGATTGTACAGACGATGAAATTGGGCACGATTAATCTCGCCTGCTGCAAATTCTTCAGCTATGCGTGACATTTTACGATAAACTTCGTTAATAAATTCTTGCCCTCGTCGAATAGATTCTTCGTCTTTGAATTCTGGAGAGTCAGTCATTGTCGCTTCGTACTCACTATGATCTATATATTCAGCCGAGTGTATTTGAATTATAACGCAAATTTGCCACGTGTCGCGTGTTTCTTTCCAAATTACCTATATGTAATGCCTTTGAGGCTTTGTTTGATCTTATCAATGTTGTGTAGCAAGATGCACAATTGTGACCCCACTTCCGCCTTCTTTTTCGCTGCCAGACGCTTGTTTAACAACAAGTGGATGATGTGCTAACAATTCTCGAATAGCTTTACGCAATGCGCCTGTACCTTTACCATGAATAATGCGCACCCACGGCAAGCCAGCCATGTAAGCAGCGTCGATATATTCCTCAACACGTTGGGTTGCTACTTCAACTCGTTCACCACGCAAATCTAGCTCTAATCCCGGTGATTTGCCACGCTCTGGTGTAGAAATAAGATCACTTTTTTGGCGTTTTTCTTGTTCTCGTCGTGCAGCTTTACGTTGTTGGCTGTTTAATGGCGCTAGTTCTTCAGGTTTAACCCGAACTCGCAAACGACCAACTGTTACCTCAACATCATCAGATGTTATTTCGGTAATTTGACCTGTAGATGATAATGAGGGCACCTGTACTATCTCACCTAAGCGGAATGTGTGTGGCTTATCATCATCCTCTTCATATACCAATTCCAGCTCAGGTTCTGGTAAATTGACATAATCTCTTGCTTGCATTTCACTGGCCACTTTTTTCATTTCTCGAATTGCATCTAATGGCTGCCCCACACTTTCTAGCTGCATCTTGAGCCGACGAATATCACGACGCAAGACTTCGAGCTCGGCTTCTGCTTGCTCTTCGGCTTCTTGTAATTTGGCAATACGTTCAGCCTCTATCTGGTCAAGACGAGACTGTAATTCTGCCCGTAAATGCTCTTGCTCTTGCTCAATTTGTCGAGCGCGATCAAGAGCTCGACTCGCTTCATCGCGTGTTTTTTGAATTTCATCGAGAAGATTGTCCACTTTGAGCTCTTCTGTTGCAACCATGCCGCGCGCTTCTTCGATAATTTCTTGAGGCAATCCTAATCTTTCAGCAATTGCTAATGCATTTGAGCGCCCCGGCAATCCTACGACAAGGCGATATGTTGGCGAAAGAGTTTCTAAATCGAATTGCACACTCGCATTACGAATACCACGTCGGTTATAACTGAATGCTTTTAATTCTGGATGGTGTGTAGTAACTAAGCAGGTGATGCCACGTTCTAAGAGGTGGGATAAAATTGCCCTTGCTAGTGCTGAACCTTCAGTTGGGTCAGTTCCAGCGCCCAGCTCATCTAAGATAACCAACGAACGCTGATTTGCCGATTGCAATATCTGGATGATGTTGGTCATGTGTGCTGAAAATGTGCTGAGCGATTGCTCAATACTCTGCTCATCGCCAATATCAGCGTAAATATCTTCAAAGACACTGAGTTCACTACCAACAGTTGTTGGCAGATGTAAGCCACATTGTGACATCAACACCATTAAGCCGATTGTTTTGAGGGCAACTGTTTTCCCACCCGTGTTGGGGCCTGTGATCACTAATGCATATGTATCATCGTCAAGCTCAACATCAATAGGAACAACAGTGTCGGGATCAAGCAACGGATGTCTTGCCTGAATGAGCTTAATGGTACTGCCCGGATGTTTGGGATGATTAGGGATGACTTTAAAGTCAACGAGTTTGGGCTCATTAGCGTTCAGCTCAGTTGCGTATTTAGCGCGTGCTAGCACAAGATCAAGATAAGCAAGCCCCTCCACAGTTGCTACGATGCGCTCAGATTCATGGGCTATTAACTCGCATAATTCTGCTAATACTCGTCGAACTTCGTTCTCTTCATCAATTTGAAGTTCACGATAGCGGTTGTTCAATTCCACAGTCGATAGTGGTTCAATGAATAGGGTTGCACCGCTTGAACTTTGGTCATGCACTACACCCGGAATACGGCCTTTGAATTCTGCTTTCAAAGGAATGACATAGCGTCCGTTGCGTTGTGTGACGTGTTGCTCTTGTAAGTATTTAGCATTGCTAGAGCTAGTGGCGATATTCGTGATTTTGCTGAGTAGCCGATCATGCGCTACACGGACTTCGCGCCGCAAGATTGCAAGCCGAGCACTAGCACTATCTTTTACTTCTGCATTTTCATCAATGACGCGATCTATTTCTTCTTGTAGGCCCTCGCATTCTTCTAGTTGATCTGCAAGCCTTGCTAATAGAGGAAATTGACCGCTAGCACGGCTTAGTGTTCTGCGCACGATGCTAGCACGTCGAAGCGTGCTTTTGATCTTTAAGAGCGTTGGCCCATCTAAAACAATGCCACGCTGTGTAGCCAATGCTTCGTGGCGCACATCGCTAACGCCGCCCATAATAAAGCCGGGTTTTAGCTCTAACAACTCACGTGCTTCGCTTGTTTCGCGTTGCAATTCACGTGCAACGTTTAAGTCAGCTGTGGGGTGTAAGTTCAGCGCCAACTCGCGTGAAGTAGAAAAAGATGTATGTTTAGCAAGCAATGCTAAAACTTTGGGAAACTCTAGCGTTTCAGCAGATTTTTGATTCATATGATGTTCTTGTCTCTGTTATAGACTCATTACTGAGTGCCAATAGTAGCAATTTTTACGATGCGCAGCATAATATATAGCAGATCACTAGGAGCAATGGTACAAGGCTATGGTAGTATAGGGTAGAGTTTATTATGTTGTCAATAATTACCGCAATAATAAGATAATAATGTTGTCAGAACGATAATCTCATGATTAAAATGATTCTTGAGAACAATTCCGCCTAATTATAGTAAGTGTGGAACTATTTTATGGAATTAACAGATTTAATACGCAAAGCTTTTCCAAACTTGTCTTCAGAAGCAGTTGAACAACTATTGAAACTGTCACATTCGCATACGTACCCACCGGGTACGATTCTTTGCCAAGAAGGTGCTTATGAGGATACTTTTTATCTTATTCAAGAAGGAACAGTTGAAATTCTGAAGCAGTTTGACGTTGCAGGAACAGAACGCGAGCGTCTTTTACGCACCTTAGGGAAGGGTGAATTTTTTGGTGAGATGGCCATTATTGTGAATGGCCCGCGTGTTGCAACAGTACGCACTTTAACAGCAACAACAGTGCTAGAGATTGATCGTCAAGCCTTGATGGATATATTGGCTGCGAATCCCACATTGGCACTCGATATTGTGCGCGAAACGATTGACCGCTTACGGGTTAACGATCGTTTGCAATTAGAAGAAATGCGAGCAGCTTATGAGGCTTTACAACGCCTAGATCGCGCCAAACTCGATTTTATCGAAGTTGCAGCACATGAATTGCGTACACCAATTACGATTATTCGTGGTTATCGCGATGTTTTGGCTATGCATCCACTTGTGCAAAACGATCCTGACTTGCCACGTATTGTAAATGGCATGAGCGAAGGTACCGAAAGAATGCTTGAAATAGTTAATAGCATGTTGGATGTAAGCAAGATCGATAGCCAAACCCTACAAGTTGCATTTGTGCCTGTTTTGCCTCGCATGATTTTTTCAGAGACATTGCACGTTTTTGAAAAAGCACTCCAAGAGCGCAATATTACTATTCGCCAGCACCATCAGAAAACCCCAACAGTTCCCTTCATTAACGGCGATCCGGTTTTATTGAGTAAAGTATTTTATCAATTGCTTTCCAATGCCATTAAATACTCACCTGATAACTCTGTGATCGATATTATTTCGCGAGAAGTGATGGATGTGGATTTAGGTCATGCGTTTGAAATTATTATTGCGGATCGAGGTATTGGCATTGAACCTGATCAAATTCCCTATGTATTTGAGAAATTTTATCAAGGTGGGAACAATGTAAGCCTGCATTCCTCTAGTAAAACAGCTTTTCGTGGTGGTGGCCCCGGATTAGGTTTAGCAATCTCTAAGGGGATTATTGATGCACATGGTGGTAAAATTATCTTAGAAAGCCCCGGCCGCGACGAGCAAAAAATGCTAGGCACAACGTGCCGTGTTTTGCTGCCTATTGGCAAACCCGAAGAAGATTTGAGTGAGATGAATAACTTAAACGTACAAAAGTAGTTGGCAAATCACGCCGATTAAGCTAAAGTTGGCAGGGTGTTCTCTTTTGGGGTTTTGAATAATGCCCCAAGACACTGGTCATGTTAAACTTGCGTGTAAACTCAATACCCGATGATATTACGTATGGAGGATTTTCCCGTGCGGACATTAGTAAGTTCTATTTTAGTTAGTCTTTTAGCTTTTGGTCTTATTTTTGCAGCAACACCCGTAAGCGCCCAAGATGATTTGGCGCTGGTTTGTAGTGCGCCTGTTGATGGTGCGATATTAGGCGTTGTGCCCACAACCGTGACGCTTACACTATCAGCTGAGCCCGAAACTGTCGCTGTTACAGTAAGCGATGCTGATGGTAATGCGCTTGAAGGCGTAGAAGCTAGCGCTGATGGCGCAGTTGTGACAGTGGCGGCAGCATTTGAAGCTGGTGTTACTTACACCGTTTCTTTAGACGATACAGATGTTTCTATCACCTTTACGGTTGCTGAAAATGCGCTAGTTGTCGATGAACCTCAACTTGTCAATGATTGCCCCGCAGTCGAAGAGCCTGCAGTTGAAGCTACTGAAGAACCTATGGTTGAGGCCACTGAAGAGGCTACTGAAGAACCTATGGTTGAGGCTACAGAGGAAGTTGCTGAGGTAGCAGTGCTTAGCGAAGAAGTTTATGAAGATTCTGCTGGCAACATTGATTTTAGCGTGAACCTACCTGCTGATTATGTCGCGGTTGAAAACACGAGCTTCTTCTTGTTTCCTGTTGTTGTGATGGCTGCAGATGAAGATACTGCTAATGCTTATGTTTCAACTCCTGATAGCGTAGATAGCTATGTGGTGATCTATACAACATTTACCAGCGAAGACTTACCAGCTTTCGGTTTGACGACAGCAGCAACAGCTGAGGAAATCGTTAGCGCTTTGATTCGTAGTGATTCGGAAGTTTTAGATCAAACAATGACTGAAGTTGCTGGTGCCCCTGCAGTACGGGTTCGTTTCACGAATGAAACTTCTGGCAAAGATGGTATCTTCTACGTTGTGTCTTTTGCTGATGAAGAGGCTACGGGCTACTTACTGATTCAAGGTAGTGCTGCAAGCGATAGCTGGTCTGATTATGAAAGCGCTTTTGAGGCCCTCGTTGCTTCTATTACAGTGCTTGAGTAGTTTTTGAATTTAGCTTGCTCGATACTCTACTTGAATAGAGTAGGGTATCGACGCTTTTCAAATTTTGGGAAACGTTGGTGTCAGCAACTACCCGCTAAAGTAGGATGATTTTCAGCGCGGAAGTTTCGATGAATCGAGAAGAACTACTACGTTTGTTTGATGTTGATGAAAACGATATTGTCATAACAGATGGCCCCTTCAAAGGTCAACCGCTTTACATCGCTTATTATTGGTTTTTCTATATCACGGGGTATACCGAAGATAAAACTGACGATATAGTCACTTTTTTTGTGCGCACCGAAGATCGAATTCAGTTCCCACAACTAAAAGACCGTAAAACTGTGCGCCTTAAACGCCTTTTAGATGGAAATATTGTTGAAGTAAAAGAACCGCTTTGGTCAGAAGCTACTCATACGCCAAGCCAAAATGGTAGAGGTTGATAATAACCTTATTTTTTCCTTTTTCTTGCTGATCTACGTTTTGCTTCAACACGGCGTAGAATTTCGCTTATGTCTTCATTATTGTTTATCACCTCATGCGCGTCCGCTCCATTCTCAGAAGTACTATCAACAAAACTAGTTTCAGCCATCATAATTGTTAAACGTTCATTGATTTCTTTTTCTAGAGAGCCATCTTGGCTCATCTGCCAATAGATAGCGCTCCAGTACAAAATTTTGGCTGCTCGCTCGATCTCTTCTTTTACTGTTGCATTAGATTCTTTAAGATATTGAGTAGCGAGTATGGGCAGTGCTTTGATGTTATTTTGTAATGCTAATTCGCGCACGCTTGCAATACGCATTTGAGAGTCTGTATCGTTTTGTAGGCGCTTTACCCAAACAGAGATGTCGGTATTAGATGGTCTTAGAGGAGGTGTACGTTCTCTAGATATTTGTTGCCGAACTGGCCCAAGATTGGAAGATGCTATTTCTGCACCAGAAATTGGTGCGCCGGGTATTGCAACTATACCACCACTTTGCTGTGCTTGTAACAGTAAAACACCAGCAGTGAGCAATAGTTGTTTTTGTTTAGCTTTACTTTCTTTTCCTATGAGTTCATTTTCGAGCTCTGCGTTCATTTGTTCTAAAAGACGAATCTCTTCTTCTGTTTGGCGGTGTTCCAGTTCACGATCAATACCAAAGTGGCGAAAAATTTCATCAAGTGTTTTGTAGCCTCGTTTTTCAGCAGCGATGAGGCGCTTTCCGGCCCACAGCATTATCTTTTGGGTTGGAGCATCTGTTTCTTGCGTGTATTTCTCATGGAGGGCTATAAGCAGGCTTGTTTCTTCAACAACCCCAATAATACAAGCACTAATGCGCCGTGTTTCTGGGGTAGGATAGTGTAGAGCATCTAGTAATTGTTGCGGGTTCATAATGTGAAGCCTTCCAAATCTTTTATGCTTGCCTTTATAGGATAACTGAGAACGGGTGTTAAAAGCTCTCCTAAATTTTAGGGAAAATGCGTATTTAATACGTCAAGCACATTTGTCTAAAAATCCTCTATGATAGAAAATGTATTTATGTTCAAAGCAGCTTGTGAAGGATAAGATTATGTTTGAATTTAAGAATTGGTGGCGTTATGCTGTTGGCGGCATCCTGATAATAACTTTAGTATTTGCTTTATCTCCCTCTGAGCGTGTGGCAGCTCAAGATGGCAGTCAAACGACCTATGTTGTACAACCCGGCGATAATTTATATCGAATCTCATTGCGGTTCAATACAACTGTGGGGGCGATTGTTGCCGCTAATGGTATCCCGAACCCCAATCTTATCTATGTTGGGCAGGTATTGGTCATTCCTACAGGCGCAACGCCTCCCTCACCTCCTTCGACTGAACCGCCACAACAGCCTGCGCCACAGCCCGCACCCGGAGGTACCTACGTTGTACAACCCGGTGATAATTTATCTCGTATTGCGAGGCGCTTTAATACCACTCTAAGCGCTATTTTAGCGATTAATGTGATACCTAATCCTAGCCTGATCTATGCTGGACAAGTCATTAATCTACCCGGCGGCAGTGCACCGCCTCCACCATCGACTGATCCCGCTCCAAGTCCCCCTTCACCACCACCAAGTGGGCCTGCTCCCAGTGGTTTTGCTTTGGGAGGACATATTCAGGGTTATGGACAAGTAGGCGCAATGCGTTCGGCAGGGATGACTTGGGTTAAACAACAAATCCGCTGGAATCGTGGTGAGGGTACTGCTGCAGCGGCTAATGCCATACAGGCCGCGCGCAACAATGGTTTTAATATCTTATTGAGTATCGTAGGCGTGCCCGCTCAAATGGGAGACTTTGAGCAATACACAAATGAGTATGCTGCTTTTGTAGGGCAGGTGGCTGCTTTAGGGCCGAATGCCATTGAAATTTGGAATGAGCCTAATTTGCCCAATGAATGGCCTGTAGGCGCAATTAGTGGAACCAACTATACGATTTTGCTACAAAAAGCCTATAACGCTATCAAAGCGGCAAACCCAAATGTGTGGGTTATTAGTGGTGCTCCAGCACCAACAGGCTTTTTTGGTGGCTGTACAGCAAATGGATGTGACGATTTACCATTTATTCAACAAATGCGCGCCGCTGGTGCAACAAACTATTTAGATTGTGTTGGTGCACATTACAACGAGGGCATTATTAGCCCAACACAACGCAGTGGTGATCCGCGTAATCCGTATTATACCCGCTATTTTTATGGCATGTTGGACACTTACTATAATGCCTTTGGCGGGCAAAAACCTGTTTGCTGGACAGAACTTGGATATTTATCGCCTGAAGGTTATGGGCCATTACCGGGGGCGTTTGCTTGGGCCGCTGATACTTCAGTTGCCGAACAAGCACAATGGCTAGGTGAAGCTGCGGCGCTTTCTCGTAGCAGTGGGCGTGTACCTTTGATGATCGTTTGGAATGTCGACTTTACGCAATATGGCGATGATCCACAAGGGGGATATGCGATTGTGCGTCCAGATGGTAGCTGCCCAGCATGTAGTACTTTGGCTGCTGCTGTACGTTAATTATCTACAATTCAAAAATATTTTAATGAGCGCACAATGGCGCTCATTTTTTTTTGGAAGCGTTATACAGCTATTGGATTTTGCGTTGTAGTGATGGTATAAGTGTGTGCACTGTATACTCATAGTACAAAAGTCGTTAGGAGGTTACATGTCGCAGTCCCCTATAGCCATTGTTCTTGCGGGTGGGGCCAATAGCCGATTTTGGCCATTACGCGAAAAATCTTTGTATACATTTATGAATGAGCCACTTCTTACTCGCCAACTAAAAGTTTACGCAGAAGCGGGCTTTCAAAATGCAATTATCATCGCAAATCCTGCTAATTATTCCTTGATCGTAAATGCAATGGCGGCATTGGAAAGCACGATTTCCTATAACGTTGTTGTTCAACAAGAACCCCTTGGTATGGGTCATGCTATTTTGCAGGCTGAAGATTTATTGCGTGAAGCTGGATACCCTCCAATTTATATTTGCCAAGTGAATGATGTTGTAGAAGCCCAACTGCACCATAGACTCTATGAAGCCGCCCAGTCAGGGCGTGCCCATGCATATTTAACAGGTTTTGAGGTTAGTACATATTTCCCGGGCGGCTACTTGGTCTTAGGTGATGATGGGCAACGTATTGTTGGCATTCAAGAAAAACCGAGCATCGGACATGAACCTTCTAATGTGGTAAATATTGTTGCACATGTGCATACTGAAACAGCGATTTTGTTTGAACATATTCATCGTTTGTATGCATCTAATCATCCACACGATGATCATTATGAAGTGGCTATGGCTGCCATGATGAATGATTATCGCTTTGAGTGTGTACGTTATGATGGAAAATGGCATCCTATCAAGTATCCTTGGCATGTGCTTGATGTTATGAAATTTTATCTAGACCATATTGATGGGCAACACATTCACCCAGAAGCAAAAATACTGGGAGAAGTATCTATTAGTGGAAATGTTATTATTGAAGCTGGTGCACGCTTGTTTCATGGTGCTTCTGTGGTTGGGCCAGCTTATATTGGGCCAGATGCAATTGTTGGAAATGGGGCTCTTGTACGTGAGAGTATGATCGGCGAAAAAAGTGTTGTTGGGCATGTTAGTGAAGTTGCGCGAAGTTGGCTAGGGCAAGGAGTCAACTTACATCGTGCCGTTGTACTTGATAGTGTGTTTGAAGATCGCGTCAATTTTTCAGCGGGGTGTATTACGGCAAATCTGCGTATTGATGGAGGCTTTGTAAAAAGCTCTGTAAAAGGCGAACGCCTAGTTACGGGGCGAAATAAATTGGGTGCAATGATTGGAGAAGGCGCATTTATTGGTATTCAGTCTGGCACTATGCCGGGTGTAAAAATAGGAGCTGGGGCCGAAGTCGGTGCTTTTACCAATGTGACGCAAGATATTTTGGAGGGGCAACGTTTATATAGCTTACAAGAAACGCGCTTGGTCGATGCTACAGGTAAAGTGAGTGAAGAATAGCATGGACATTAACCCTCGTATTTTCAAAACGTATGATATTCGTGGCAAAGTGGGAGAGGAACTTACAGCTCATGATGCTATGTATATCGGGCGTGCGTTTGGAACTTATATCAAGCGTCAGTATCGACAAGATCGCGTTTTAGTTGGCTACGATATGCGTACTAGTTCTGACGATTTGCGAAGCATGTTGACAAGTGGCCTACAAACAGCTGGTGTTGATACTTATGATATTGGCATGGTCTCAACACCTGTTTTATATTGGGCTGCGTTACGCATGGGAGTAGCAGGTATTATGATCACGGCAAGCCATTTAGGAAAAGAATATAATGGCTTTAAAATGGTGGTCGGTCGCCGAGTCATATATGGGGAAGAGATTCAAACACTACGCGCTATTATCGAAGATGATGACTTTGAGAGCGCGCCTGCCAATGCCTATAAATATCTTGATGTTAGCCAAAATTACTTGAGCTATTTAGGCTCGGCATATCGTTTTACACCGAAGTTAAAAATTGTGGTGGATGCTGGTAATGGCATGGGTGGCCCTTATGCCCCCATAGTTTTGCGCCGTATGGGGCACGAAGTTATTGAGCTTTACTGTGAACCTGATGGTACTTTTCCGAATCATCACCCTAACCCTGAAAAAGCAGCAAATGTTGCTGAATTGGCAGCTAAAGTTCGTGAAGTAGGCGCTGATATAGGTCTAGCCTTCGATGGAGATGCTGATCGGGTAGGTGTGGTGGATGAAAACGGCGAGCTAATTTCTGCGGATAAGATCATGGCGTGGCTCGCAACAGATATTATTCCGCGTAATGGTGGTGGCATATTTGTTGGCGATGTTTTGAGCAGCCAAGCTGTTTTTGATGTTGTAAAAAAATATGGTGGCACACCGATTCTGTGGCAATCTGGTCATGCGCGCATAAAAGATAAGATGCAACGCGAAGGGGCAGTTTTAGGCGGCGAGAGCAGCGGGCATATGTTCTTTGCGGATCGATATTTTGGATTTGACGATGGAATATATGCTGCTGCTCGAATTGTAGAATTACTTGCTGAACGTGGAAAGCCCTTATCTACACAAGTTGCTGAACTTCCTCATCTATTCACAACTCCTGAGTATCGTCCTTATTGCCCAGAGGAACGCAAAAGCGCTGTCATTGCTGGTGTGAAAGAACGAATAGGAAATTTACCTTGCGTTGATGTTGATGGTTTGAGGGTTATTTTCCCGAATGGTTGGGGGCTTTTGCGACCTTCTGGCACTGAACCTGTTTTGAGCTTGCGCTTTGAAGCCTATACGGAAGCAGAAGCTCTAGCTTATAAAGAGCAGCTAGTAGCATGGCTGCGAGAAGTTTATCCCGAAGTGGAGAATTTTTAATGGATGAGCGGCTGTCACGTGCGCGAATTGCTTTAGAGGGATTATCTGTTGGCGATAGCTTTGGCGAGAAACTTGCAAGCCAAGCGCGAAATTTGGAGCATATTGTCACGAATCGCATTGTGCCTGATGGCGTTTGGGCTTGGACAGATGATACCAATATGGCGCTGTCAATCTATGAGAATTTGCGTAAATATGGCGAAATTGTGCAAACCGACTTGGCCCAAAGTTTCGCTAAGCATTTTGATTGGGGGCGCGGTTATGGCATGGGGGCCGCTCGTTTATTAAGTGCTATTCAAAGTGGGTATCACTGGCAAGAAATATCGCCACAGCTTTTTGGCGGAAAGGGCTCTTATGGGAACGGTGCTGCTATGCGTATAGCACCTTTAGGTGCTTTTTTTGCGGATGATATGGATGCACTCATTGAAAATGCACAACGTTCATCGGTTATTACTCATACTCATCCAGAAGGAATTGCTGGAGCGATTGCCGTCGCAGTTGGTGCTGCTATTGCTTGGCAACATCAACATGACGCATTAACAAGTGATGCTTTTTTAAGCATGATCTCATCACATATTCCAGAGAGCACGGTAAAAAATAAAGTTGAAATTGCCCGAACATTGCCCAAAGAAACATCTTTAAAAGAACTTGTCGCAATACTTGGTAATGGTAGTTTGGTATCAGCCCAAGATACGGTGCCGCTAGTGTTATGGATGTCTGCACATTATTTGAAGGACTTTGAAGCTGCTTTATGGCATACAGCACTTGCCGCAGGAGATATAGATACCACTTGCGCAATGGTGGGTGGTATAGTTGCTTGTGCTGTTGGGGTATCGGGAATTCCTAGAGAATGGATTATGCATAGAGAACCCTTACCCACTTGGCCTTTTGAAGACGAGTGAGGATAAGACAAATGATGCTTCAAGCAATTAGTCAAGGTGTTTCAGAACGCCCTAATGAAGATGCTTTTGTTGCATATCAACGTGATGATGGACAACCGCGCTATGTTTTAGCCGCAATAGATGGCGCAACTTCTGTAGCGAACTTTGCACCATTGCAACATTATTTAACCACACAGCGCAACAATATCACCCCCGCATCGCTTGCTGCTACAGTTACACGAGACGCAATTTTAGCAATGTTGGGGCAAGGGCATAATGACGATATTGATCCACGCGAGTTAATTTTGCGTGCTAATGATGCTTTGCGACAATTGTTGGATGAAGTAGCTCCCGGCATTTTTGATGTAGAGCAGATCAAACAAATACAGCCTACTAGCCAAGAGTTGTTAAACGACCCGCGTAAGTTTCGATTATTTTTACCTGCTGCTGTATTAACTGTGGTGACTATTGATACTGATGTGGGTTTACTGCGTTACGCTCATGCTGGAGATACTGCGCTATTAATTTGCTACGATGATGGACATGTAGAAGTTCCTACGCGCCACAAACAACCACTAATGGATTATGAATCTGCATTGGCGCTTGCTAGCCAAACGGCCTTAAAGCGACAAACAAGCATGAAAGATGCTCTTGATGATCCTTTTATACGAGCTTTGGATCGTGATCATCGTATTTATCATAATTATGTTGATGAGCAAGGAAAAACTGTTCCTGAACGCGGTGTCGGGGTTGTGAACGGATTACCAGAGCTGGAAGACTACATTAAGAGCGGTATTGCGATGATTCAAGATGCTGAAGCTGTGATGGTGATTAGTGATGGTTTTTGGTGGCCGGCAACTTTGCATGAAACCGAGCAAGACTATGATAAGCGTGTGCGGCAAATGTGGCAGCGCATTCGCCAAGATGGGCTACTAGAATATATTGCTGCGTTGCGACAAGCCGAACGAACCGACAGTGCCCATGAACAATACCCACGCTTCAAATTACATGATGACGCAACCGCTGTCATTTTATGGTTATCCTGAAAGAAAGGGCTTATATGAGTATAAAATTTGGTACAGACGGCTGGCGAGCAGTTATTGCAGATGAATTTACCTTTGAAAATGTGCGGCTTGTATCGCAAGCTGTCGCTGACTATATTCTCAATGATTTGTTACCAGCGGGTGAAAAGCCTTCTATCGTCATTGGTTTTGATACACGCTTTTTATCAGATCGTTTTGCGGCAGAGGTAGCACGGGTTATGGCGGCTAATGGTATTGAAACTTGGTTGACGCGCGCCGATACGCCAACTCCAGCTTTGTCTTATAATGTGAAAGCTAAAAATGCTTTAGCTGGAGTGATGATCACAGCAAGCCATAATCCCCCGCGTTACAATGGGTTTAAGCTGAAAGCTGCTTATGGCGGTTCTGCTCCTCCAGAAGCTGCCCGTCGAGTTGAAGAATACCTACAGAAAAATTTCTCTCAACGACGAACACCTCATGTTATGGAACTGCAGCGTGGCATTGAAGATGGCATTATTCATCGCTTTGATCCTTCTTGGACTTATTATGAGCATATTACATCGTTGCTGGACATGGATACTATCTCTGAAGGTGAGTTACGGGTCATCGCTGATCCAATGTTTGGTTCTGGCCGTGGTGCTTTGCGCGATGTATTGAGTCGTACAAGATGCCGTGTCCGTGAGATTCGTGGATATATGAATCCGGGTTTTGAACATATTCACCCAGAACCTATTGAGCGCAACTTAGACCTATTAGCTGCTGCTATACGACAAGACCATGCAGACGTGGGAATTGCAACAGATGGCGATGCCGATCGTGTTGGCGCTATGGATCAAAATGGGCGCTTTGTGAGTCCTCACCAAATTATTGCGTTGTGCTTGCGCCATCTTGTTGAAAAGCGCGGTATGACGGGCGATGTTGTTAAAACAGTGAGCACAACTGCAATGGTAAATCGTATCGCAGCGAAGTATGGCTTAAAAGTACACGAAACACCAGTTGGTTTTAACCACATTTCAGAGTATATGCTCAATGGTGATGTATTAATTGGTGGCGAAGAATCAGGGGGTATTAGCATAAAAGGGCATATCCCCGAAGGGGATGGTGTGCTAATGGGCTTACTTCTATTGGAAGTTATAGCAGCAGCCGGGCGTTCAGTACCTTTACATGAAATTATTGATGATTTGCAAAATCAGTTTGGCCCCACACACTACAAGCGTATTGATCAATATTTGCAATATCCAATTGATAAGAAGACAATGGTACAGTTTTTGGTTGATCATGCGCCATCAGTGATAGGTGGTGAACGAGTAAAAGATATTCAGACCTATGATGGCATCAAGTTTGTATTGGCTGATGACAGTTGGCTCCTCATTCGTCCAAGCGGTACAGAGCCAGTGTTACGTTTATATGCTGAGGCAACTTCGGAAAGTTTGATGAACGAACTATTATCTACCGCACAACATTTAGTGCGTGATAAAGCTGCTAAGACATAATATTTTTTAAGGTGTCAACTGTTTCTTGGGCAAGACGGTTGACATCTCCTTTGAATTCTACGACAGGATGTTCTAAGAAAATATGTGGCAAGTCTTCTGATTTTTGATAGACCAGTGATACCATTGGGCGGCGCATTAAGAAGAACTCATGCCATTGATCGATGAGGTTGCTGTTTTCAAGTGCTGCTGGTGTTAAGATTGCTACTAGGGCATCAGATAAGCGTAAAGCGTTTCGTAACGCTTCTTGAAAATTGCTGCCCGGTGGAATCTCTTCCGCCCAAAACACGTGATAATTTGCCTCTCGTAACACTTGCACAATGCGCTTGGCTAAAACCATATCACTGGGGTGATAGCTCAAAAACACTAACCCACTAGGCAAAGGGTTTAGTTTGGTGGTTGTGCTACTATCCATACCTATTTGAGCATTGGTTTCCTCAACACCAATATCGTAGTGGGGAGATATTTCTTGATAAACAAGGCGCACACTATCCCCTAAGGTTAAAATTGAGCCAAGACTAATCGGCGTAGGTTCTGATACAACTTGATTATTAATCATGCTGCCATTGGCTGAGTTTAGATCACGGAAGATATGTATACCATCTTGCCAAATAAACTCGCCATGTTCACGGCTAATGGAAGGGTGCGCAATAACAATGTCATTGATAGAACCGCGCCCGATTTTAACGATGTTTTGTTGAGGAAGTGCTAGACGTGCGCCGGGACTAGGTTCATCAAGAAGTTCGAGTTCAACTTGTGTAGTTTGGGGAGGGGTAACAAGCCGAATAGTATCGCTATCTTGAATGCCATTGGCATATAAGCTCTGTGTGCCGATCAAAACCCGCTGAAAGCGTGGAGCAAAAATGCGATATGACAAAGCAGTGTTTAGATCGAGCAAAGTCACAATAGCCGGAATAAGCTCATTTAATGGCCTATCGTTGGGAAGCGGTAAATAAGTTTGATTACCTGCACTATCAATCACACGAACTTCAATTTTAGCCATTTAAGGGCGTATCCTATTCGGCTGTTGCTCCCATATTAAGCAAACTGCGAACTTTATCGACTAAATTATGGTGGAAGATCGGCTTTAATATATAATCAGTTGCGCCTGCCTCCATACCTTGAATTACACTTTTAGCGTCTCCACGTGCTGATAAGATTAGAATCGGTATGGCTTTAGTGTCATCACGCTCACGTAACATACGGCACAATTGAATACCATCAATTTCTGGCATCATGACATCTAAAATAAACATGTCCGGTGGTTCAATTGTATCTAACATTTCAAGTGCCTCTCGGCCATTTTGGGCCTTAAGTACCTCGAAACCGCCACGTTCTAGCATAATACCAATGAGGGTACGTGCCCCCATTTCATCGTCAACCACTAAAATGCGCTTCATTAAGGGCTCCGTCCTTGTTATAGTGAACAGTTCATGAATGCATTATTGAGTGTAGCACTGACAGGCTTTATCTTGCAACTATTAAACAATACAGATTAAGGAGTTCAAGATGTTTTATAATATAGAAGAAACAGGACGTTTTATGCAAATGATATTAACTATTGTTGGTCAGGCATTAAATGCAGCAGGGTATAACTTAGAACAAGATCAATTACAGCAACAGCGTGGACTTGTTCGTTTTCAAAAACCGCTAGAAAATTTAGGAGAAGATGTGTATGGGTTTGTTGAATGGCAACTTTTAGCATTTCGACAAAGCCCTGTGTCTCGTTTTCAAATAACTCTTTTACGTAATCAAGGGCGTATAGCACGTGCAAAAACTTTATATGAACATCAAGATGAAAAGACGTTATCATGGGTTATGTGGCATGTTTTTGATGCTAAGCTGTTGCCTAATGATGATGCATGGTGGGAATTTCAAGATGTCTCCCAACAAACTCATGCAATAGCAACTGCTGGGCGCGCACTTTTTGGATATGGCATCCCTTGGCTAGAAATGCATTCTATAGAGTTGCCATAACAGGGTAAGTTTTTGTACACTTCTAAAGACAACATTTAAGCATTGAGGCTGGTTAGAAATAATGGCTTTTCAAAATCTCGTGGGTAGTACGCTTGGTCAGTATGAACTAGAAGAATTTTTGGGTAAGGGTGGCATGGGGGTTGTTTATCGAGCGTTTCAACCCCGTTTGAAGAGATATGTCGCTGTAAAAATTCTTTCAGACTCTCAAGCAAATCGCCCGGAACAAGTGAAGCGGTTTCATCGCGAAGCCGAAATATCGGCTTCTTTAGAACACCCCCATATTGTCCCAATTTATGACTATGGTACAGAAAATGGAATGAACTATGTTGTTATGCGTTTGTTATCAGGGGGCAGTTTGTCTGATCATATCGAACAAGTTTTATTAGGTAAGCGGCCTCGTGCTAGTTTACAAGAGATCACGCGGCTATTACAACAAATTGCTGGTGCTCTTGACTATGCTCATGCACGCAATGTTATTCATCGGGATATTAAACCTAGTAATGTTATGTTTGATGACTCTGGTCATGCGTTTCTAGTTGATTTTGGGCTTGTAAAGTTACTTGACAGTTCGCTTAGCAAACTTACTGGGGCAGGGATGATTTTGGGAACACCTGCTTATATGGCACCAGAACAATGGCGCGATGAACCGCTTTCACCAGCCACAGATCAATACGCTTTAGGAATACTTATTTTTTTCTTGCTAACAGGGCAGTTACCCTTTGATAGTGACAGCAGCCCTTACGAGTTAATGCAACAACATTGCGAAGTTCGCCCGCCAGATGTGCACTTGTTACAACGTGATATACCCTCAAAAGTGTCTGCAGTTATTCATCGGGCGCTGGCCAAAGACCCCAAAGAGCGTTATCCAACGGCGAGTGAATTTGCAACGGCTTTTGCTGAAGCGAGTATGTCGGGATACTCAACAAATGCTGCTCCATCCTCAGAATTAGATGATGCCGAGACTTTTTCGCCCGGCTCAGTGAAGCGCCCAACAGGGCATTTACGGGTAGAACAATCACGTGATGAGAGCATGGTAGGGACTGAAGTAACCATTACGAAATCACCATTTACTATTGGCCGTTTAAGTCGCGATTTGAACTTTAATGGGGATCGTAACGTTTCACGCAATCATGCGCATATTATTCAAGATGATAGTGGTGATTTCTTCATTATTGATCAAGGGAGTACGCTTCATACAGTGGTGAATTCAACAACACTTCAACCACTTTCACCATTTCCGCTGCGACATTATTCACGCATAAGTTTGGGAACAACAACGGTTTTGCTTTTTACCATACATTAAAACGATGAAACACGCCCACGTTTTATGCAGTGTGGGCGCGAAACATCTCTTCTATTCTATATTGAGCGCTTTGGCTATATCTTTAGCATGATCACGTTTGTGATTGCCAATTATGATTAAGATTTGTTCTATGGTCATGATATTTAACGAGCCATGACGACCCTCAAGATCAAGCACACTTTCATCTTCAATGTTGTCAAGCCATTGCAAAATCTCTTGATGGGCATTTTCAATGGCGGCACGAGCTTCTTCAACGGTCATGGTTTCACGTTTTTCAACAGAACGACGATTATATCGTTCTAGATCAAAATCTTCAGGCACACCTTCTTCACCCGCAACAATCCTTTGAATTTGACCGAGCATTCCTTTATCAGCAACGCTGAGATGAATCAGTAATTGGCGGACATTCCATGCTGCACCATCACTATATACAGGGGTTTCCCAACGATTATCGACTTGTTCAAGGATCGTGTTTAGATATTGCTGACTTTGATTTAGATTGTCTTTAATAGCTTGAATACGAGTGGTAAGGCTCATGTTTTTACTCCGTTACTTGTGCCTTATGCGCTGCTAGTGCTTCTAGCATATCGGCAACACGAGTAAACTTCAAGCGAGGACGGCCAACTGCTTCACCACGTTTGCGCTCAATCTCATCTAAGATTTGCCAATCAGCATAAGTTACATATTGAATATTTCGTTCGGCGAGGAGCTTTTCTATAGATTCAGGATCGGGATGGCTTGGCTGTAAAGTTTTTCCTAAGGCAACATCTTCTAGAGCCATTTTGACAGTTTCTTGAGCATCGGGTTTATTGGTGCCAATTACTCCGCTAGGGCCACGTTTGATCCAACCAGCTGTATATTCACCAATAATTACCTCTCCAGTCTCTAAATCTTGGACACGTCCTTTATCATTGGGGATAATGCCCCAATCTTCACGGAATGGCACTCCTGCCAATGGTACGCCTCTATAGCCAACCGAACGAAAGATAAGCCCAGCAGGAATAACTTCAGTTTCCTCAGTTGGTTTTGGCCGCAACCCGCGCTCTGTAGCGACGAGCTGATTTTTAACGATTTTCACGGCTTCAACGTGATCATTACCAATAATTTCAACAGGCGAGACTAAAAATCTTAGAATGATTGTTTTGGGCTTGTTAGGATCAATGGGGCGTTGTGCGTATTCTTGGACGATTTCAACGTTGCGGCTTTGTGTGCGATCTTCACTAGCTTCTAATTCTTTTTTACTGAGTTCGTCTAGTTCTGCTTCTTCTGGTGGAACTGTAATGTTAGCTTCAGCTAATTCACCAAGTTCTTTAATTTCTGGATTGGTGAAGGCGGCTTGGGCAGGCCCACGACGACCAAGAACATAGATGCGCTTAATTTTACTGTTCTTGAGCGCTTCAAGGGCATAGTCAGCAATATCAGTTTCATAAAGTTCTTCATAAGAACTGGCAAGTATACGGGTTACATCCATTGCAACGTTGCCAACGCCAACAATTACAACGGATTCTTGCGAAAGATCAAATTCACGATCACGATAATCAGGGTGGCCGTTGTACCATGCGACAAATTCAGTTGCAGCATGACTGCCTGCTAAGTCTTCTCCCGGTATGCCTAATTGTCGGTCAGATTGTGCTCCCACTGTATAAACGATCTGATGATAGTGTGCTACTAAATCATCATGAGTAATGTCTGTGCCAAAGTTGACGTTGCCAAAAAAACGAAAATTTTCTTGTGTGGCAATACGGTCATAGACTTTTGTGACAGATTTGATTTTCTGATGATCGGGGGCTACACCACCGCGAACAAGCCCATAAGGAGTTGGCAAACGATCAAACATATCAATCTGAACCACATAATCTTTTTGCTTTTGATATGCTTCTGCTGCGTAAAAACCTGCTGGCCCTGCACCAATAATAGCAACACGTAATGGATTTTCTGCTGTTCCAATTTTTGCAGTCATGATTTGATTTCCTTTATGCTTGTATTATGTGCTAATCTTTGTTTTAGACGATATTTCTGTAATATTGTAGTGATAATTAGCATTTTTCTTAAAAACACATTGCTAGGATTTACTTTTCTTAGGTTGGTTATCATGGCTTATTGTTTTATGATGCTTAGCTAGATGATTTTTAGGTTTATGAATATGATTGAGCAAACTCAAGCACAAGAACAAACGCAAACCCCAATTGAGCCACAACAATTATTATCAACATTATTGCGCAGTGTACAACGATTGTTGCCTTTTGATGTTAGTATTTTGGCTTTGTGGGATTCTGACGCAGAGGTTTTAATTCCTTTCTATGCAGGTATCAATGCCGAATACTATCAGGAAAAGATGCCAGTTATACGATTAGGAGAAGGAATTATTGGCACCGTAGCTCAGTCTCAAGAGCCGCTTAACATCCCTGATGTTCGGCAAGACTTGCGCTATCGAATGCTTGATCCTGATATTGTTTCAGAATTAGCTGTGCCAATTATACATGGGCGACGTTTGTTGGGGGTGCTTAGCATCGAAAGTCGAAAGCAAAACGCTTATAACGAAGATCATCTTGCTATTTTGCAAGCGCTAGCTGATCAGGCTGCACTTGTGATCGATACTTCACGTCTTTATAACCGTTTACGTGCTAATTATTTTGAGCTTCAAGATGCACATTCCGATATTTTATTACGCAACGAAATATCGCGGATTGCAACAGGTGAACGTTCCATTCGTGAACAGCTACCCCAATTAGTGCAAATAATTGCAGTGTATGCGGATGTTGATGCTTGTGTGATGGTTGTAGAAGGGGAGTCCATCTCGGAACATTGGATTGCTGCTTGGCATAAAGAACAATATCAACCCAACTTAAATGTAGAATTAATATCAACCCAACTTTTAAACTTAATGCATAACACACAAAAGCCAATTATTTTGAATGGGGTTAATAGTGATTCTGAGTTGCCTATTGATGGACTAGGACGATTACCATTTAGTTTACTCATAATGCCACTCGCTGCTCGTAATAAGGTGATTGGTGGCGTTTTGCTTTTGCGTTATCGTCATCAATCTTTTACTGCTAGGCGTATTCAATATTTGCAATTTCCTTTAGATCAGGTGGCTTTAGGGATTAACAGTCAGCGTTTATTGATTGAAATGCGTAATCATCTCAATGAGAGCCAATCTTTACTTAAGCTCTCTGAAATTGCATCACGTCATATGGATTTTCAAGAGGCTATCGAAAATGTTCTGAACCTGACAAAGGAAATGCTTTCTGCTGAAGCAATCGTCATCTTCACCTATGATCGTCAAGATAATGTACTTATTCCAATGAAAACAGGATTTGGAGTGGATGCTCAACTGTTTGAATCGCAGTTTGCAGCGAACGCAGCACGTAGCTTATTAGCTTTGGCTTTTAATAGTGGGCATCCCCAATATATTAACGCTGGCGATCTCTCGACTGGGCCTGATGTGGCGTTGATGCAATATATTCATTTGGAAAATATCTTGGTTGCTCCTTTACGTGTTCAAGATGATCCTTTGGGTGTGATTCTTGTAGCACGTAATCGCGCTAAATTTGGCAGCGATGAAGCACGTCTTTTAACGGCAATAGGTAGCCATATCGCTTCGGCTTTAAGAAACTTTGATTATTTAATACGTTTACGCTTGTTTCGCGGTTTGTCAGAAATTGCCAAACGGGTTAGCAGCGAACTAGCAACTAAACAGGTACTTATTTCAGCTTGCCAAAGCGTAGTGGAGACTATCGCTGAAGTTGATCATGCGGGCATTGTTTTGTTTGATGCGGATGGTCAGAGAGGGACTGTTGTAGCTGAATATCCACTTATTGGCGCAATTGGCACACGACTACAATTGCAAGATTACGCTTTGCATGAGCAAATGATCGATACACATCAATCGGTAGTAGTGAATGATCTTGCCGCTGCGCAAGATATACTAGAACCCAACTACGAAGCATTATCCCGTTTAGGGATTAAATCTTTGTTGGTTGTTCCATTAATTGTACAGAACCAGTTTATCGGGTCTTTAGGGTTAGATACAAAACAAAAAACACACTACTTTACAGAAGCTGAGATTGAATTTGTAAGCGCGATGGCTGGCCAAATTGCGACTAGCATTCGTAATGCACAACTTTTTGAGGAACTTCAACAGCGCACAAAAGAATTAGAAGAAGCCAATCGTCTAAAAAGCGAGTTTTTAGCCAAAATGTCTCATGAATTACGCACACCCATGAATAGTATTTTGGGATTTTCTGAAACGTTGCTCACAGGTATGTATGGAGAATTAAATGAACGTCAGCAAGATCGCCTACAGCGTATTCGGACTAGTGGCCGTAATTTACTTGCTTTAATAGATGATCTACTCGATCTCAGTAAAATTGATGCGGGGCGTATGGAACTTTCATTGCAACCTTTGGATTTGCGAGAAGAAATTACAGGGTGCTTGCAGTTGATTGAGGCTCAGGCCTATCAAAAGCACTTGCTGTTAACTTTAGAACACCCACCACACACCGTTTTGGTGAATGCAGATAGATTACGTTTGCGTCAAATTATCAATAATCTACTCAGCAATGCTGTTAAATTTACGGATGAAGGTAGTGTGACGGTGAACGTTGAGCGTGATGACGAGCAACAATGCGCTATTGTAACCGTTATCGATACAGGTATTGGCATCAAGCCCGAACATCAAGAAATAATTTTTGACGAATTTCGACAAGCTGATGGTAGCACCACCAGACAATTTGGAGGAACAGGCTTAGGCTTGGCAATTTCAAGACGCTTAGTCGAGATGATGGGGGGTAAATTATGGGTTGAAAGTGAATATGGCAAGGGGAGTCGTTTTATTTTTACGATCCCCTATGCGACAGAATCACTTTAGGCGTTTGAGTAGTGCTTTGATCATTTGGGCAGTCTCTGCAGGGGCATCAATAGGGAAAAGGTGCCCTTGCCCTTCTAACACTTCCACTGGAAAATCAGGGCGTGTCTTACGCCATAAAGAAACTGCTGCAGGCAAGAATGTGTCAGTGTTTCCACCTTGAATGGCTGCTGTGGGCACCTGTATCTGTTTAAGCCATTTCCACCATCCCCGTAGGGAATACATCGATGTTGCGTAAATTTGAGCTTCCCATTCTGGTGTATAACGTAGCGTGATACCGCCGTTAATACTATCGGGTTGAGTAATTCCTTCTATATATCGCCAAATTGTCTCATCTGACCAGTGCTTGAATAATGTGCGGGAACGGAAGCGTTCAAATGCTTCTTCAGGGGTTGCCCAAGCTCTTTTGCGGCGCAAGGCAACTTTCACAAGTGGGATTTCTGGGTGAGGAAGCCAATGCGGTATAACGGTCATCAACCGAATGAGTGTTCGCGGAAAAAGAACTGGGTCTAATACTATTATTGCTGAAAATAAGTCAGGACGCTTAAGCGCTGCTAATAGTGTGGCTGTGCCTCCCATGCTATGACCTATTCCCACTACATTTTTAAGGCCTTCTTGATCAAAAGCAGCGATCAAATCATCTGCCATGATGTGCCAATTATCAAATGTTTGGTAGTCTGGGGGATTTTCCCACAAAGGGCGTGCAGGGAAGCAAATAGCATGATATTCTTCGCTAAAGTATCCTATAAGGTCGTGATAAACCTGCGGCGGAAAGCCATTCGCATGAGCTAAGTGCAAAATTGGTTTATCGTCATTGGCTGGATTAAAATCATAACGCTGCATCATATCTCGTCCATGAGTGTTCTGGAGTATTTATCAAATTGCTATTTGATTATAGCTTGCGAATTTATCCTGCCCAAAAACCTTGCGTGTATAAAATGGTGTATAAGCTGAAGAGTAGTAAGCTAACAATAGTCCATAGACGATCAAAAATAGCGTTTTTGCCCCAACGCGCAAGCATCATATAAATAGGAATGACGATCAATACATATCGATTTTGGCTAACGAGTTGTCCTGTACCTAGTGGTAACCAAACTGCAGTTAGTCCATATAAAGCCAAGCCCGGATGCCATTTCCATTCATAAATACTGAGTATGGTAGCCAATAGCGTTAGCAGAATATCAAGCCCAATAGCTACAAATCCGACCACATTGGTACCTAACCAAGCGATTTGTTGCGCAAAGATACATAATGCTAGTGGGTGCAAAAAATAACGCCCAAAGTCTTCTTGTGCTTCAAAGGTATTTAGTCCTTGCGCTTGTAGCCATGTGTTGAAGCCAAAAAAAGTTAGTACAGGCAAACTAATTGGGATAATGGTATGGCGTGGTAAATCTTTTCCGCGCCACCAATGATCAAGCCATATGGTCGCCATCGGGAAAAAAAGCAATACACCAGTTGGGCGTGTAATGGCAGCAAATGCAGCTACAAATCCAGCTAGCCAAAGTTTTTGCCTATAGGTCAAAACAAGAGCTAGGAGACTGATCGCCATATATGTGGATTCTGTGTAAAGTTGGGCCATAAACATCGCCGTAGGGAAGATCAATGCATAGAACGTACCCCGCCATGCATGTTGTGCGTCTAATCTTTCCTGCAGAAAAATGTAGAGTAAAACAGCGGTGAGTGCTGACATTATTGCTGAAACAATGACACCAGCCCATGCCATACGATCATCCCAGTTAGCATTTGGCCAAAGCCAGCGTAAGATGAGTTCATCAACTGTTCGCATTAAGATTGGATAACCGGGAAAAAATGTTGCTAATGAGATGTCGGCGTAGCCATGTTGAGCAATTTCAACATAACGCCAACTATCCCAGCGGGCATGAAACCATCCACCTGTTGAAGGGCCATCAACCTCACCTTCAGTGAGTTCACTTGTCCATGAATAGGCATAATCTGGCTTGGCTAAATCAAAGCGTACCCAAATCATATGTTGAAATGCTATTAGAGCAAGATACCATCCCAACCATAAAAAAAGCGCAGAACGCCAATGCTGTTTTGACTCCATCTTTTTACTCACTGTGGTAGAATCACTCTTAAAAATATTGATGTTTAGTGTAACGATGTTTAGTAGATGAACCAACGCTCATTTTAGACAACAAGGGGATAGGTGGGCACATGAGTACTACACAATTAGAGGTGAAAAATTTTTATACCTATTTGCCATCGGTGTATGATGCCGTTGGTTTATCACAATATGCTGCTCTTCGTACTCCTGAATTTTTAGAGTTCATTCAAATGAACGGTTGGCTAGGGCGCAATGTATTGGAGTTTGGGTGTGGAACGGGCGCTTCGGCAGAATTTTTTGTGAAATTAGGATTTAGCGTGCATGGCGTGGATATTAGTCCTGCTATGCTAGATTTTGCCAGAAAACGCTTTGAAAATATGGAAGTACACGCCGAATTTGAGAAAGCAGATATTCGGACTTTTCGACCTATACAAAGCACTTATGATCTTGTATTTGCCTTAGATGTATTAAATCATGTGAATACTACTAGGGATTTAGAAGGCGTTTTTCGTCGTGCAAATTATGCTTTAGTTGATGGGCGAATGTTTTTGTTTGATTTACATACGATTTACGGCCTTTCTCAAATGGTTGAACGTGCTCAAACTCAAGTGCTTGCTAAGAATGCGGATGTATTCTTGGTGGTAGAAAACAATTTTGATTATGATATATCTGCTTTAGCTCAAGATTATACATTAATACTACGTTCTGATAATGGCTTTAATCGTTATGCAGAGCACCACGTACTGCGTGGCTATCCATTACGCACTATTCACTCGTTAATGGAGCGAAGTGGCTTTGCTATACGGCATATTGTTGATACGAAAACGTTACAGCCTATAGGGGAAAGTCCCACTATTTCACGAATCTTAATTGCTGCCGAAAAAGTTCAAAATTTTGCTTAGCGGAAGGATTTTAGTATGTCACGAACGCTCGTTGTTGAGCATATTGATAAATACTATGGTGATCATCATGCTGTTGATGATTTGAGTTTTGAAATCGAACAAGGTGAGATATTCGCCATCTTAGGACCGAATGGGGCCGGAAAGACAACTACCATCCGCATTATCCTTGACATCATTAAGCCGGACAAAGGACGAGTCTTACTTTTTGGTGAACCTTTTACAGAAGCCACAAAAGAGCGCATTGGATATTTACCTGAAGAACGTGGTTTATATAAAAATGCCCCTCTGATCCCATTATTGCGTTATCTAGGGCAACTAAAAGGATTAAGCGCTAAACAAGCTGAACAGCAGGCTTATTATTGGTTGGAGCGTGTTGGGTTAGCTGAACATGCTAAAAGCAAGGTCAGTGCACTGAGTCGTGGTATGGCTCAGAAGGTTCAATTTGTGGCTACTATTTTGCATAGACCAGAATTTATCATTATTGATGAACCCTTTAGCGGGCTTGATCCAGTGAATACTCAGCTTATTAAAGATATTTTGTTTGAGTTGCGGCAAAATGGCACAACGATCATGATGTCTACACACCAAATGCACCAAGTGGAGACAATGGCAGATCGAATGCTGATGATTTCAAGAGGACAGCGTATGTTGTATGGTAACGTTGATGACGTACGTCGCCAATATGCTAAAAATGCAGTGATCGTAGAAGGAACTGGTGATTGGGAAAAATTACAAGGGGTGGCACATGTGGAGATAAAAGATAATCGTGAAGTAATGCTTCATTTACAACCTGATTGTTCCCCATCACAAATTATGGCTGCATTAGCAACTAACCCTGATTATGTTGTACAACGTTATGAATTAGCTATTCCCGGCTTGGATGAAATTTTTATTCAGGTGGTGCAAAATGGTCACCAATAAAATTTGGATTGTTGCAAAGCGCGAATATATCACGAATTTTCGGCGACCGATTTATCTGTTCACTGCTTTTGGAATGCCTCTCATTTTGGGCATTATTCTATATGGAATTTTTACATTTATTGATAGTAATGAAAACGATCTATCTGGGTTTAATCGTGTAGGCTTTATTGATCTTTCTAGTGTTAAGTTATTAGAAAATGTTAGCCCACCAGAGCGTTTTCTGCGTTTTTCTAATGAAGAAGAAGCGCGTTTAGCATTAGAAAATGGCGACATTGATGCCTATTTTGTTGTTTCTGAAGATTATATGACGAATGGCGGGCAAATTGATTTTTATGCGACAACAAGCGATTTTCCTCTTGCTTTAGAAGAAGAAGTCAACAAGATTCTGATTGAAGGTTTAAAGTCTTTATTGCCTTCTGAAAACCCTATCGCCCAGCTAGATGATCCCTTTGATGTTGAACGTTTCCATTTTCTAGAAGATAACTCAACTTTTGAGGGACAAGAAGACCTGATTGCTAGATTTTTCACTCCTTTTGGCTTTGGATTTTTCTTGTTTTTGACAGTAACCATTACTGCGCAATTTTTGATGAGCGGTATTGTTGAAGAAAAAGAAAACCGCATGATGGAAATTTTGGCTAGTAGCTGTACGGTATACGACTTAATATGGGGAAAAATGTTTGGATTGGGGGCCATTGGCCTAACACAAGTTGCTGTATGGAGTGTTGTTGGAGGGGGAATGGCTTATATCCAAACGGATATTAGTGATTTTATTGCTGCTTCTGGCGTGGGGATTTTTGAGCTTGTGCGCTTTATCGGACTATATATTTTAGCTTATTTGATGTTTTCTGGTTTGGCAATAAGTGTTGGTGCTATTTTTTCAGCTGAACAGGAAGCACGCCAATTCGCTGTTATTTTTAATTTACTGGCGGTATTACCCATAGGTTTTATTAGTGTTTTCTTTTCGTCGGATAACGTTTTTGCTTATCTGTTTTTGCTATTTCCTATTACATCACCCCTTGCAATATTGATGGTACTATCCTTTGGTACTATTTCTATTGCGTGGGTATACGTCAGTATTTTGATTTTAATCATCAGCTTATTAGTGATCATGTGGGGTGGGGCAAGGATTTTCCGTGCAGGAATGTTAATGTATGGACAGCGATTAACAGTGAAACAAGTTTGGCGTGCACTGCGCTTAGGCGGAACTTAGCTTAAGGTATGGCACGCCATAATGTATCACCAATTTGGACTTGAAAAGTGATAGGTTGTGCTAGCTCTGCACAGAATCCTCGTGTGCCGTCAAATAAGAATTGAAGGTTTTCTTTGACTGTTTGACGCTGATCGTCAACTTCCTTTTCTCCCATGCAAAATGCCGTAAAAGGCTTGCAAGGTGGAATGGCAAAAATGCCATCTAATAATACCCTTTCGCCATCATTATTTTGTATGGCTACCCCATTGGCAAAATCGGATTCTGCCCAAATGGTATTGCTTTGAACAATGATGTTTTCAGCAGCAACACCAAGCGTGATGTTTTCGCCGAAGCGCGCTTTCATTTTTTCATAGTGACTAGTAAAGCCGAAAGAGACAGCATTACTTTGTCTATAACGTGATTGTGGATGATGTCTATGATGCACATCGTAAACGACTTGATCGTTTAAGTATGTGGTGATGCCTTCAGGTTGAAGTGTAATGCTATCAACAGTTTGTAAACAACCTTTGGGGGCATAAACACGTTTAATTTCTCCTAGCTTAATAGGCCGCAATTGAATTTGGATGAGCACAATTTCACCGATCAGTTCCCAATTCAAATTAGATATACTCTCTTTCTTCAATGAATGGCATAAGCAGGGCTTCAATGTCTGCTAGTGTATTGACACGTACTAAATGATAACGCAGTTGCGCAATGCGCTCATCTTCTTCAACAAACTCATCAAAATATTGATGCAAGCGTCCACGTAATTCGAGAATTGTCACTGTTTCGTCAGAATGTTCACTCGTTTCGACCATGACACGGGCGTGATCAAGCGCAGCTTGTGCTCGTGTAGCCATTGAAGGTAAGGGAAAAGGTTCTCCTGTACGGATTTCATGAGCGATTTGCTTAAATAGCCAAGGATGTCCTGCTGCTGCGCGCCCAATCATAACGCCATCACAATCGGTTTCTAGCATCATTTTAATAGCATCAGCAGTAGTTTTTACATCTCCATTGCCAAGCACTGGAATTGAACGCACAGCTTCTTTTACTTGGCGAATAATTGTCCAATCTGGTGGTATTGGACGAAATCCTTGTTTTGCATAGCGCCAATGAACGGCAATGAGCTTTGCGCCGACATCTTCTGCCGCTTTTGCAAAATTGATTGCTGTAGGTTGGCCAACTTCATATCCCGCTCGCACTTTGACAGTTACAGGTACATCAACGGCTTGTACAACAGCATCAACAACAGCTGTAGCTGTACAGACATCACGAAGCAAGCCAGCTCCACCGCCTTTTCTCGCAATTTTGGGTACCCAACATCCCATATTAATGTCAATAATTGGCGCGCCAGCCTCAACCAATATTTGTGCGGCATCTGCCATCATCGCTGGATCATTGCCGTAAATCTGCACGGCAAATGGGAACTCAATAGTCGGTTGCCAATCAAACTTTGCTCGGCTACGAGGATGGTGTGGGCTTGTTAAAATAAGACTACTCAAAAGCTCAGTACAAACTAAGCCACAATCTTCTCCTGAATATTCTCTCACTAAACGTCGAAATGCATAGTTTGTCATTCCATCCATCGGCGCTAATGTGAGCGGAGTGTTGATGGTGATGTTGCCAATTTGAATGGGTTTGAGTAGTGAACTCGTATCAAGATTGTGTAATTTGGAAATAGTCATATGGGAGTTTTACTTATATGCTTTTTACTGTTTTGGTGTAACTGATTATTGCGGATGCGCTAACTTTTAGTCAAGCGTAAAACTAGGACTAGCGGTTTTTGTGTTTGCGGTTGCACGGGTTCTTGAACACCCGTTAATTGTAAATTTGCTTTTTGGCTGGCGGCAAAATAATCAGCGTAACTATGAATATGATGTTGGACAGCATAGGTTTTCCCATCTTTACCTTGAAAAGTGCGTTGTGCTCCTGTCCATGCCAAAATAGGGTGAAAATCACTGATAAGGGCAACTCCTTTTGGTTTTAGAACACGACTGAACTCATGAAACGTTGCTTGCATATCGTAAGAAGGTAAATGCCCTAGTGCTAAACCACAAAGAACAACGTCAATGCTATTACTTGCTAATGGTAGGGTAGTCATATCAGCTTGTATACGTTGAGCTAGTTCAGCAGACTTTAACATGGAAATACTGTTGTCAATGCCGATTACAAAATTTGCGCCGTTCTCAAGTGCCCACTTCCCCCACCGACCTGTTCCACAGGCTAAATCTAGAACGGTGCAATTTTGAAGATTGGGCATCAAGTTTTTCATTCCCTCATGCTCTGCTTGCATAAGGGGGTTATGCGGTAGCGGAGGGTATTTATCAGCCCATTGTCTGTAGGCTTCTTGACTTGATAACACAGGATATGAAGTTTGTTTATATCTTTTACGAATTTTATATAGCAGTTGCAAAATTTCAGCTCTCAGTTAATACTCATGTATAGCTTCATATGGATAAACCAATAATGGATTTCTATTCGTAAACGCCAATTGGGCACTCAGGGATTTATGTTACATGAACACAATTGCTATTCGTAATGTTGCTGATCAATCTGATCAAACTTTTCTTTGTGGTGAGTGGATTTTGTATGTTTACCATGCGCTTGAAAAAGCAAGTGCTGCTAACAACAAAGTACTCACTCAATGGTTAGAATTGTTCAACCAAACCTTTCATCCACAAAATGCGCTAAGTATTAAGGATATTGCTAAGAAACACTATCCTTATGAAGCATTTTGGTTATCTTATCATTACGCTATTCAACTTTGTAGTGATATTCATTATTTCAATATTTGCTTATCAGAAATAATTGTACAAGCTCACCCTGTCGCTAGTTGGCGAAAATTGTTTCCCAAAATAACAATCTATCATTGGTTGTCTCTTCAGCTTAAACCTTTAACTTATACAGATTTGAAAGTAAGTATGCCACATTTTCGCGTTTTGAGTTTGCAGTGGGATATTACGCCCGCATTTATGCAAGTTCATTGGGATAATCAAGGGTTTTATCTACAAGATATGCGTGAGCTGTTGGGCACATTACTGCATCATATGCATTTACAGCTGACAGGTTTTGAGCCGCTTGTTGTGGAACGCGAAGTCGTTGATGAAGAATCTTATTTTGAGTGGCAATTAACATGGCCAGAGCGTTTACATCGTTCTAGAATTATAGGCCTTGTAGTGGGTGCAATAGCAACGGCACTTTTGTTGAGCGGAATACTTGTAGGCCTTTTTCCAACAATTGCCTTATTGTTTGCATTCATGCCGTTGATGGTGGGGGGAACATGGGCATTGTATTTGTGGCAGCAAGAACGAGCAAGCAACTATGTTTACGAGCAACGTACCACTATTCAGAGTTTGGATGCTCAGCTTGAAACGTTACGCTATGTTTATCAGATTGATCGTGAATTAAATAATGTAATAAGCGTAAAACGTGTGAGTACATTATGGCTTGATTGGGGCATTCGCTTGTCTTTTGCCGATTCTGGTTGTGTGATGTTAGTGAATGAGCGTGAAGGCCGCTTAGAATTGGTAGCAAGCTATGGATATGACCCGCAAATGTTAGACAATGTTTTAGAAGAAGGGCAATGGCATAGTTGGGAACGTGGTATTACAGGGCGCGCAGTTCAATCGGGGACAACAATCTATGTGCCAGATATAGAGGCAGATTCGGACTTTTTGCCACTTTCCCCAAAAACGCGCTCTCAATACGTTGTGCCTATAAAGCGGGATAATAATGTTATAGCGTTGTTGTCTTTAGAGAAAAACATTGTTGATGGTTTTTCTGTGACAGAGCGAGCACGAGTTGCTCAGCTATGTGATCGTGCTTCAGTTGCTATGTTTAATGCTAGCTTATTGCGCGAAGCCCAACAAGAACGGCAAAAACTTAATGCAATACTCGCAACGACTGCCGATGGTGTTATTGTGACAGACACTGAACATCGGTTGATATTAGTGAATGATAGTGCTCGACAAATTTTTAATCTAGAGAGCAATGTTGAATATGAACCTTTAGACGCTATTTTTACTGGCACACCAATTGTTGATGTTTATCAAAATGGCCGTTCATCTGAAGAAATGTATGTCCAAGAATTTGAATTCAATGGCGCATCATTTCAAGCCTTTATGCTCCCAGTAGCAGATGTCGGATATTCCTTAGTATTACATGACATTACTCTTTTCAAAGAGATTGATAAGCTGAAAAATGAACTGGTGGCTACTGTTTCTCATGACTTAAAAACACCATTGAGTGCCATTAAGGGTTATATAGGCTTACTTGAAATGACCGAACAAGTAAGCGAACGCGGTAGTTTATATATTGAACGTGCTAAGAAAGCCGTTGAAGATATGACTAACCTTATCGATGATTTGTTGAATGTTGCGCGTATTGATGCAGGCATCCGTTTAGAACGAGAAAAATGCTCCATATTAGATATTATACAAGGGGTTGTTGAAAAGTATCGTGTTTTAAGTGATAACAAGCGCATTCAAGTGAATATTGATATACCGAGTGAATTGCCAACCTTATATATTGATCCGCAACGCATCACACAAGTTATTGGTAATTTAGTGAGTAATGCGATTAAATATACGCCTGAAGATGGCCAAGCCTGTGTGCGAGCACGTGTGAACGGTGATTTTGTGTATGTTGATGTAGAAGATACAGGTATTGGTATTCCTGACCAAGCAATTCCAACACTATTTGATAAGTTTACACGGGTGTCGGGCGAGGCTGAAAAACAAGAAGGAACAGGCTTAGGACTTTATATTGTTCGCAAACTAGTTGAGGCGCACGGTGGGAAAATTAGTGTATCTAGCCAATTAGGCAAAGGATCAACGTTTACTTTTAGCCTGCCATTGAAAGTAAGTGATGAGGAATAAAAGTGTGGACTGTACATGAAGTTATTGCACGCGCGACACTGTTAATGGTGGCATTTATGACTTTGTTCTCAATTATACAACTTATACGCCTTCAGCCTGTAACAAAGATGTATTTTACAGGCGTTTTGTATAGCGGTGGATTGGTATCGCTGAGTGTTTTCTTAGCACTTATCGGCCTAGTGGTTGCACCAAATAATAGTCCTAGCGCATTAAATATCGCATATTGGATGGTGGCGCTTATCATTTTGCCAGCTATTTTTTACTTTGAACGACAAACTGATAATCAAATACTCGCGCAACGGCTTTATAGTATTGGCTTCATCATTTTGTTGATTACAGTTTATCGTGCGGTGGCTGTGATTGAATAATAGTTATTGACTATATACTTCCCATACCGTAACCCAGAGCCCGTTATGAGGTCTTTGAAAGCGCTTGATTTCTTTCCAAATTAACTTTGGATGTTCAAAAGGAATGGTCGGAATTTCAAGCGTGTTGCGGTGTTGTTCAAGAATTAAATATACATGCTCATTGTCATGTTCTAGCGCAAACTGAGTTGCGTTGCGCCACATGGGGTGCCCTATTTCACCATTATAATCTTTACTGTTTGTTTCATCATCAATAATGCATGTCCATTGAACATTATCAAATTCGTATAAGTCCATAAATGGACACATATGGGCGACCATCATTACTTCAACAGCATTATTTTCTCCGCGTTGCCCATATTCTTGTAAATATTGTAAAGACTCTAATAACCCATATCCATTCCAAGGAGATTGAAAATAGTCTCGATTATCCCATCGGGTGACGGTTAAAGCTGTTGGATCGTTGATTGCATGATAAGCAAATGGTGCGGCGAATCCGCTAACCCAACTCACAAAGAATAAACCGATTAGCATCCAAGCTATTTTTTTTCCTCCCCACTGTTGCCATCCTTTCCATTGGGTGATGATACTTGTTCCTCCACCAAGCAAAATAGATAAGGGCAATACGCCTGCCATTAAGTAACGTGTTTGGGTTCGCCACACTAGAACAGCAGTGGGTACCCAGATAAGAGCGATCCAACCAATAAGTAACCACGCGCGGCGAGGATACTTCCAGAGGGTGATGCCTATGATGCCAAGCATTGCTATGAGCATTGGCCAAGAGAGCATTGTAGCAATTTGACGATGAAATTCATTGTAGCGAGTAGAGTCATTTTCCGACAAAAAGCTAGTATCAAGGGATGTGGCATCAATTAAAACATAATGTTCGCCTTGTAGCCTGCTAATAAAAGCTGGAACCAAAGTAGGCAACCAAAAAACAATATAGGTTATTCCTGCTGCGACCCAATACCACCAATAATGTCGCCAGCGCGCTATTACCCATTGTGGGATAGTTTGCTTTTGACTTGTTGGATGTTGACCGATTGTATAGCCCGCTAAAATAGGGAGAAATACTGAAGCAAAACCAACAGTTACTTTTGCCATTGAAGCAAGCGCCGCAAGTGCTCCTGCAAGCATTGCCCAACGATAACTGGGTTTTTGCGCAAGTCGCACGCACGCATAAGCAGTTAATGTGGCGATTGCACCGGCCATTCCGTCAGCAAGAACCATGCGCTCATAAAATAGTGCAAAGGGTACAAAGGCGTAAAACAAAATAGCAACTAATGCTGCCGATAGTCCGAATAATCGTCTAGCTAGGGCGAATGCTGCTGCTGAACCGATCAACGAAAAAAGAGCTACAGCTGTACGTGAAACATGAAGCGCTATTTGGCGAGATGGATGAAAAGGTGCTAGGTATACATATAATAAAAATTTCCCATTACTTTCTTTTGCAGGATGGGTGCCTTCTAAAATAGAGGCTGCACGTGTAATGTGGCGATTTTCATCCCAAAAGAATGCCTGTGCTGTTGGATTAATAGCACGTAATGCAAACTGAACTAAAAGAATTATGATAATGACACAATAAATACTCAACCGATTTTTAGGCATTAATAATGGGTATCCTTGCTGAGATTGGGTAACATTAATGAATTATCATCATAACGATTGAAAAATAATGAGACAAGCCTTGTCCCTTATTTTCATGCTGTGGAAAATATAGTTGTTTCGCTGTAATACAAAAGGATGAAGCTGTGCTGAAAGTTAAAGTAACTGTTCCTGCTACAAGTACAAATTTTGGCCCCGGCTTGCGTGTGGTGGGTTTGGCATTAACATTGCGAGCATCTGTTGAAATGACGGCGCGCGATGATGGCTTAATGCAGATATATCTTAACGGTGATTTGAATGATGTGATGCCAACGAGTTTTGATAACCCAGCAGTTCGTGCTGCCATTAAGGTTTTTCAACGCTTTGAGCGAGCACCATCAGGCTTTGATTTGGAAATTGATAGTGAAATCCCTTGGGATGCTGGCTTAGGGGCAGAGGCCGCTATTCAGCTAGCAGCTATTGTTGCCGCTAACAATCTTATTCAAGCTGATTTAAAACGTGAAGATATTATCGAAATTGCTCGTGGTTTGAATATCCCGCCAACCAGCATCATCGCTGGTCTTTTTGGAGCTTTAAGTATCTGCAGCGAAAATGAAACTCAATTTGTCTATCATACCTTAGATATTGTTCCTTTAAAGATTGTAGTAGTTGTTCCCTTTTTACCAGATTATCAAGGCGATCAAATAGGGTTTCCAAAACTTGTTTCATTGGATGAGGCTATCTATAACATGGGGCAAACAGCATTAATGATTGAAGCGTTGCGTTTAGGGAATTTTGATTTGTTACGGCAAAGCATGGGAGACTTGTTACATCAACCTAACTATATAGGTCGGATTCCTGCCTATGAAGCCGTCAATGCAGCAGCGTTAGAGTCAGGAGCCATCGCTACGATTGTATCAGGTAAAGGGCCAGCTTTACTAGCGATTGCCGAAAATTTTCATGAATCTATAGCAGAATCAATGGTTGAAGCCTTTGCTGAACATGAGATAGCTGCTGACACCTTTATCGTAGGTGTAGATCGGCAAGGTATTACTGTGAGCATTGTTGAACAATAGTGCCAAATTAGAAGGCACTATTGGATAATGTTATTCAAATGTTAGATGTTCAATACTTATTCTTCTTCAACGCGCAAAATTGCTTTGTCTCCATGCACACCAATGAGTGTGACATCATAGCGCCCAAGATCGAATGTTTGGCCATGATTAAGCGTTGTTTTTGCTACACGTGGAGAAAGGAACATCACATCAACAGCGCCGGGACGAATATCTAGGATTTTAATCCCTACTTTTTGAATATTACGGGATTCGCCTTTTTGTAGAACTGCTTCGTTAGGGTTTTGCTTAGCTTCCTCTAGGCGTGTTGCTGAAAGACTTAATGCTTCAGTGTGACCGATATGCGCATCAGCACTGATACCATCAGCTATCATTTCTTCGGTTTCATCGATATACTCTTTAGGTTTACCTTTTACAACACTAATGCCATACGCTTGAAACCAACCACTCTCAAAGTCATAGCTGGTGACATGCACACGATAATCTTTTTTGCGATGATATTTACCGTCCAGTTTAATTTGCCATACTTCTGGTTCGTCTTCACCTATTGATACTAAAAATTCGGCATAACGTGGGCGTTTGTAATTGCGGCTTCCCTCTTCCACGCGATCACCAATTTCGAGTTTCATATCACCAAAGCGCAGAACGTCTTGTCCATGATAAACTGCGGGGCGGTCTTGTACGATTTCATATTGGCGCACTAACATAAAATCATAAGCCTTGTTTTTCTCTGGCTCAGCAACATGCATTGCTTGATCACCCCAACGTACATCAAAGATTGCTTCCATGATGCCATCAGCGGGGGCTTTATCGCGCCCTCCAAAGAACAAGAAGCGCCGACGTTTTCCTTCATTGGGCATTTTTATGCCTACATCTCGCAAAATAAATGTATAGCCTTGTGACGTTGCTGCAGTAGCTAGGGCAACGTTGAGCTTTTGAATACCTTCAGGGCCTTGAATTTCAATCTCGGCACTGTCATCGGTTACGCTTTGTAATCCAACTTGAAGTGCTCCTACTTTTACAGTCTGATAATTTTTAGATAGGTCGAGGCTACGTTCTACGCTAATCACGTCAAATTCCATACAATTTCATCTCCTTATGGGGCGCTTCACAAATTCATAATGTCTACTATACGATTTGACATACTCCCCATGCCTAAAGGCAGGGGATTCTTGCCATCCACAACGGTCGCGTGCGAAACACGTCTTACACCGTCTCCGACAGGGTTGATGCC
>RFGP01000055.1 GCA_003697365.1 Chloroflexota bacterium | reverse complement strand
GATGGCGGTGTCGCGCTATCACGTGATTGGCAAGCACAATATCCCGCGTGATGAGCAGTTTTTAATGACGGCTAATCATCTTTCCTATTTTGATGTGCCCGCAATTGCCGCAGCGCTTGATAAGCAAACATGGCTTATTGCATTTGCTGCCAAGAAATATAAGGGTACTTTAATGGAACCTTTTTTCCGTATGGGGTCAGTTGTATGGGTTGAGCAAGATTCACCAGATCGTCGAGCTATTGTTGAAGCACTGAACTTGATCAAAGCTGGCTATAACTTTGGCATAGCGCCTGAAGGACACCGCAGCCGTACTAAAGCACTCTTGAAAGGAACAGAAGGCGCTGCTTTTTTAGCGACAAGAGCTAATGTACAAATTTTACCAGTTGGTATCTGGGGAACAGAACGCATTTTGAAGCATCCGCGCCCGAAAGTGACCGTAGTTTTTGGTAAACCTTATCGCTTACCAGAAGGGCGTGCAAAAGGGGAGCAGCTCGCTGAATATACAGATCGTATTATGTGTGCTATTGCTGCGCTGTTGCCCGAATCTTATCATGGTGTTTATGCTGGCCATCCATTAATTGAGGAGATGAAAACCATTGTCAGACCGTAAAAAGGTTTTTGATATTGCAGGCTTTGATCCTGCGATACTTGATGTCGATCAGCTCAAAGCATTAAGTCAAGCATATCTTGAGCAACAAACGCTTGATGATGCTGATTGGAAAGTTGATATTGCATATCAAACGCAAAATAGCCGTATTCTACGATTAGAACCAAATGATACTGAGCGTTTTCCAACACTAGCGCTTAAATTGGCACCTTCTGCAGATATACGCCATGAATATGCGGTGTTATCGTCAATTTATGATTTTGGTTTTCATATAGGGCCGCGCCCCTTTTATGTAGATGAGCAAGTATTAATTATGGAATGGGTGCATGGTGAGCCACTTCAAGCCCCACCACCACCTGATGATGAGGATAAATGGCATCGGATGATGGCTGTGATGGGTGTGCCTAACAGTTTACCATTTGCTGAGTATGCCAGCCGTATTCCTATGCGAGGCACAGCACCTCATGCCCCTGCAGATTTATTTCATTTTATTGATGAACAATTGTCCCAAATTGATCCTAATCATGAAACATACTCAGAACTAGCTCATCTAGTTGAGCGCATGAAGGATCAAGTGGCCCCACAATGGAACACGCTTCCACCAACCACATTGAATCATTTTGATCCACGACTTCACCATTTTATATGGGAAGGTTATCATATGCGCCTGATTAGTTGGCAGAATGCCGATTGGGGCGATAATGCCTATGCGGTAGGGCAGTTATGTGCTCATCCATCTTATGAGGAAGTGCCAACAAGTCATTGGGTGTGGTATCGTTGGGAACTTGCGCGCTTAACCAAAGATGAGCTTTTGATTCCACGTGCAACAACCTATACCAATCTTATGCTGGTATATTGGGCGGTAAGGCTTACCTATATGGCTGCGTCAACATCTACACCAGAGGTTGCCGCGCGTTTGACAAAACAACGTGATCGCTACCTGAAACGTGCTCAGCGAGGTTTTGTCTAAATCTAGAAAATGTGTTTTGAGTTTGATTTCTTTCTAAAACTAGCTATAAATAGCTATGCTGATGCTACTTTTCAAAAATAAAAGAAAGGATAATCCCCATGGCGAGCAATGGTAATGGCCAATATTCTAATGATGTTGTAATTCTAGGAGCGGCTCGTACCCCACAAGGTAAGCTGCTCGGTGAGTTAGCGAATCTTTCAGCTGTGCAGCTGGGGCAATATGCTGTACAAGCTGCAGTTGAGCGAAGCGGTGTTAATCCGACTGATGTTAATGAAGTCATTATAGGGCAAGTGTTATCTGCTGGCGCAGGTCAAGCTGTACCACGCCAGATTTGGATCGGTGCGGGTTTTCCCGAAACCGTAGGCGGTATTACTGTAAATAAAGTTTGTGGCAGTGGACTAAAAGCGGTTATGTTGGGAGCGAGTGCAATTCGTGCGGGTGATGGCGATGTCTATGTTGCCGGCGGCACTGAGAGTATGACGAACACCCCCTTCTTGAGTTTACATCAGCGCACAGGTCATAAATACGGCAATATTGAGCTTAAGGATGGCATTTTGCAAGATGGCTTGTGGTGTAGCATTGAAGGCTGGGTGATGGGTGATGCAGCAGAATTTATTGGCGATCAGTTTGAAGTGACCCGCGAAGAGATGGACGAATTCGCTGTACGTAGCCATCAACTTGCACATAAGGCCACTGTTGAAGGTTATTTTGAGCGTGAAATCGTGCCTCTTGAAATTCAAGAACGGCGTAGTACAAGGGTAGTTAAAACAGATGAACCAATACGCTCAGATACGAGCTTAGAAGCATTGGCAAAATTACGCCCTGCCTTTAAACCAGACGGCCGCGTAACTGCAGGGAATGCACCCGGTTTGAATGACGGCGCAGCAGCTCTAGTGATTGCGAGTCGGCATTATAGCGAGACACATGGTCATCAACCGATAGCTCGCATTGTGAGTTATGCACATGCTGCCGTAGAACCTAAGTGGATTTTCTATGCACCTGTAAAAGCGATTCCGCTTGCCCTTCAAAAAGCTGGTTGGACAATGGATGATGTCGATTTGTTTGAAATTAATGAGGCTTTTGCCGCTCAAGTGTTGGCAGATATACGTGGACTAGAACGCGAAGGTTATCATTTACCGCTTGAAAAGCTCAACGTACACGGTGGGGCAATTGCGCTTGGGCATCCACTTGGTGCGAGTGGGGCACGTGTACTCGTAACACTGATTCATGCCTTACAACAACATGGGCTAAAGCGCGGTCTTGCGGCGTTATGCTTAGGTGGTGGTGAAGCTGTGGCAATGACTGTCGAGCTTGAATAAATTAAACTCAATACTTATTTGAATGCTTTTTGATCCCTTATGTTTAATCTAGAACATAAGGGATTTTTTAAATTAACCAATAAGGAGTTAAAAATGGATTATGTTTGTATCAGTGTTCCATATTTTTTGGGCGAGAAGCGAACAGGGCGTGATGAAACGACCCAAATTAGGGCAAGTGGTTATGATCGCAAAATTGGCGCTACATGGGTAGAAGTCTCACCTCAATTTGATGCCTATGATGATCGTGTTGTAGCAGTCAATGCAGCAATCACTAATGCTATTGAAGACAATGCAGACAGGTTTCCGATCATCTTTGCAGCAGATTGTACAAGTTGCTTTGGTGCTGTAAAGGCTCTTGGGGGCCAAGAACTCGGCGTGGTGTGGTTCGATGCACACGGCGATTTTAATACCCCTGAAACAACGCCTAGCGGGTTTTTAGGTGGAATGCCACTTGCTGCTCTAGTAGGACGGGGTAATCAACACCTATTAACTGGAATAGGGCTGACTCCGCTATCAGAGTCAAATATTATTATCACTGATGCACGCGATCTTGATGCAGAAGAAGGGGAGAATTTGCACGCAAGTCAGATCACCATAGTACCAACCCTTGATGATTTGCTGACAGTTGATCTACCTAATGCACCCCTGTATATTCATCTCGATATAGATATTCTTGATCCTTCATATATGCCAGCACTAAACTATCCAGCAAATGGTGGCCCAAACCCTGCTCAAGTAAAGGCAGCTCTGCAACGTGTCGCTCAAGATGGTCATGTTGTTGGACTCTTAGTGAGTTTGTGGAGTGGTGATCGTGCACAGGATGAGCAACCACTTCAAACTACTCTTGACTTAGTGGATGCTTTTCTAGCATCGATGAATGCAAAATAGCGCTATGATCGGCAACCTATGGGTCGTGAGGGTTTTTGGGCAATGTTAAGTGGCATCCCAAAATAGGGAGATGGATCAAGAGTGTTGCCTACAATTGTTTCGTTTTTGAAAGAGCCATCGGCTTCGCTTTTCACAATGCTGAAGTGAAGATGCATACCGATAGGGCGAAGACTATTGCCATTGTATTCACCTTGATAGCCTAAAAGCGTACCTTGTTGAACAAATACACCTTGTGTACCCATAGGAAAATCTTCAACGATATAAGATTTGCCATCTTTTGAGGCCATGTGTGCATAATATGTCCAAATTTTACGCCCTTGATGGAGTGGATCATCGTGCTGAATGATCACGGCCGAAACCCAATTGGATTTTCGGGTGAGGTATCCGTCATAAGCGGCGTATACAGGAACAGTGCCCGAATCTCCATCCCCAAAAATGTCAATTCCTGAGTGTCTCCGAAAGATGTTATACGGACCCGCAGGATCATTCCACAATAGGCCTATCAATCCTTGCGAAGGCAATAAGAATGGCGCGTTTGGACAGGGTTCGTTCTGTATAGTTGATAATGTTTTGTGACTATTTTGATCGGTAAACCAACGTTGGATATAGGCGGGGCTGTTGCTTTGTGTTTGGCTATATAGAAACAAACTAGCTAGCCCGCAAATTACTGCGCTTATTACACCAAACAATACAATCAATCCTCTCTTCCACTTGGATAACTTATACCAACGTCTACGCATCATTTACCCTTCATAAAAACGAGTGCGCTGTATGCGACATAGTTTATAGAATTCACAATAACGAGTGCACTTGCCATCTTCTCTTTTAGAAGGTTGTTCAGGAAAACGACCTTTTCTCGCTTCAATGATATAGCTTTCTAACTTTTTGATAGCTTCATTGATAAGTTCGGTTGCATCGTTGATGGTGAGCGCTCCATTGAATTTGCGATTATACAAACTCCAAAAATAACCACCAACTATGCGCCCTTTATCTTCTAGGTTTAGGGTTTGCTCGGCAGCTTGTAGATATAAGACCATCTGAAAATTGCGTCCATCTTCGATGTCTTGGTTGTTGGGCAATGTTATGCCACTTTTGTAATCAATAACAATGTACTGATCACCAACACGATCAATGCGGTCAATATACCCTCTGGCTTGAATAGTTCTTGCTGCATCTATGTAAGCGGGCGGATACCCATCCATGCCGAAAGGTAGCTCTAGTCGATAAACATAGCGTGGGTGATCGGTGTTGATTGGGAATTTTTTAGGATTTTGATAAGGATTATCGTCTGGAGAGCCAGCAAAATCAGCCTGAATAAAGCGCTTAAGTCGCTCGATGATTTCTCGTTTTTCATATTCCCAATATCGACTACGTCTGAAGCGATATTTACGGGGCGCTTGTTCTAGAATATCAGGCGCAATTTCTTCTAAGTAATCTTGAGCTGCTGAACAATATTCAGGAGCTATGGGCCACCCTTGTTGACGAACATGCTCATAAGTGATCTCTAAAAGTTCATGTTGAATGTTTCCCAACTGTAGAGCATCAAGCCCTTCTTCTGGCTCTCGCAATTCATCAAGTTTCAGCATTCTTTTTGCGAAAAAGCGAAAAGGGCAATATCCAAGATCATTAAATTGACTTGCACTCCACCATTTACGAGCAGGGCTTAACGTTTGCTTCACATACTCTAATGCAACAGGATCGCGGAGAATGCCAGCGTAGTGATCGAAGGCATAATAGGGATTTTCGCGATTATTTTCTATGTGTATACCATGCTGAATGATATTCCAACGTTGTGAAGGGTAATTTTGCATCCACGCTTCAGGAATTGGTCGGTCACCATACATTGAGATGAGGGCAACTTCAGCCTCACGTAATGTTGCGGCTTCCTGAATTGTTGGGGGCTTCCCGACGCGATACTTAATGACGTTAGGCGCTTCAACAATATCTTCTATATAGCGCCATAATATTGAGGGTGGCAAAGGCTCCGCCTTTTCGTTGAGCGTAGGGCGCGTGAGTGTAAGCGTTTTGCGTGCCATTG
>RFGP01000054.1 GCA_003697365.1 Chloroflexota bacterium | reverse complement strand
GTTACCGATGGCGTGGGTGTGGTCGTGTTCGTTGCCGAAGGACGAGGCGTGAATGTTAACGTAGGTGGCACTGAGGTATCAGTGGCAGTGGAAGTGCGACGAGGTGTTGCAGAAAGTGTTGCTGTCGCCGTTGATGTATTGGTGCTTTGAGGTGTTGTTGTCAAGCCCAGTGTTGGAGACTCCACGCTTAAAGTTGTTGGGGTTTGTGTTGCTGTGCTTGTCGCTGTTGGAGTATTTGTAAGCGTTTCAGTGACTTCTTCTGGAGTTTCTAATACTGGCGGAACTGACGTAACATCAACGGGTTGTATATCCGAAATCGTCGCAGCAGATGTTGGCGTTGGCTGTGTATCCTCGCCAGCATCACGCACTAATCTTTGCCCAGCTAAAACTACGGCAAATAACAGAAGTAAAAAAACAATGGCTTGTACTGTTCTTTGAAAGTTCATCATGAATGCCCCATTTATTATGATAAAATTTTTGCAAATAAGACTACTTCCTTGAATTCTAGCATAGGCAACAAAAACTGACCGAGATACAATGAAACATTCAAAATATTTAAAGAGGTAATTCAGAATGCCCCAAAAATTACATATCATTGGCGGAGGATTAGCTGGCAGTGAAGCTGCTTGGCAAGCCGCTGAACGAGGTATTCATGTGATACTATATGAAATGCGTCCTCAAAAACAAACCCCTGCACATGTTACAGGACGCTTAGCTGAATTGGTTTGTAGTAATTCTTTAGGGTCTAAACTGCCTGATCGACCATCAGGTTTGTTAAAACAAGAACTATTACGCCTAAATTCAATGCTGATGAAAGCGGCCGAACAAGCCGCTGTACCTGCTGGTGGAGCGCTTGCGGTTGATCGTGAAGCCTTTGCGAATTATGTTGAAGATGCAATTATGAATCATCCCCGTATACAGCTTGTACGTGAAGAGGTAACAGCTATCCCTGATGAGCCATGTATTATCGCTACGGGGCCACTTACTTCAACAGCATTAGCAGAACAAATCGCTCAACTTACGGGTGAAGAATACTTGTATTTTTACGACGCACTGACACCATTAATTGAAGCTGATAGCATCAATATGGATATTGCTTTCAGTGCTAATCGTTGGGGGCGTGGCGAAAGTGAAGAGGGTGATTACATCAACTGCCCGCTCAACCAAGAAGAATATGAAGCCTTTGTTGATGCATTAGTAAACGCCGAGCGCATAGAGCTTCGAGATTTTGAGCGCGAAGACCCTAAGTTCTTTGAAGGTTGTTTACCTGTAGAGCAGATTGCGGCACGTGGTAAAGATGCTCTTGCCTTTGGCCCAATGCGGCCAGTCGGTCTCAAAGACCCGCGCACAGGCAAACGTCCATATGCTGTCTTACAGCTACGCCAAGATAACCTAGCTGCTACTTTGTATAATATGGTGGGTTTCCAAACTAATTTACGTTGGCCGGAGCAAAAGCGTGTTTTTCGGATGATTCCGGGTTTAGAAAACGCACGTTTTGCACGTTTAGGACAAATGCATCGCAACACATTCTTAAACGCACCCGTATTATTACGCCCAACTATGCAATTTCATAGCCGCGATGATCTCTTCTTTGCTGGTCAAATCACAGGAATTGAGGGATACGCCGGCAATATTGCGAGTGGTTTAGTAGCAGGCATCAATGCGGCAATGCTCTTACAAGATCAACCATTGTGGGTGCTACCCAACACGACGATGATCGGGGCGCTGTGCCATTATGTAACTCATGCCGATCCAAAAACATTTCAACCAATGAAGGCAAATTTTGACCTAGTGCCCAAACTAGACCAAAATATCAAAGGTAGACAAGAGCGCCGACGAGCCTATGCTGAGCGCGCCCTCCAAGACCTTGACGCTTTTTTATCAACAATTGGCCAGCCTATTTAGAGGATTAGACACGATGGAAAAAAGAATACGTCACTCGATTTTTCTTCTGTTGCTATGTTTTGGGTTAATAATTTGGGGAAATACGATTCAACAGCCCATTTCAGCCCAAGATGCCCCCGATAATCCGCCGTTTTTTAGCGGAGAACGGGCCTATGCTTATGCGGAAACATTACTAGAAATAGGTGGGCCGCATGTGACGGGCTCTGAAGAAATCAAAGCCGTAGGAGATGCTATCATCGCAGAATTGGAAGCAAATGGTTGGGAAGTAGTGACGCAAGAGTTTATTCACGTTGCCGAAGGTATAGAATATCCTGTTCGCAACATTGTTGCGAAACGTGGTGAAGGCCCTATCACCATGCTAGCTTCCCATTACGATAGTCGCATGATAGCAGATCAAGAAATTGATTCAACGTTGTGGGACTTAGGTGTTCCGGGAGCGAATGATGGCATCAGTAGTACAAGCGTGCTTCTAGAGTTTAGCTATATCATCAATGCGCATTATGAACCCAACGGGCAAATTTGGCTAGTGTTCTTTGATGCTGAAGATAACGGGCGTATTACAGGATGGGACTGGATTATTGGATCGCGTTATATGGCAGAAAATCTAGAAGCCGATTTTGGTGTTACACCCGATGACTTTAATCTCATGATATTATTTGATCTAGTGGGCGAAAAAGACATTGATGACTATGCTGAAGGCGATCCTGACGAAGTTAATGCTCATCAGCAAGAATTTACCATAGAAGCGCATTCTTTTAACAGCGCCCCTCAACAAGTAGAGGACATTTGGACTTTGGCAGCTGAAATGGGCTATGCGGATACATTTATCCAACGACAACGCGGCCCGATCACCGATGATCATCTTCCCTTTATTGAGCGTGGTATCGCGGCTGTCGATATTATTGATCTAAATTACCCCTATTGGCACACTCTAGAAGATACTCTCGACAAAATCAGCCCTCAAAGCCTTGAACGTGCCGCAACAGTCGTTGAGATGTATTTACTCCAAGAAGCTATCCTAACACAGAAAGAAGTTCAATGATGACTACACCGCGTACACTTCCTGTTGCTCGTCGCATTGCAGAACTACCTAATTACCCATTTGTGGCAATCAGTCAGCGCATCCAAGAGCTCAAAGCACAGGGGATACACGTTACTCGGATGGATATGGGAAGCCCAGACTTACCCCCGCCACCGATAGTTATCGAAACAATGTTACAAGCCGTGCAACGATCTGATATGCATGGTTATAGTAACTATCGAGGAACGCCTGCTTTCCGAAAAGCAGTTGCCCGCTATTACAAACGCCGCTTTGATGTTGAGCTCGATCCAGACACCGAAGTATTGCCATTGCTAGGCTCTAAGGAAGGTATCGTCAATCTGATGCTGGCATTGGTTGGTGAAGGTGATGTTGTGCTTGTCCCCAGCTTATCTTACCCAGCATATGCTAGTGGCGCACACTTGGCACAAGCAGAAGTTGTAACATTACCGATGCGCCCTGAAAATGGATTTCTACCAGTCCTAGAAGACATTCCACAACAAGCACGACAAAAAGCGCGCTTGCTTTGGCTTAATTTTCCTAACAATCCAACTTCAGCTTTTTGCTCACTAGACTATTATGCTGATGCTGTTGCTTTCTGCCAAGCACATAACATCTTGCTAGCATCAGACAATGCTTATATGGAAGTCGTCTTTGATGGTGAAGGGCCAGCGCCAAGCGTGTTACAAGTGCCCAATGCAAAATCAACCGCCGTTGAATTCATGACACTTTCTAAGAGCTTCAATATGGCTGGTTGGCGCTTAGGCGCGATGGTCGGCAATGCTGAAGCTGTTAGTGCTCTATTGACCGTAAAAAGTAATATGGACAGTGGACACTTCCTCCCTACTTATGAAGCAGGTATTGTCGCGCTTGATCAAACATCAGATGAGTGGATCCGTGAACGAAATGCACGCTATGCTGCCCGTCGCGATCGCATAGTGGAAGTTGCGCCCACAATTGGCTTAGAAATTAGTGAGCCACCACGGGGGGCATTATATGTATGGGCAAAAGTTGTGGGCATGAATGACGAGGAATATGCACTGAGAGCATTGAATGAAGCGCATGTTTCAGTAGCATATGGGTCTATGTATGGAGAAGATGGGCGTGGTTATATTCGTATGAGCTTAGGTGTTGCAGATGATGAATTAGAAGACGCACTAGAGCGCTTATATAAAACGTTCGGCATTAGATAAGGAGAACTATTTGCATTGAGGTTTTACGTTCCAGAAGACCATCAAATTGAACGTGGGTATCTTGTCGGCCTAGAGATACGTGGCTCAAGACCTATTTTAAGCGTGGAAGATTCGTTAGAAGAATTAGGATTATTGGCTGATACTGCAGGGATTGAAGTAATCGGCCAAACCACTCAGCGCCTCAATCGTGTACATCCATCAACATTTATTGGCCCCGGTAAGGTTGAAGAGATTAAAGCCGAAATCGAAGCGCATAACATTCAAGTCGTTATCTTTGATGATGAACTTTCTCCACGCCATCAGCGCGAGCTTGAAAAAGCCTTTGGTGAAAAAGTTAAAGTTCTAGATCGTTCTGCTTTAATTCTAGATATTTTCGCACAACATGCGGCTACTCGTGAAGGACGCTTGCAAGTTGAGCTTGCACAATACGAGTATCGTTTACCACGACTTACGCGCCAATGGACACACCTAGCACGGCAAGCAGGTGGTGGTGGTGGTCGTGGTGGGCATGGTGGTGTAGGGCTACGTGGGCCGGGTGAAACACAGTTAGAAGCCGACCGCCGTGAAATTTCTAATATTATCTCGCGCCTAAAAGATGAATTAGAGCAAGTACGAGCACACCGCCAGCGACAACGTCAGCAACGTGAAAAGACAAGTATGCCTGTTGTCGCACTAGTGGGATATACCAACGCCGGAAAATCAACGCTTATGCGTACCATTACGAATGCAGATGTTTACGTAGCCGATCAGCTCTTCGCAACCCTTGATACAACGACTCGTCGTATCACCTTACCTAGTGGGCGTGAAGTGTTATTATCGGATACCGTAGGATTCATTCAAAAATTACCGACCACTTTAATTGCAGCTTTCCGTGCCACATTAGAAGGTATTACCGAAGCAGATATGCTATTACACGTTGTAGATGCAAGTCATCCTAATGTGTGGCAACAAGTTGAAACGGTCGAGGACACACTAGCTCAAATTGACGTACCAAATATTCCGCGTATTCTTGTACGGAATAAATGTGATCTACCTATACGCGGGCCATTAACCCCGCCACCAGAATTCAACCCCAGTGAATATGATGCTATTGTCGACATCTCGGCAAAAACAGGACAAGGAATACCTGAATTACTAGAGCTCATCAGCGAAAGCCTAAAGAAAAACATGGTCAAAATGACAGTCAATGTTCCTTACCAAAATGGCGATGTTATCTCGTTTTTACATAACCGCGCTATTATTGATGAGGAAACCCATACCGGAAGTGGTGTAATCGCAACCGTGCGGGTAATGCCTCGTGATGTGGAGTGGTTAACCCGTTTTGCGCTACCGTCATCATAAAATTTGTTTAGAATGGCCAATTGAGCATTAGGAACGCTTTTGCTAGTGTATGTAGACACATATAGAACAAAGCGTAGACAGCGAAAAGTACGTAAGAACAGCACAGTACAGAGAGCAACCATTGCTGAGAGAGTTGCCTGTCGCCCTTACGGAAAGACAC
>RFGP01000053.1 GCA_003697365.1 Chloroflexota bacterium | reverse complement strand
GCAAATTTGAATGATGCGCCGTTTGTCGCTACTGTATTCGATCGGCTTACTTATGAACGCTATGATCTAACAAGTATTAAAAATATACGTTCTCGGCAACGATTAGAGCAAGCACTCGCTTATGCCAGTGGAATAAAAGAAGCTGCTCATACCGCACACGGCAGCATGGCTATGCGCCTAGACATTACTGCAGACCAAATTAACGATTGGGTGGAGCATATTTATACATTAGCTAAGCGCATCGACATCTTTGAAAAGGACACTTTGTTACGTCGAGATTTAGCACGTGTGCCCCATGAGCTTCAAACATTACAACAACGCGCCCAAACAGAAACTGAGCCGCATATCAAAAAAGAGCTCGAAACTTCCATACAGCTTTATCAAAATCAACTTGAGCAACTCAAAAGATTAGAACTAGCGATCAAGCGTGCTACTATTCAATTAGATAACACGCTGGCCGCATTAGGGACAATTTACGCACAAGTACAACTTCTAGATGTTCGACAATCAGACAGCGGAAGCATTGAACGCTTACGGCAAAATATTGTCCATGAAATTAGCTTGCTCAAAGACACAATTGATAGCATTGATGAAGTACAACAACAAAGCCTTCATGCGATGGCTTGATATTTTGCATCATGAACTCATCATCTTCAGAAGTATATCGAATTGTGAAGGCTACCATACGCGATGTATGGGCAATTCAACAGCTTGAAAAAGCCATTTTCCCCAAAGATGCCTACTCTTTATTTGAAATTCTAATGCTTTTCATAACACCACATATCTATAATATGAAGGCAATTAATGCTGAAGGAAAACTTATAGGCTATCTTGCTGTATCTAAGGATTTTGGCCCTTTTGCAGCATGGATTATCACTATTGGTGTAGATGAACAATACCAACGTCGTGGCTTGGGGAAACGATTAATGCGCTGGATTGAAGAAGAATTATTGCCCCCACGCATACGGCTAACTGTGCGTGTTTCTAACACGCCTGCTATTACATTATATGAGCACATGGGTTATCAACAGATAGAATATCGCCATCGTTATTATCCAGATGGTGAGGATGGTTTAGTCATGGAAAAAGTACTTTCTCCTAAAACTATGGAGCATAGGTAGATGTTATACGATTTTTCACTAGCAATTTTAGTGGGTAGAGCAATTGCACTTGTTATTGGTTTTACAATTCATGAATTTGCCCATGCATGGACGGCTTATCGCTTGGGAGATAAAACCGCTTACTATCAAGGAAGGCTCACGCTTGATCCCAGAGCACATCTTGAGCCAATGGGTATTGTATTAGCATTAATTGTAGGTTTTGGATGGGCAAAACCTGTACCTGTTAATCCGCGTGCTTTTTATCCCAATGAACAACGCGGCCTAATGCTAACGGCATTAGCGGGACCAATGAGCAATCTTATATTGGCGTTTCTTTTCGGCTTTTTAACACGTATCATTGAAATCATTGGGCTTATTGACAACAACTCATTTTTATACATTACGCTTTTCACTATTGTGCTTTTTAATATTGTGCTCTTTTTGTTCAATCTCATTCCACTAGCACCATTAGATGGCTGGAAGATACTCAATGGCTTGTTACCCCGTGATCAAGCCTATCAACTGATGCAGTATGAGCGTGAATCAACCTTTGCGCTATTGTTATTGCTAATGTCAGGTTTCTTTGGGATCAATGTATTAGGTGTTATATTCTCACCGCTCATTCGTCTATTGCTAACCCTAACAATTGGCTAAGATGCATCAAATTCGCTATCGAATATGGCAAACATTCCAAGCAATGACGGCGCGCTGGCGGCCTGTTGAGGATGAACTCGCCGCCAGTGTGTTGCCTACACCACTTTTTGCCTTGTTTTTAAGCATGTCTCGCAATGATCGCCAGCATCATCTGCGCGTTTATAAATCTTTGATAGGACAAGGACACAACCACCCTGCTCTATTACAAGCAGCCTTGTTGCACGATGTAGGAAAAACGCGCTATCGTTTCAATGTTTTAGATCGTATTTGGATTGTGATCATTAAAACTTTATTCCCTCAACAATTTGAACGTTGGGGAAGTGGTGAGGCTAAAGGATGGCAACGTGCTATTGTCATTAGCGCACAACATCCACATTGGGGTGCAGAAATGGTAGCTTCTGCAGGCGGTGATCCGCTTGCCGTTGAGCTCATCAAACACCATCAAGATTCTGTTACTACTGATATGACTACCGAGTTACGCGAATTGTTACCGATTTTGAAAGCGGCAGATGATGCTAACTAATACTGCGCTACTGTTTCATAAAGGCTATAGATACCTTCTAAATCAGCTGAAAAAGATTGGCAGTTTTCTTCTCTTAAACGTTGATTACCTGCCGCTGAGTAATCTATTGTAAACACAGGGCGCAGTTGTGTTCTCGCAAAGCGTGCAGCGTGCAATGCTCCTCCCGGATCACCGCTTTCAACGATAATAACAGCACGACTGAACCCTGTAATGAGACGATTACGAGCAACAAGAGATGGTGTAGAAGGAAGTTTATGAGGTGCTATTTCCGAAAAAATTGCACTACGCTGCATGATTCGATTTGCAAGTTGCGTATGTTCTGAAGGATAAATACGCGATACGCCATTCCCCAAGAAGGCAATGGTAGGATAATCTCCTAACTGGCCCTCTAATGCACCTACATGCGCTGCACAATCAATACCTTTAGCGAGCCCACTTACTACTGTCCATCCATGCGAGGCGAAGTGATAAGCAAGCTGATGAGTGAATTCAGCAACACCATCAGAAGGCTCTCTTGTTCCCACAATAGCAACAGTTTTTAAAGTGGGATTCGTCCATTGTCCTCTCGCAAACAAGATAGGCGGGGCATCATCAAGTTGTTTTAACAATGTTGGATAGAGTGCATCTTCCCATGTTAAAATTTGTATTCCATCACGTTCCCACAATGAAAGTTTCTTAAAAACACCTTCAACATAGCCTTCTGCGTTTTTGATCTCAGCAGCAATTTTGGGGCCAACACCAACAACTTTTCGTAGATCATCATAGCTCGTCGCTAAGATTGCTTTAGGGGTTTGGTATGCATCCAATAAATTACGAAACACCTTTCCACCAATATGTGGAACAAGTGCTAAGGTTACCCATTCTGCGCGTGCTTTTGAATTCATCGGCAATAATTAATCGTTGAAAGATGGCGAAGCATACAATCGGTTAAGTGTGTTAATATCGCGTTGACTCATACGAGTGATGATATGATTGGTCTCTTCAAAGTACATAATATCATCAGGATATGGGCTATGGGCAGCAACACCAATTGCATGTAACAACTCATGCAAAATTGTTCCTGTAGGATTATTGGTGCTTGTTGAAACATACGCCTCGCCTTGAATAATGGGCTTTAAAATACCCGGCTGATAACTAATTGATGCACATCCAACAACCATTGTTAAACTATAGCTTGCACACTTCGTCTGTACGTGCGATTGACTGGTGATTTGTAAGACGACATCCGCTTCGCTACGGTCAAAAGTTTCTTCAATGGAAACATGTTGATTGATTTCAGCAATAGCACTATCCACAGCTGCCTGCCATTGTTGATTATAGGCACCTTCCACATAAACCTTTATTGGAAACTCAAAAAAACGCAAATACCGACCATCTATTGCTTGAGAGTCCATCGTCACACCATCTCCAATTCCCTGCCAATAAGTATCACCAAACTGAATTGGATCAGGGGTTGCAACCGGAGGACCCAAAAAGGGTATGATACCTTGATTTGCCATCACTTGAGAAACAGCTTCAGAGATAGGGCTATTTTCACGTTGTGACTCAATTACGAGCACAGAACATATCGCCACAGAGAATACTAAAATCGCCAGCACAGCAAGGCTCCATAGCCATGCTTGTTGATTATGTTTTAGAACCTCTGTCGGGGCCTGCTCTTCACGCAAGGATGGTGGAATATAATAAGGATTGACCTCAACTGAAGATAACGCAATGCGCTGTGACGTAAGTTTTTGATTTACTTGAGCAAGGCGCTCTGCTGCTTGTGGATAGAACGGGTCTATCATCAGCACACGCTGTAAGGCTTTTTGCACGTATTCCAAATGATCCAGCGTATGAGCTAGCAACCACCACGCATCAGGGTTATTGGGATATTGGCGACAGATAGGGGCGAGTATCAAATAGGCTTCATCACGTAAACCTTGTTGGATAAGGTGATAGGCTTGCTGCAACCGCAAATCAACATTATCAATGTTCATGCCAGTATGGCCTCTAAATAACTAAACTTGTGGAGGGAATAATATCCCCCCACGAATTTGACAAGCTAGTTTTGTCGGCTTAACGACAATTCATAATCGCCAACTGTGACACCATAGGAAACACCATAGCGCGTAGCAACAATGGTATACACTCCATCTGTAGGTAACTTAAAGTTTAGAATGATCGCATCGCGCCCACGTGCTTTGATGTTGTCATCGTTATAAGCTATTTCTACGCCTTGCTCATTAAACAAGCTAATATAGGGGTCAAGGCTGCCGCTCGTAGTAGTCATCACAATTGTGATCACTTGTCCAGCATTGCCTTCAAACACATAACGATCTTCGAGATTCTCATCATCAATGGTGCCTGTAACTGTTTCACCAAAAGTAATGACTTCCGCGGGTGTGCCATTTTCTAAAGTTGCCGAAGAAGGCGTGTCTGTGCTTGCATCGCGGACAGTTTCATTACGTGTAATACGCACGGTGAGCGAGAATGCTCCCTCTGAGATACCTTCTGCTTCTTGATAACGTGTTGCAATGATCGTATATGTACCACTTTGAGACAGCGTCAGCTCTGACAATAACGCATTTACAGAAGTTAAACTCTCGTCATCATTTCTTGCGATTTCTTGACCAGTTGGCCCCTCTAATATCAATAACGGATCGAGGTTACCATCAGTGGTTACCATTTCGATTGTGACAACATCGCCAGCTTGCGCGCTAAATGTAAAGTTCTGTGTCGGTGATTCACTACTAATTGTTCCACTAAACTCTATCACTTCAGAGGTGGCATTCGTAGCTGTCGATGTGTCGGTATCGACGGTTGTATCTGAAATGCCAAATAAATCAGTGCCTTCTACTAAACGAAGCTCATAACTACCACTGGACGTTCCGTTAAGCCCCATAAAACGCCCAACAGTCAACGTATATATGCCATCTTGTGGCAAAGTAACTCCAACAACTGCTGCGTCAAGATCGTTGAAATCATCATTAAACGCGACAAACTCGCCTGTTGGCGCAATAATCAGTACAGTTGTATCTAGATCACCACTAGTTGCCATCGCCAAAACGCTTATGACATCACCTGCTTGTCCTGAAAAACGATAATCAACTTGATAATTTGCATCATCCAAGCGGCCTGTCACTGTTTGTCCATAGGTAAGCGTAAATTCATTCACCGCCTCAGGATCACCTTGTGTTAAGGTTAATGTATATTCGCCTGTGCTGAGCCCTTCATCTCCTAAGTAGCGCCCTACAATAATGGTATATGTTCCATCGCTTGGCAGTTCAAAATTCCGAATAATGGGGTCTAAATCCCCGTTAAACAAATCGCGATCATCATTTGCGGTTAAAATTGCGCCATCTGGGCCGATCAACGTTAAATTTGCGTCTAAATCACTACCTTGATCACTTCTAACTTCAATCGTAACGACATCACCAGCATTTGCCTCAAAAGTATAAGTGTTCTCAAAGTTGCGATCTGTGATTTGGCCAATGATGCTCTCATTAAAATTGATGAGAACGGGCTCAGATGGACTATCAACACTTGGCGCATCAGAAGTATTAAGGCGTAAGCTAAAATCTCCGACACTACGGCCATCCTCGCCGTTAAAGCGAGATACAACAATGGTATAACGTCCTGTCGTCGGCAATTCAAAATCAATGATCGCAGAATTAGTGGAGGTAAAATCTATATCATCGTTTTCGATCAGTAACTCGCCATCGGGCCCCAGCAATGCCAAAGTTGTATCAAGTGAGCCATCAACCGCCTCAACTTCAATAGAAACAACATCACCAGCATTGCCTTCAAATGTAAATCTCTGTTCATAAACAGTGTCTGTAATAGTTCCGCTTACCGTGTCGCCATAGGATAACAAGCCATCCACAACAGCGGAATCATCACTCACTACTTCGTCTGCTAAGGTTAGTGTTAGCGTAAACTCGCCTTCTGACAGCCCTTCATCTTGTAAAAAGCGTGTGGCAACGATTGTATAAGTGCCATCACTCGGTAAAACAAAGCCGCTTAAACCAGCATCAGTAGTGACTGGTTCAGCGTCATCATTTTCTGCCAATATTTCACCGTCGGGCCCCAATAAAATGAGATAGGTATCTAAGTTGTCGCTTCCAACTAAGTCAATATTAATAACATCGCCTGCTCGCCCTTCAAATTGGTATTGATAGCGTACAGTCTCATTATTGATTGTGCCCGTTACAGTATCGCCATAAGCAATCCGAATAGCAGAATCATCTTGTGAGGAATCAACAGGAACAGCATCACCTTCAATATCAACTGTCAGCGTATATGTAATTGGACCGGCACGTGAACTGTTTGAACGTGCCACATAAACACTATAACGCCCACTTTCTTCAACTGTAGCAACAACTTCTAATTGCCCTTCAGTGGTTTTAGTATATGGAACAAGGCGCGTATTCCCCATACGTGCTTGTAAACTCAACTCTTCTTCAGGTAAATCATGAGTAAGCGTAAAAGTTACAGTTTGTCCTGCCGAAACATCTAAAATATAGGCTTGTTGTTTGCGCTCATAAGTGAGGATGCCATTTGATGGTATACCCGAAGCAATGGTTAATGCAGCACTGCCATCATTGTTGCTTACAGTGTTTGCATTATTGATAATAATGTTATAACCACCCTCGCCAAAACCTTCATCCTCTAAGAAGCGTGAGACAACGATCACATAAGTGCCATCTTGCGGCAAAGTCACAGAGAGTGAAATTCCAGAAACATCAATGCTACTACGTTCTTCATTAGGTGTAACAAGTTGTCCATCTGGGCCAATAATAGCGATATAAGCCTCTACTTCATCGCTGACATAGGTTAAATTGATGATCACCTCTTCATTAGCTGTTCCAACGAAGATAAAATCATCACGCCAATCTTCATCGTTTAAAATGCCGGCAGCTTGCTGATTGTAGATGAGCGGTGTTGCATTTTCAGGATCAATTGGTTGAAGATATTCCAGTAAATCAAATTCAAGCCCTGATGTATCAATACCACCTTCGCGCGGTGCTAACGCTAGCGCATTCAAAAAATCCATTACAGTATTGGTTACAATGCCCGCATGGGTAGCGATGATGGTGCCGTCAGTATCCATCAACAACGTGGTTGGGTAAGCGCGTAACCCTAAACTTGCTGCAAAACGATCATCTGGATCATACATTGTAGTAAGCTGATCGGATTGATCGCGCAAGAAGCGCTGCCCAGCAGCAAGCGTGGTATCGCCTGTATTTACGAACCACAAATCAAAATTAAGATCGTCACGCTCCGCATATTCCGTTAGCAACGGAAATTCAAAACGACAAGGCCCACACCATGAAGCCCATAAGTTCATCACCACCGGACGCTCTAGATCGTTAATGTCAAAAGTGATATTTTGATCGTACATATCCGTAAGCGTCCAATCAGTTAATACTTGCCCCACACGTGGATTTGAGCTGGCATCGCCATTTCCTAATTGTCCACCAATCCAACTTGTAGCACGCCCCCAGCGTGAATTTTGGATGTGCAATTCTGCTGCTAGACGGTTGATCTCAGCTTCAGGATCATCTTGGGCTTGTGTTATTGGTTGAGATTGAGTGGATATAAGTAGGCCTACAAATGCTAGGATGAGGTATAGAACAAATCGCTTTGGGTTACTCATGGGGTATATAACTCCATTTGAACATATGCATTTTTATAGAAAGTTTATCATAGAAAATGCCTAACAAAAACCACCATGAACTAAACATGGTGGCTTTTGATCATGTACCCAAAGAAACGTTACAGAATCTCTAAGCCCATGATTCCAAAGTGCGCTTTAAGGTCATTAACCAATAATCACCAGTAGCACCATCAGCAATGCGATGATCAAATGTCAAAGTCACGTATACACAAGGACGAATGGCAATTGCATCATTAATGACTTTTACACGCTTCTCGATCATGCCCACCCCCAGAATAGCGGCTTGGGGTTGGTTGATGATTGGAGTGGCGAGCAGGCTTCCACTTACACCATGATTAGTGATGCTAATAGTGCCACCTTGTACCTCATCAGGCTTTAGTTTCTTTTGGCGAGCTCGTTCTGCTAAGTCATTTACACGTTGTGCAATACCTAAGAGATTTAATTGTTCGGCATGTTTGATAACCGGCACAATTAAGCCTTCATCAAGTGCAACTGCCATACCAATATGGACAGCATGGTGAATATAAATACCCTCGTCTGTCCATTGGCTATTGAGAATAGGCACTGTTTGGCAAGCAGTGACCATTGCCGAAACAAAATAAGCCGTTAAGGTCAAATTAACTCCCTGCTTAGCAAAGATTGCTTTGTGCGCTTCTCGGTGCGCCATCACTGCTGACATGTCCACTTCCATGAGTGTGGTGACGTGTGGGCTTGTTTGTAGCTTAGAACGCACCATATGCTCGGCAATAGCGCGGCGCATATTGTTAAGAGGAACAAGTTCACCCTCTGAACCTTGAGGAATTGGCTCAACAGGAATTACACGTTGTGGAGCTGCAGCACGCGGCGTGGGTGGTGGACTTGACATTGGTGATGGTGTCACAACTTGTGTTGTTGAAGGAGCGGAAGTTGTTGGCTTAAATTCGCCTGTAGGCTTGAACAAGTCGCCATCTCCCGGACGTTCCCAAGGGGGCAAGTCTTCTTCTACAACTGTGGTAGAAGTCGCTACTACGCTACCTCCTCGTTTCGCTAAAAATGCTTCAACGTCCTTCTTTGTGATACGACCACCGCGTCCTGTGCCCTGAATTTGGCTTAAGTCAAGATTATGCTCTGCAGCCATTCGTGCTACAACAGGGCTAATACGAGTAGGGGCTTTTTGCGCATGTCCATTCGTGCTCTGTTGAACAGTTGAAACACTTTCGTTTGATGTTGAATGCGATTGACCATGCGCAACCGTACTAGCGCCATCATCACCTTCAGGAATAGGATCGCCTTTTTCGCCAATAACCGCTAGCAACGTTCCAGCAGCTACTGTTTCGCCTTCTGGCACATAGATATGCAATAATATTCCAGAAGCAGGTGCAGACACCTCTGTATCGACCTTATCAGTACTCACCTCTAAAAGTGGATCATACTCTTTAACCGAATCGCCAACTTGAAAGAGCCAACGGCTCACTGTCCCTTCTACAACGGATTCACCAAGCTGAGGCATTATCACTTTAGTAATCAATGCTTATTCCTCCAATAAGACACTTAGTATGCTGCTAGATCACGAATAGCATCTGCGATTTTTTGTGGCGAGGGCATAAAAGCCTCTTGCACAGGATGGCTGTAAGGTACGCCGGGAACATCTGGCCCCGCAAGACGGCGAATCGGCCCATCCATATACTCAAAGCCATCACTCGCTAAAATTGCGGCAATCTCAGCGCCATACCCCATTGTTAAATTGTCTTCATAGACAATAAGCGCTTTGCCTGTTTTCTTAAATGAAGTGAGAATGCCTGTTCGGTCTACTGGTAACAGAGTACGCACATCAACCACTTCTACAGAGATACCATCTTGCTGTTCGACGATCTGAGCAGCTTGCAAAGTATAGTAAGCCATCATGCCATAGGCATATACTGTAAGATCAGTTCCTACTTTGGTGACATTGACGGGGCCAATGGGGACAGTATAGTCATCGTCTGGAATATCACCTTTGATGGCACGATACCCTTTTTTAGGTTCAAAAAACAAAACAGGATTTGGATCGCGTACTGCACTTTTAAGCAACCCCTTTGCATCGTAAGGGGTGCTTGGAATAACAACTTTTAAGCCGGGAATATGTGCAAACAAAGCCTCCACGCTTTGGCTATGATATAGCCCGCCACTGATGCCACCACCATACGGCGCGCGTATCGTCATAGGAACAGGCCATGCCCCATTACTCCGATAATACATCTTGGCAGCTTCATTCATGATCTGATTCATTGCTGGATGAATAAAGTCAGCAAACTGAATTTCACAAATAGGGCGCAATCCTGCCATTGCTGCGCCAATACCTATCGCAACAATGCTCAATTCAGCTAAGGGACTATCAACAATGCGATCTGGGCCATATTTTTCATATAAGCCCATCGTGGCCCGAAAAACCCCACCACGCCGACCAACATCTTCACCCGTAATGAACACACGCTGATCGCGCGCAAGTTCTTCATCCATTGCTTCACGAACAGCATCTATAAGAGTTATATTACGCATTAATCAACCTCCACAGGCGCGTAAACGCTATTCGGATCGAGATTGGGTTCAATCTCAGGATAGGGCGCATCTTCAGCGAATTTTTGAGCTTCATCTACCATTTGACGAGCACGTGACTCATATTCATCAAGTTGTTCTTGGGTCAGAATGCCACGTTCTTGTAATACTGCTTGGAAGCGCTGTATGGGGTCTTTACGCTTCCATTGCTCAACTTCTTCGCGGGTACGATAGCTACGATCATCATCATCAGAAGAATGTGGCACAGGACGATAGGTTTTTGCTTCAACTAAAGTTGGCCCTTCGCCACTATAAGCACGTTGCACCGCGTAAGCCATCGCGTCATAGGATGCAAGCACATCATTACCATCAACAATAACACCCTCAACGCCATAAGCAGCAGCACGATCTGCCACATTGCGCACGGCCATCTGTTGATCAACGGGCACTGATATGGCATAGATGTTATTTTCAACAAGACAAATAAAAGGTAGCTTGTGCACGCCAGCCCAATTCATCCCTTCGTGCCATTCGCCTTGACTTGTAGAGCCTTCACCTAGACTTGTGATTGCTAGGCGAGGTTGAGCTGTATCATTGGGGTCTTGTAGCCCCATTTTCAAACGATATTTAATAGCAAAAGCTAAACCCGCCGCTTGTGGAACTTGGGTAGCGACGGGAGAAGACATTGACAAGATATTGTGTTTTCTTGAGCTAAAGTGACTCGGCATTTGTCGTGCGCCGGAGCTAATCTCACCTGCCTTTCCAAATAAGCTAAGCATAAAATCACGAGGCGTGATCCCAATTGCCAAGCACATTGCTAAATCCCGATAATACGGATGTACATAGTCAATCCCACGATTTATCGCAAAAGCAGTAGCAACTTGACACGCCTCGTGCCCCATCCCGGAAATATGAAAAGGAATACGTCCTTGTCGGTGCAAAATCCAACTACGTTCATCAAGCCGACGGCTCAACAACATATACCAAAACATTTCTAGTAAGGTTTGCGGCGACAACTTATCAGAAGGACGTTCATCCATTTCTTCACGATAAGTTGTCATATCCAAAGCCTTATCTGACATGTACGTTGATCTCCAACTATATCAATAAATTTAGTGATAATTTGCCTAACACAATAAAGCAACCATGTTATACGTCGATTGTAGCGCTTCGCATAAAGAAACGCAAATTAAAACACTTTTTAGCAAAATATACTAAAACACATAAACTATTTTTCTTATTTTTATTAGATTTCCAAAAACGTCTATGAAACATTGGTTGACAACTACTTACCTAACTCACTATAGTGACAAGAGAAAAATACATCCCTAAGTAATACTGGTAAGGTAGATTCGATGAAACTAATTATCTATTCAGCTGTTGCACTTTTATTGGCGGGAATAGTTGTTCAAAATATTCAAACCTATGCCCAAGATGATCCAATAATTCACAATAGGCCTCTAGATGGCCCATGCGCATTGTTATCACAAAGCCTACCTCGTACGCCTGAATGTGACGAGGAGATTATGCGCAACCCATTTCCAGAGCTGGAACGACCTGTAAGCTACGATCCTGAACGTGATGGTGTCGCCTATGATCCTTACGCAGATCGTAGTGAAGCAGTTCAACCACGTAGTATATTATTGCCTGATGAACCATTGCCCTATCCTATCGCTTGGCAAACCCGCACCTTTCCCTATTTTGATGTGCCGGGCATTTCCCCCTCTGATCTATACAATACAGCACGTAACATACGTAAAGGGGAGTTGTATTACATATATGGTGCAACCAAAGTTGGAAGCGAATGGTGGTATCTCATCGGCCCCGGACAATGGATGAAAGGTGAGCATGTCTCTATCCTCCAAATCCCTGAACGTCCAGAAGGTGTTCATGGGCCATGGGCTGTGATAGATAAACATTTTCAAACCTTTGTATTACTAGAAGATGACAAACCAATTTTTGCTACTTTAATCTCGGCTGGATATTGGCTTGAAACGGTAGAAGGTTTATATCAAATTTACGGGCGCACATTGTCCATGCAAATGTCGGGTCCGCCCGGTGCAAACCCACCAGAATATTCTTTCCCTACGCGCTGGGTAATGTTTTTTAACGGTAATGAAGCCTTACATAGCGCAGATTTCCATAACTGGTTTGGTAAAGCACGTTCTCATGGTTGCGTCAACATGGTGCCCGGCGATATTGAATGGGTTTGGAATTATTTTGATCAAACAGCAGATGTGTGGCACCCTTCAGGAACACAATCATTTTTAGTCGATTATCCTGAACTTGCACCTTATATTTATGTTTATAGTAGCCCTGAAGAGATCACCGTTCCACAGTGGTAAAGAACAGATACACTACTCGCTTGTGATTACAGATAACGCCTTCTTTGTTGTTAATTCAGAAGGCGTTAATGTTTTTTTGAGAAAAAAGCGCTATAGTGTGGCAAAACGGAAGTGAACGAGGTGAAAGTTGACTAGTCAACGTTACGAATTACCATTATTTCCATTGACCACAGTGCTCTTTCCCGGCATGATGTTGCCACTACATATATTTGAAGAGCGCTATAAAGAGATGATTCAACGTTGTTTGAATAATGACGAAGATTTCGGCGTAATACTGCTTAAAGCAGGAAGAGCCGAAGGCCCGCTGGGTGACATCTATGATGTCGGGACAGTAGCGCACATCACACAAATTAAACCGCTAGAAGGTGGGCGCATGAATATCATCTCTCTAGGGCATAAGCGTTTTCGCCTTATATCAATGCATCACGCCAACCCTTATTTAACAGGCATTGTGGAGGATTTTCCGCTTACAAACGTCGACTTAGATCGAACTTATCGCTTATCAAAACGAGTTATTGATAAGCTCACAACTTATCTACGCGCCTTCAAAGAAGTAGGACGATTGAATATTAACTTGCAACAATTCCCAACTGATCCTGAAACACTCGCTTACCTAACTGCAATTCTGTTGCCAGTAGAAAACAAAGAAAAACAAGAATTGTTGGCAACTGAAGAAGCCGATCAGATGCTGGCAACTGAACTAAAAATCCTAAAGCATGAAGTTAGCATTATGAGCATACTGATAGATGAGCGTCCTGTACAACAAAGTGAGATTAGTCCATTTTCATTGAATTAGGAGATCATAAAGAATGCGAATTGCACTCGATGCAATGGGCACAGATAACTATCCAGCCCCTGATGTTGAAGGGGCAGTGCTAGCGGCTCGTGAATTTGGTTGTACGGTTGTTCTTGTTGGAGATGAGCAACGCCTAAAAACAGAGCTTGCTCATCATAATACGGTCAATCTTTCTATTGAGATCGTTCATGCCCCCGAAGTAATCAATATGACCGACAAACCTCAAGATGTAGTACGTAATAAGCCTCAATCTTCGATGCATATTGGCATGGAACTCGTAGAAAATGGTGACTGTGAGGGTTTTGTGACCTGTGGTAATACAGGCGCTGCTCATGCTATTGCTACGTTAGGAAAAATTCGGCGTATTCGTGGCATCCATCGTCCAGCACTTACGGCGCTCGTTCCCTTACGAGGCAGCCCTTTTATTTTAGCCGATGTTGGCGCTAACGTTGATTGCCGTCCAGAATGGCTAGTGCAATTTGCAACAATGGGCAGCATTTATGCCGAGCGCGTCATGAACCGCCAAAACCCTAGAATTGCGTTATTATCAAATGGTGAAGAGGAAACTAAAGGTAACCATCTCATCCAAGAAACTATCCCACTTTTACGCGCTTCGGGGCTTAATTTTATCGGAAACGTGGAACCTAAAGAAATGGCTGCTGGTGTAACAGATGTATTGATCTGTGATGGATTCGTAGGCAATATCTTCGCCAAAACCTTAGAAGCAATGGGGAGTAACATCTTCTCGGCAATCCGTTATGAAGTAGAACACAGCATACGCGCTAAAATAGGGGCATTGTTGATGAAGCCTGCTTTCCGACGAATCTACAAACAACATGACCCCTTTGAAATTGGCGGCGCACCGCTACTAGGAGTAAATGGTGTTGTCATCATTGGGCATGGCCGTAGCAATGCAAATGCCGTGAAAAATGCTATACGCCAAGCGAAACTTGCTGTAGAAGGGCAAATCATCGAAGCAATTAAAGAACACCTTGCCAAAATTGCACAATCGACTTCAGCTTGATGCGATAGCGCTAAGCATTACAACGATGGTTCGCTGTTTGAAGCCCCATACTATATAATCTCCCGTTGAAAAGGTTGGCGACAACACAACAGACTCTTTAGATATGCGCTTATCTAATGTGAAGATATGTGCCCAAATTTAGGAGATTATAAATGGTTGCGACACACCGCCCCAATGGTTATCCCCGTGTAGCAATTACAGGGATGTCAGTTATTTCACCTGTAGGCATTGGTCTTGAAACTTTTTGGTCGGCTTTGATAAATGGCACATCTGGTATTCGACGTATTCAAGCATTTGATCCTTCTCACTTACGAGTACAAATTGCGGGCGAAGTGCTGGATTTTGATCCAACACCTTATCTTTCGGCTAAAAAACAACGTCAACTAGAGCGCGTATCTCAGTTTGCTGCTGTGGGCACACACATGGCCATCAAAGATGCCAAACTTGAAGAAAACACCCTACGACAAGAAAGCGAGCGTATCGGCGTTGCTATTGGCACCGCATTTGGTGGATATGATGCGATGCAACGTGGGGTACAAGATTTTATGAATGGCAAGCGCCCCAGTGCTTTTGCATTAGTGGCTTCCTTAACGAATATGCCCACGTTTTATGCTGCAGAAGCAGGCTTTGCAACTGGACACCATCTTTCGATAACAACAGCTTGTGCGGCAAGCACCCAAGCCATTGGTGAAGGTTATGAGATGATCCGACGTGGCCGTGCAGAGATTGCTATTGTTGGCGGCGTTGAATCTCTCATCACTGATTATACCATTGCTTGCTTTGATTCTATGACATCATTACCACGCAACTATAATGATAATCCTAGTGCTGCTAGCAGACCATTTGATGCAGATCGAGAGGGGTTTGTTTTTAGCGAAGGGGGAGCGATCCTCATTCTAGAATCATTTGAACATGCCCTAGCACGTGATGCAAGAATCTACGCAGAAATTGTAGGCTATGCGAGTTCGGATGATATTTATCACATTACCTCTATTGATCCTAAAGGCAAGGGAATTGAGCGCGCGATGCGCTGGGCTTTGCAAGACGCGCAGATTAACCCTGAACAAATCGATTATATTAATGCTCATGGCACATCAACGCGAACCAATGATCCGATTGAAACGGCCGCAATTAAGCGCGTTATCGGTCGACATGCTCCAGTGAATTCAACAAAAAGTATGATAGGTCATGCGCTGGGGGCTGCTGGCGCATTAGAAGCTGTGGTTTGCGTTTTATCAATTCGAGACCAGATGTTGCATCCCACAATCAACTATACAACACCTGACCCTGATTGCGATCTTGACTATGTGCCTAATGAAGCGCGCTCTGCCAAAATTGATTATGCTCTCTCTAATAGTTTGGGCTTAGGAGGACACAACGCTAGCCTGATTATTGCTAAAGTATGACACAAAGTACCTTATTTTTTGAAAGGCAAACTGTCAATTTGTGCCGCTAGTTGAAAATCTTTCTCGGTCAAGCCACCTGCAGAGTGTGTGCTCAGCGTCAAAGTCACGTTGCGCCATTGCACCAAAATATCGGGGTGATGATCTGCTGCTTCAGCAAGATGGCCGACCGTTCCCACAAACATAATAGCTGCTGGAAAAGATGGGAGCTTATAGGTTTTTTGTATTGCATCACCTTCACGTGTCCAGCCTTGTAATTCGCTTAACTTCATCTGAATTTGTTCTTCTGAGAGCTTAGCCATCATACATAACCTTTCTATTAGCTATTTGTATTCAATGAACGTTGTGTTTGTGCTGCCTGACTGCACAAAATGCTGCCGCCGTTGGCTAACCATTCATTTAATCGATCACTCGTTGATTGCCCGGTTAATGCATCTTGATAGATACCCATTGCCCAATAGTAATAACGACGAGTTTCATCCGCCCACATATGATAGCCACGCGCAACAGTGCCATGTCCACCATTATATCCTGCTACAGCATAAGGCAGATTACCCTCAAAATAAGTTAACCCCTCCAAAAGGTAGAGCATTCCTCGCTTTGCATTTGTGTCCGGGTCTTGCATAACTTCACCTTGTGCAAAGTGGAAAGGCATCACTTGAAAGAGCCCTTGTGCTCCTGCTGGTGAACCGGCCATAGGGTCTCCACAACTTTCGATTTGCATAATGGTTGCGATCAAATTAGGATCAAGATCGTACTCCTCAGCCCAACGCAAAATATCTTCTTCCCAATATTGCACTTCTGGAGAGAAGAAAGGAGCAATGCCACCTGCATTAATGATGCTCTGGTTTTCCGTAACCATATATACGGTTCTTGTGGGCAAGGCAGAACTGATGAGTTGCACACCAACAAAAATGCACCCAATTGATAAGACAAGCATTAAAAATGCGAGTAATAAGCGCCTACGTCGCCATATTGAATAAGGTTGTTTTAATGATTGTGCTGTGTCTTCTAGCGGATCATAGCTGACTTCACGTACAGCTATGACAATAGGCTCTTCATCCAACCATGCACGTTGCTGATTGACCACGATTCCCTCAATTTAGCTCATTTGTTCTTTTTAGGCTTCAATGATATTCTACCAAAGAATTTATCAGAAGTATCTTAACGCTTAGGCTACGCTGACGATTTTATACATTTTCTATAGTTCTTATAATATAAGCATATATCTCTTAATTTTTGCCTCATAAACCTGTGCTATCTTAGCCTAGATAGTAAGAACATGCGGCGTAAATGTCTCTAAGACATTGCACAACTGAATAGAAGCTGGTTGCAAAACCGACCCTTGGCGGTCGTGAATCCTGTAACCGCTGATGTTCAAACCGAAAGGTGTTTTAGCCACAAAACCGCAACACCCTGAAATACACAACATTGGTGAGGAGAATCTACCGCCATGCACAACTCATCTCAACAACACAATGGTCATCAATCTTACGAAGAGCCGTCTTCTAAGCGTGATCATCATTCCGCACTTGATACTCAAGAAATTCCCAATATCTCGTTTGAGTCTTTTACGGTCGGTGAACCAACTGGCACCGTTGTGTCTGGGCATACATTGCTTGCCTCAGCCGAAAATTTATTACCCGTTTTTCCTGAAGAATACGAGCAAACGGAAATTTTGACAGGAGATGAGCAACAAGTCGCTCGCATAGAACGAGCCATTTTTGATTTATTAGATGCCTTTAATGTCAATTGGGACGATCCGAATTATACTGATACCCCTAAGCGAGTCGCTAAGGCCTATGTTGAGTATTGGGCAGCTGGTTATGCGCGTCATGCCGAAGATGAGATTACAGTCTTTCCTAATACGCACGGCAGCGATGACCTTGTGTTGGTCAAAGATATGAAGTTTTACAGCACTTGTAGCCATCATTTAGCACCATTTATGGGATATGCTGCTATTGCTTATATCCCTGAACAATATCTCTTAGGCCTATCAAAGTTAGGGCGAATACTCGATATTTACGCGCGTCGTTTTCAGTTGCAAGAACGTATTGGCGCACAAACTGCTGATAAACTCATGGAACTCATCCAACCTAAAGGTGTGATGGTGATGTTATATGATGTCGAGCATATGTGCATGTCATCACGTGGCGTAAAATTACATGAAGCCAACACAACAACGCTTGCCACTCGCGGAATATTCAAAACTGATGCGCAATTGCGCCAAGAAGTTCTCTCAATGATATGCCATCGCTAAGCCAAATAAACGCCTACTCAGTTGCAGTAGGCGTTCTTTAAATTATGCTTCTTCTGCTGATGAAACAGGCTTGATAAAGCGAATACGTAGTGTATTATCCGCAAAATTTGCCTTGCCGATCTCATACTTCCACAATGTGTGTGGCAATACAATATTACGTCGATATGGCCCTACGCGAATCGTCAGCTCATCGGCACTACGATATACATCTAAGTCATCCTTCCGAGCAAATGGTAGCGGGATAACTAAAATATAATCCTCTGAATCAGGATCAGATTCAATACGATGTGAAGCAATACCTGTGGTAAATTTCGCAGTGGGGTTCTGATCGCCGTAAAGCGCATCTGCTAAGCGGCGTAGATCGTCATAACCTGTAACGTCACGCTCAAATAAGGGGGATTGCAACATATAAAGCTCGCCAAAGGCTTCTTGGATAAGCGCAATGTTCTCACGTTGTCGATCTTTCCATGCGGCAAAATATGGATCGGTCACCAAGTCTGGTATAACACGATTACAAACAATAGCATCTGTAGTATAACCATACAGATTTAGGTATGTGAATGTACGTTGTGTTTCTTTAATGACCATTTTTTCAGGTGTCATCACAAGGCGCATCGTGCTCATTTGAGGATCAGTCAAAATTTGGCGCACATTGTCCAAAGTATCAAATAACCCTTGAATACTATCCAATTCTTCCTGTTCAGGTAAATCAGCCCCAAATAGTGGCTTGGCGAAAGGTCGCAAAAGACGAGCACCGGGGCCGCCCATAATACGAACAATGCGATCAAACCACCAGCGAGTCGATTCAGGTAAACTCAAAAGCCGTAGTGTTTCAGCAGTAGGGGCAGCGTCAACTATCAACACATCATATGTGTTTTCATATACATATTGATTAATCCATAGCAATTGCGCGCCTTCTTCAAGGCCGGGTAAAATTGTGATCTCTTCTGCGATAAGTGCCTCGACATTAGATTGTTGTGCCATGATGCGCATAAGGTAGCGTTGCACACGCCACCAAAACTTTTCTAAGCTATAACGGGCATCAATTTCTTGTGCCCATAAGTTATCTAACATTTGAACAGGCTCTGGGCCAATTTCGCTGTCTAGAGAATCTGCTAACGAGTGTGCAGTATCAGTGCTAAGCACAATGGTTTTCAAACCCATTTCAGCACAGCGTACCGCTGTAGCAGCAGAGGTGCTCGTCTTACCGACCCCACCCTTACCTGTATGAACAATAATTCGCATACATACTCTCTCCATTATTGATTTCAAGTATCAATACGCAACAATTTATTTTGTGTTGCAAATCAAAATAACCATACAGACAACATCCTATGAATATGTTGAAGTAATTCTTCTGGTGATAAATTGTGCGGCAACACACGCACACGATCTGGTAATTCTTGAAAACGTAAGAGGCGTTGTCTTGATGGATGAGCCAAAATAAGCAGCGGGGTCATGGCTAGTTGAGCTGATGCGCCACTTTGTTGTTGAGTAATCCATATCATTGCATCTACGTTACGCTTAATATCATCAAATACCAATATCAGTGTCGGAACAACACGGCGAATGATTCGTTCTGCTTCTGAAATAGTGCTCACACTTATCACCTGAAATCCTGCACGGATAAGATGGTCAGTTAAGCGCTCGGCTCGCCGACGTGGTCGCGGATCAATTTTTAATAAAAGGTAACGCGGTTGATTCGATACAGACATCATAACGCCTTATTAAGGATCGGTTGAAAATATTCTACAAAAGATTTAGATATGTAATAACGGCTAATTCGTATAATAGTTGTGGGTTGTTCTGAATTGCCGAGATGCTATAATGCGACTGCATAATTAATTGTTAAAATTGGGAACTTGGCATGACTGTACCAAATTGTCACGTTTGCGACAAAAATCCTGAAGACAAGGCTCGATATAATGACTCTGGATTAGAGCATGGGGACTATTGCCCCATTTGCTATCGTCCAACTTGTGCCCATCATCTGGCTACAGTACGTTTTCGTTGGAAAGCAGATCGTCGGGTTGATAGTGCTAAAATTTGTATTGAATGCAAACGTTCCTACGAACATCGCTATTGGGATGTTGCAAATCGCGATTGGATCAGCTAGCCAAAAGGACACCAAATTTGACTGTTCGTATACCTGCTATTGGTTTCATTATCAGTCTTCTTGTAATGGGATTAACGTTAGGTGCATGTAGCCGCATCTTAGGTGAGTCAGAACCTGTAGTTATTCCTACACAAGCCAATATAACCTACGAAGACTTGCAGACCGCGTTACCCTTCACACAAAATGCCCCTCCACCCGGCTTTGAAAGCGTGAGCTTCCCTAACATCGACGACAACTTGGTTAATATGGTTCATTCTCGCTTTGTCATTGAGGCCAGTTTTGCAGGTTTTTATGCTGACACTCGTGAGCTCGCTCCAGATTCATGGCTACGCATCGAAGTTTGGAACGATGAGTTAAATGTGCGGCGACACGTACGCTTAGAGTTTGAGGGTGATGTTTTTTCTGGCGGTTCAACCTACCTTGATGTTGTGCGGCTCTCAAATAACTACTATATGATAGATAGTAATGGCATTTGTACGACAAATCCTGAAGAAGTGGCCCCATTCGCAACGCTTTCAGCAGGTCAATTAATTGGTGGAGTAGAATTTGCACAACCGAGTGGTCGCAAAGACCTCATTAATGACGTTGTAGCTTGGCAATATGGCTTTGATCCCCAGTTTATTAATCAACCATACTTACAACTAACGGAATCCATCTCAGAACTAGACTATTTAACTGGCGAATTGTGGTTTAGCCCAGAAAACCAAATAGTAGTGCGCTATACCATAGAAATGAATGTCAACCGTGCCATTCTTTTTTTTGGAGAACGTCCTGTAACAGGGCGATTGCGCTATCAATATAATGTTTATGATATTGGCTTTCCTCCAAATATCTCTATACCAAATGGTTGTTAGTTTATTGAAAGATAAGCGCAGAAGTCTCTTATTTTAGCGATAGAGTAATTGGCCGAACTATAGAACACCCTTGCTAATCACTCTGAGATCGCTATAATGCGCTAAGATTTGAGTTTGTATCCATTAAAATATTGTGGAGCTATCTTCATGCGTGTTTCTGTGTTGCAAGAAAATTTACAACGTGCGCTTAACATCGTAACGCGAGCGGTGCCCTCACGGCCAACCTTACCTATTCTGAATAATGTCATGATTTCAACAGATAATGCACGCATTAAGCTCTCAGCAACAAATTTAGATTTAGGAATCCATGTTTGGATTGGGGGCAGCGTTGATGAAGAAGGTGCTACCACAGTGCCAGCCAAGTTATTTTATGATTTGGTTAGCATCCTTTCTCCTGAACGCATTGACTTAAATTTAGATAAGCGAACACAAACGCTGTATCTCCATTGCGGAGGCAACAACAATCAAATTAAATGTATTGATGCGGTCGAATTCCCAATTATTCCTGAAGCGGATGCTTCTACGGGCATTGCTGTTCCTGCACTAGAATTCAAGCGTATGATCGAGCTTGTCGCCTTTTCTGCCTCTAAAGAAGAAAACAAGCCTGTATTGGCAGGCATTCTAACGCGCATGGAAGGCAACACGCTTATCATGGCCGCAACGGATGGTTATCGCTTATCAGAATGTCGTGCTGTGCTTGAGCGTGGCGCTACAACTTCCTTCCAAGTGATTATTCCAGCACGTGCTCTGTTTGAACTTTCGCGCATCATCTCTGATGCTGATGAAGATGTGCTGATTTCATTGCCCGAAGGACGGCGGCAAGTGATGTTCCATCTTAACAATGTTGATGTCGTTTCTAGTTTGATTGACGGCACATTTCCTGATTATGAACGTGCCATTCCAAAGAATTTCCAAACAATAACAACTGTTTATACTGAAGATTTGTTGCGTTCAGCACGCCGCGCGGCTATTTTTGCACGTGATAATGCTGACACCACTCAAATGCACATTCGCCCGCCTGAAGGCACACATACACATGGTGAAGTTGTTTTATCCTCTTCTTCAGCTGAAAAAGGCTCCAATGAAAGTCTGATTGACGCATCAGTTGAAGGTGCACCTTTAGAAATCGCGCTCAATGTGCGCTATTTACTTGAAGTTCTTGGTGTTGTGGGGGACGATCAAATTGAAATTTGTACTAATACTTCAAGTGATGCTTGTTTAATTCGTCCCTATCACAATGATGAATACCGCCAATTCCAACATGTTATTATGCCAATGCGCATCAATAACTAGTTTTAAGTATTCATCACAACAGCATTAAATCTTGACGGACGCAGTAGCCTCGTCTACAATGCCCGTTTGATACCGTTCGATTTTCAATATTTAGGTTCATTATGCCAATTTTTGAGAGCTTGAGTGACCGTCTACAAGATGTTTTTTCATCACTAGGACGCAAAGGACATCTAACAGAAGAAGATGTCAATAATGCCATGCGTGAAGTTCGGATGGCATTATTAGAAGCCGATGTGAACCTAAAAGTTGCGAAGGCCTTCATCAATCGGGTAAAAACTCGTGCGGTTGGTGCTGAAGTTCAAAAAAGCCTACAGCCAGCACAACAAGTCATTAAAATCGTCAATGAAGAACTCATTGCAACACTGGGAGAGCCCGGCACATTAAATCTAGCTGGCCCGACCCCACGTGTGATTATGCTTGTTGGGCTACAAGGTTCAGGTAAGACAACAACAGCAGCCAAACTAGCGCTTTACCTACGACGTGATGGGCGTAAACCTTTTTTGGTCGCAGCTGATACTTACCGTCCGGCAGCTGTTGAACAATTAATTGTGAACGCTAAGCAGATTCAAGTCCCCTATTATGAAGAAGGGACTTCTGCACCGCCCCCTGACATTTGCGAACGCGGGGTTGAGGCAGCACGTCAAGCAGGTGCAACCGTTGTCATTATTGACACCGCAGGACGCTTACAGATTGATGAAAACTTAATGGCTGAGCTTGAAGCCATCAAAGCGTGTACCAATCCTGCCGAAATCTTGCTCGTTGCAGATGCCATGACAGGGCAAGAGGCGGTAAATATCGCACAAGGCTTCAATGAACGGCTAGGCATTACTGGCCTCATCTTAACTAAAGTAGACGGTGATGCACGGGGTGGTGCAGCTATTTCAATGCGTGAAGTCACCGGCGTACCCATTAAATTTATGGGCGTTGGTGAAAAACTCGACGCTTTTGAGCAGTTTCACCCTGATCGTTTAGCTTCTCGTATCTTAGGCATGGGTGATATGCTCACGCTGATTGAACAAGCAGAGCAGCTCTATGACGAGAAAGAAGCTAAACGCCTTGAAGAACGGTTAATGAAAAACCAGTTTACGCTTGAGGATTTCTTAGATCAAATCCAGAAAATCAAGCGTATGGGATCGATAGGCAAAATTTTAGATATGGTTCCCGGTATGGGGCGCTTGCGAAAACAAATGAATATTGATGATCAAGTCGCCCAAGACCGCTTGAAGCGCATAGAAGCCATCATCTATTCGATGACTCCTAAAGAGCGCAACAATCCTAAAATCTTAAATGCTAGCCGCAAAAAACGCATTGCAGCTGGCAGTGGTACAACGGTACAAGACATCAACGAATTGTTGAAGCAGTACCGCGAAATGCAAAAAATGATTCAGCAATTGAAAAATGGGCGGATGCCTAATTTTCCCGGAATGAGGTAAGAGGAGTTTACATGGTTCGCATTCGTTTACGTCGCGCTGGTTCAAAGCGCCAACCCCACTATCGTATTGTTGTGACCGACTCACGTAATAAGCGTGATGGTCGTTTTATCGAAGTACTTGGATATTATAATCCACGCACCCAACCCGAAACTGTTGAATATAAAGAAGATCGCGCTTTATATTGGCTGAGCGTTGGCGCAAAGCCATCTGAAAGCGTTGAAAAATTCTTTGCCCGTTATGGCACACTAGACCGTTTAGCACGTTTGCGCGCTGGAGAAAGCATGGAAACCCTTGTGGCAGAAGCTGAAGCAGCAAAGGCTAGCCGTGAAGACGTTAGCCCGAAGACACGCTACGATGCTGTGGACAAGCCACAGCCCACACCTGTAGCAGAGATTGTAGAAGAAGAACCTACATCAACAGAGGAATAATGTTGCATGGCAACCAGAAGCAATGTGCAAGGCTTGGTTGAGTATATCGCTAAAGCATTGGTCAACGACCCTGAGCAAGTTCGCGTGGAAGTTGAGCAAGACGAGTTCGGTCATACCATCGTGCGCTTGCACGTTGCCCCAGAAGATACTGGGCGAATTATTGGCAAAGAAGGTCGTATTGCCAACACATTACGCACATTACTACGCGCAGCGGGGACACTCAACGGTCAACGCATTACGCTAAAAATCATGGATTAGGTGAGCACAGCGAGTGACGCATCAACGTGATCACTTCATGAAACTTGGTAAAATTGTACGCCCTCATGGGATACGCGGTGAGCTCCGCATGGAGATTTATACTGCGTATCCTGAGCGTATACGTTCCCTCAAAACAGTTTACTTAAGCAAAGCGCGCCAACCACAACAACGAAAACCCTATAAACTGATCAGCGCTCGCCTTCATCGCAATGCAGCGCTTTTGACTTTAGAGGGCATCGCAGATCGAAATGAAGCTGAAACATTGCGTGGTATGTTGGTCAGTGTGCCTTTGAAT